>NZ_DASSES010000121.1:0-12538 GCF_035695185.1 Frateuria sp.
GACGTACGGCAACATGCGAGCCACACCCTTGGTGTCGCACGCCTTGACGTGGTTGGTGGCGCGCAGGTTGCGCTTACGCTTGGTCGACTTCTTGGTCAGGATGTGCGACTTGAAGGCGTGACCGGCCTTGAACTTGCCCGAAGCGGTCTTGCGAAAACGCTTCGCGGCCGCCCGGTTGGTCTTGATCTTGGGCATGGGAATGCTCCTGGGTGGGCTTGATTGCCCGGTTTCTGACTGATTCGGCGGTGGTCCCGAGGGCCACGCTTTCCGTCCTGCCGATATCGGTTCACGACCCGTCCGTGTGGGTCGAACCGGCGATTATACGGAGGAGTCCGGGGCAAAGCCAGCCTGCCGGGCGATCTGTCCTGGCCGGGCGGCCGACCGGCTAAAGTGGGCACTTCCCCGCACCTGGAGCCGCCATGACCGCCCCCGCCGATACCGTCCGGATCGTCGAAGTCGGCGCCCGCGACGGCCTGCAGAACGAAAAGACCCTGCTGCCGGCGGAGGTGAAGATCGCCCTGATCGACCGGCTCTCCTCCTCCGGCCTGACCACCATCGAGGCGACCAGCTTCGTCAGTCCCAGGTGGGTGCCCCAGCTCGCCGACGCCGCCGAGGTGTTCAGCGGGATCCGCAAGGTGCCCGGCGTGCGCTACCCGGTGCTGGTACCCAACCTGCAAGGGTATGAACGTGCGCGGGCCGTGGGTGCGCAGGAGGTCGCCGTGTTCACCGCCGCCAGCGAGGCCTTCAACCGCAAGAACGTCAATGCCTCCATCGACGAGTCGATCGAGCGCTTCGTGCCGGTGCTCGAGCGCGCCCGGGCCGATGGCGTGGCGGTGCGCGGCTACGTGTCGACCGTGCTCGGCTGCCCTTACCAGGGGGACGTGCCCGTCGCGGATGTGGTGCGCGTGGCCGGGCGGCTGCATGCGCTGGGCTGCTACGAGGTCTCGCTGGGCGACACGATCGGCGTGGGGACGCCGGCCAAGGCGCGCGCCATGCTGCGCGCGGTGGCACAGGCGGTGCCGATGCACGCGCTGGCCGTGCACTTCCACGATACCTACGGCCAGGCCCTGGCAAACATCCTGGGCTGCCTGGAGGAAGGCGTGCGCGTGGTCGACAGCGCGATCTCCGGCACCGGTGGCTGCCCGTACGCCCGGGGCGCCACCGGCAACGTAGCCACCGAGGACGTGGCCTACATGCTGGAGGGCATGGGCCTGCACACCGGCGTGGACCTCGACCTGCTGGTCGCCACCGGCGCCTGGCTCTCGGCGCAATTGCACAAGGAGACGGCCAGCCGGGTCACCCGCGCGCGAACGGCCGCCTGAAACCCAAGTCGTTCCTCACTCCCCAGACCGAAAGCCCATGCATTCCAGTTTCCTGATCCGCCCCATCGAGCCCCGCGACGATGCCGCCATGGCCTCGATCATCCGTACGGTCATGCCCGCGTTCGGTGCCGACGGCCCCGGCTTCGCGATCCATGACGCGGAGGTCGACCACATGGCCGAGGCCTATGCACGGCCCGGTTGCGCCTACTTCGTGGTCGAGCGCGACGGCGTGGTGATCGGCGGCGCCGGCGTGGCGCCCCTGGAAGGCGGCGAGGCGGACGTGTGCGAGCTGCGCAAGATGTACTTCCTGCCGCAGGCGCGTGGCATCGGCGCCGGCACCGCCATGATGCAGCGCTGCCTGGACACGGCACGCATGCTGGGCTACCGCCGCTGCTACCTGGAGACCCTCACCGGCATGGATGCGGCACAGGCGCTGTACCGTCGCAGCGGCTTTTCGCCGATCTGCCAGGCAATGGGCGGCACCGGCCATCATGGCTGCGACCGCTACTACCTGCGCGAGCTTTGACGGTTCGGCCGGCATGATCCGCATCGCCTGCCCCGCCGACGCCGCGGCGATCCACGCGATCTACGCCCCGTCGGTCACCCACGGCGTCGCCACCTTCGAGACCACGCTGCCCGGCGTGACGGCGATGGGCGAGCGCATCGTCGCGCGCCTGGCGCAGTACCCCTGGCTGGTGTGGGAGGAAGGCGAGGTGCTGGCCTACGCCTACGCAAGCCGCTTCCGCGAGCGCGCCGCCTACGACTGGATCGCCGAGACCTCGATCTACGTACGCGAAGATGCCCGGCGCAAGGGCATCGCACCGCGGCTGTACGGCGTGCTGCTCGAGGCCATGCGCCTGCAGGGCATGAACCAGGCAGTCGGCGTGATCACCTTGCCGGGCGAGCCGAGCGTGCGCCTGCACGAGGCGATGGGGTTCACACCGGCGGGCGTGTGGCGGCAGAGCGGCTACAAGCTGGACCGCTGGTGGGACGTGGGGGTTTGGCAGAAGACCCTGCAGGCGCCGGCCGAGCGACCGGCGCCGGTGGTGCCGTTTGCGGAACTGCGCGAGAACCCGGCGTTGCGGGGATTGCTGGCGCGCGAGACGTAGGCCGGTCGCGGCGCGCCTTACACCGCCACGGGCGCCTTTATGGCCGGGTGCGGGGAGTACCCCTCCAGCGCAATGTCCTCGAAGCGGAAGTCCTCCAGCGCCCGCACGTCCGTGTTGAGCACCACGCGGGGCAACGGCCGCGGCTCGCGGCTCAGTTGCAGCCGCGCCTGCTCGAGGTGGTTGCTGTACAGGTGCGCATCGCCCAGCGTGTGCACGAAATCGCCCACCCCCAGCCCGCACACGTGCGCCACCATGTGGGTCAGCAGCGCGTAGCTGGCGATGTTGAACGGCACACCCAGGAAAATGTCCCCCGAGCGCTGGTACAACTGGCAGGAAAGCTTGCCGTCAGCGACGTAGAACTGGAACAGCGTGTGGCAGGGCATCAGCGCCATCTTCGGTAGCTCGCCCACGTTCCAGGCGCTGACGATCAGGCGGCGCGAGTCCGGGTTGCGCCGGATCTCGTCCACCACCCAGCGGATCTGGTCGACGGTGCCGCCATCGGCGGTGGGCCAGGCGCGCCACTGCTGGCCATAGACGGGACCCAGGTTGCCCTGCGCATCGGCCCACTCGTCCCAGATGCTGACGCCGTGTTCCTTCAGGTAGGCAATGTTGGTGTCGCCACGCAGGAACCAGATCAGTTCATGCACCACTGACTTCCAGTGCACCTTCTTGGTGGTGACCAGGGGAAAGCCCCTGGCGAGGTCGAAGCGCATCTGCCAGCCGAACACGCTCTTCGTGCCCGTGCCGGTGCGGTCGGTTTTTTCGGTGCCGTGGTGAAGCACGTGATCGAGCAGGTCGAGGTAGGCGCGCATGAGGGTGATTCTACGGTGCCGGGGCTCCCCGTGCCGGATGGAGGCCTACACACCCGGTGACATCCGTCACTCCCCCTGGCGCCTCGCGCCGGCCTAGACTCGAGCCCTTCCACCAAGGGACGGCCAACATGACGCAGTGGTACTTCAGCTACGGCAACAACGAACGCATCGGCCCGCTGGACGACGATGCCGCCCGCGAGCAGGCGCGCAGCCGCCCCGACGGCTACTGCTGGAAGGAAGGCTTCGGCGAATGGCGGCCGATCCACAGCGTGTTCCAGCCCTCCAGCGCGCTGGCTGTGGCGCCGCCGCCCCCGCCGGCCGGCCGCTACGGCGCCTCCGACGAGGTCGACTACCGCATCGTCGGCAGCGACATGCAGTTCGTGGAGGTCGAGCTCGACCCGGGCGAGAGCGCCATCGCCGAAGCCGGTTCGCTGATGTACAAGGAATCGGCGGTGCAGATGGACACCGTATTCGGCGATGGCTCCAGCGCCAGCCAGAGCGGCGGCCTGATGGGGAAGCTGATGTCGGCGGGCAAGCGCGTGATCACCGGCGAAAGCCTGTTCACCACCGTGTTCACCCACACCGGCAGCGGCAAGGCCAGGGTCGCCTTCGCCGCGCCCTATCCCGGCACGGTGATGGCGATGAAGCTCTCCGAGCACGGCGGCCGGCTGATCTGCCAGAAGGATTCGTTCCTGGCCGGTGCGCGCGGCGTGCAGCTGGGCATCTATTTCCAGCGCAAGATCCTCACCGGCCTGTTCGGCGGCGAGGGCTTCATCATGCAGAAGCTCGAGGGCGACGGCTGGGTGTTCGTGCACGCCGGCGGCACCGTGGTCGAGCGCGAGCTCAAGCCGGGCGAACGGCTGGACGTGGACACCGGCTGCGTGGTCGCGTTCCACGACTCGGTCAGCATGGACGTGCGCCCGGTCGGCGGGATCAAGAGCATGCTGTTCGGCGGTGAGGGCGTGTTCCTCGCCACACTGACCGGCCCCGGCAAGGTGTGGCTGCAGTCGCTGCCGTTCTCGCGCATGGCCGGCCGCATGCTGGCGGCCGCGCCGCAGGGGGGCGGCCAGCGCCGCGGCGAAGGTTCGCTGCTCGGCGGCCTGGGCGACCTGATCGGCGGCGACAACAACTTCTGACCCGCAACCCCGCAGGAGCGCCGCTGTGCGCGACCGGGAGGCCCGGTCGCATACGGTTTGCGCTCCTGCAGCGCGCCCGGACCGGACGCTTCAGTGCGCCACGGGCACCAGGGTCGGCGCGCGCCGCGACATCGCCACCAGCACCAGCCCGATCACGATCAGCGGCAGCGACTGCACCTGGCCCATCGTCAGCCAGCCCCAGGCCAGGTAGCCCAGCTGCGGATCGGGCACGCGCACGAATTCCACCGCGAAGCGGAAGCAGCCGTACATCAACGCGAACAGCCCGGACACCAGGTACCGCGGACGCGGCTTCATCGACACCAGCCACAGCACCGCGAACATCACCAGACCCTCCAGCGCCATTTCGTACAGCTGGGATGGGTGCCGCGGAATGCCGCCGAACTGTGCCAGCTGCTGCGCCAACGCTGGCTGGTCACGCGCCAGCTGCACGTCTTCCAGCTTGGCGTTGGGGAAAATCATCGCCCACGGCACGCTGCCGGGCTTGCCCCAAAGCTCGCCATTGATGAAATTTCCGAGCCGCCCCAGACCCAGGCCCAGCGGGACCAGCGGCGCCACGAAGTCCATGGTGTCGAAGAAATGCAGCCGGTGCCGCCGCGACCACCACCATGCCGCCACCAGCACGCCGACCAGGCCGCCGTGGAAGCTCATGCCGCCGTCCCACACCTTGAACAGCGCCAGCGGGTCGGTCCAGATCCAGTGCAGGCCGCCGGCGTAGTAGAACAGCATGTACCACACCCGCCCGCCGACGATGATGCCCAACATCGCATAGAAGGCCAGGTCGCTCAGCGCGTCGCGGCTCACCGGCAACCGGCCCTGCTTCCGCCGCCGCTCACCCAGCACGCCCGCGCCCAGGAAGCCCAGCAGGTACATCAGGCCGTACCAGTGCACCTGCACTGGCCCGAGATGGAAGGCGACCGGATCGAAGTGGACGGTGTAGGGCTGGGTCATGGCGCGCGATGGATGGGTAAAGGCCAAGTGTAGCCGGGCACGCCCGACCGGCGCAGACCCTTGGGTCGCACGCCGGCCCGGGCCGGTGCGGCGTGGACCGAAACGGTCGCGAAGGCGGAGCAAGCGGATCGCGTGTCCTGCAGCCGCACCTGTCGCATCCGCTACGGGCAGCTGCAGCCCGCCCGAGCAGACACTCCCGCTCAGAGGAGCACGGGCCGGTCCGGCAGTTCGTCCGGGTTTTCCCTGTCGCCGGCCGGAAAGTGCTCGTGCAGGAGGGCATTGATGGCCGCCAGGCCACCCAGGCTGCCCTCGCGCCAGCGGCCAGCGGCAAAGTGGTCGCGCATGAGCGCACACACGCCATCCCACTGCGCCTGCGCCACCCGGCGGGCGATGCCCCGGTCGGCAACGATCTCGATGCGCTGCTCCGACAACAGGAGGTACACCAGTACGCCACAGTTGTCCTCGGTGTCCCAGACCCGAAGCTGCGCAAATACCTGCCGTGCCCGGGCCTGCGCGTCCAGGCCGGCCAGCACGGCTCGTACGGTCAGGCGCGACTCGACCGCGAAGCGGACTTCGCCCAGATGGCTGCGCTCGCCGACGGTGACCGCATCGGCCAACTCGTCCAGCAGCATGGCGGGGAAGCGCTGGCGCAACTGGAACCAGCCACCGAACAGATTGGCGAGTAATCGCTGCACGAGCCTCATCTACCAGCTCCCCGAAGAACCGCCGCCGCCGAAGCTGCCACCACCGCCGCTGAAGCCGCCGCCACTGCCGCCGCCAAAGCCACCGCCGCCGAATCCGCCCCCTCCGAAGCCGCCTCCTCCGAAGCCACCCCAGCCGCCCCAGCCACCACGCCCGATCGAGCGGCCGCCGCCGCCGGGCAGCAACATGAAGAGGCCACCGATGATCGCACCGAGCACGGCCGCGCCCAGGCTGGCCGCAACCAGCCACAACACGACCCCGGTGATTCCGGCGCCCAGCGGCGTGCGCACGAACAGGTTGGCGCGTCCCAGCAGGTTGCGCAGGAAGAACGCGATGAAGATGCCGATGAACAACGCCTGGTGCAAGCCGATTCCGCGGTGCTCGCGTGGCGCGCCCTGCACCGGCGGCGGCAGCGGCTCGCCGTCGATCAGCAGCGTCAGTGCGCCCACGGCATCGTGGATGCCGCCGTAGTAGTCACCCTCGCGGAATTTCGGGGCGATGTACTCGCGAATGATGCGCGCCGTGGCAGCGTCGGGAATGGCGCCCTCCAGGCCGTAGCCGACCTCGATGCGCACCCGCCGGTCGTCCTTGGCGACCAGCAGCAGCACGCCGTCGTCGGTGCCCTTGCGGCCGACCTTGTTCTGCTCGGCCACCGCCAGCGAATAGCTCTCGATGTCCTGCTCGCCGGTGCTGCCGATCATCAGCACGACCAGTTGCGCGCCCTTGCGCTTTTCCAGCGCCACCAGCTCCGCATCGAGCTGATCGACCTGCTGCGCGCTGAGCGTGCCGGTCAGGTCGGTGGCGTGACGCGTGAGCGTTGGCACCGCCGCGGCCTGCGCGCCCGATGCCGCCAGGAGCCACAGGCCGAGCAGCAACCACGCCAGCCGCCGCAGGCGAAAGGCCATGTCAGTGCGCTGCCGAGCTGGCCGGCGCCGGCGGCTGCGTGCCGAAGTCCACCGTCGGAGCGGTGGAGATCGCCTTCTCGTTTTCCACGGTGAAGTTGGGCTTGACCTGGTAGCCGAACATCTTCGCCGTGAGGTTGTTGGGGAAGGTGCGGATCATCGAGTTGTACTGCTGCACCGACTGCACGTAGCGATTGCGCGCGACGGTGATGCGGTTCTCGGTGCCTTCCAGCTGCGCCTGCAGGTTCTGGAACAGGCCATTGGCCTTCAGGTCGGGATAGCGCTCGCTGACCACCATCAAGCGGGACAGCGCGCTGGACAGCTCGCCCTGCGCCTGCTGGAACTGCTTGAGCTTCTGCGCGTCGTTGATCATGTCCGGAGTGATCCGCACGCTGCCCACGCGGGCCCGTGCATTGGTCACCTCGGTAAGCACACGCTCTTCGTGCTGGGCATAACCCTTGACCGTGTTGACCAGGTTCGGCACCAGGTCGGCACGACGCTGGTACTGGTTGAGCACCTCCGACCAGGCGGCCTTCACCGCCTCGTCCTGGCGCTGGATGGCGTTGTAGCCGCAGCCGCTGAGCAACACGGCGAGCAGCGACAGCACGATCACGCGAAGGGTCTTCATGGCGGCACTCCGGATGGCGGGATCACCAGCGTAGGCGCACGCTCAGGCCAGCGTCAACGAACCGGAGGACCTGCCTCCTCGCGGCCTGCCGTGGGCTTCGCCGCGACATCGGGTGGCCCGGTTCCGGCCTAGGTGCCCAGGATCGCAGGCAGCCGGGGACCGACGACCAGCGCCCAGCTCAACGCCATGAAAACCAGCAGGACGAAGACCGACGCCGAGCCCATGTCCTTGGCGCGCCCGGCAAGTTCGTGGAACTCGGGGCTGACCTTGTCCACCACCGCCTCGATCGCCGAGTTGAGCAACTCGGCCGAAAGCACCAGGAACATCGGCAACACCAACGCCAGCTTCTCCAGCGCGCCCTCGCCCAGGTAGAGCCCCAGCGGGATCACCACCACGGCCAGGCAGACCTCGAAGCGGAACGACGCCTCGTGACGCCAGCCCGCGCGCAACCCCTTCATCGACCAGCGCAGTGCGTTCCAGAGTTGCCGCGGTCCGCGGAAGCCTTCGGCGGCCATGGTCTCAGCCGTCCTTCCGCAAGGTAGCGAAGGCGCAGGGCTGCGGGGACGGGGCTGTCGACATGGGCGGCTACTCGCGATCGGCCGGCGGCAAGCGCGCCATCATGCCACAGCCCCCGTTGCGGGACGGCATGCCGCAGTGCAGCGTTACGCGCCGGACGGATGGGTTACCCTCGGGTGGTTGTAGCCCGGTTCAGGGTTGCAGAGCAGGCCGCGCCGCGGCCGTCAGTGTTCATCCGCTCGGAAATTCCATGGCAATCCAGAATCCACCCGTATCGCAAACGCGATCCTTCAGCACCGTGTTCCTGATCGAAATGTGGGAGCGCTTCGGCTTCTACGGCATGCAGGTGCTGATGGTTACCTACATGATGAAGAAGCTCGGCTTCATCGACACCCACGCCAACCTGGTGTGGGGCGCCGCGGCCGCGCTGATCTACGCCACGCCCGCCATCGGCGGCTGGGTCGGCGACAAGCTGATCGGTACCCGCCGCACCATGCTGACCGGTGCGGTGGTGCTCGGGCTGGGCTACGCGATGCTGTGGATTCCCACCGACAATGCCTACCTGCTGTACGTGGCGCTCGGCGTGATCATCGTCGGCAACGGCTTCTTCAAGCCCAACGCCGGCAACCTCGTGCGCAAGATCTACGAAGGCGACGACACCAAGATCGATAGCGCCTTCACGATCTACTACATGGCGGTGAACGTCGGTTCGATGATCTCGATGACGCTCACGCCGTGGGTGCGCGACTACGTCGGCGAGCGCTACGGCGACGCCTGGGGCTGGCACACCGCCTTCGGCATCTGTGCCATCGGCCTGTTGCTGGGCCTGATCAACTACGTCCTGATGAGCCGCACGCTGCGCCACATCGGCTCGGCTCCCGACCAGAGGCCGTTCAACCTTGCCCGCTTCGGCGCGGTGATCCTGGCCGCCATCGGCATGGTGTTCGTGTCGGCCTTCATCCTGCAGAGCCAGACGGTGGCGCGGGTCTGCGTGTATGCCGCGGGCGTGGTCATCCTCGGCATCTTCATCCACCTGATCCGCTCCAGCGAACGCAGCGAGCGCGCCGGCCTGGTGGCCGCACTGGTGCTGACGGTGCAGACCATCTTCTTCTTCATCTTCTACCAGCAGATGTCCACCTCGCTGAACCTGTTCGCGCAGCACAACGTGAACCTGGACTTCAGCGTGTTCGGCCTGCACCTGTTCACGTGGATCCCGGAGCAGTACCAGAACCTCAACGCCATCTGGATCGTGCTGCTCAGCCCCGTGCTGGTGTTCATCTACAACTCGCTGGGCCGCCTGGGCAAGGACCCGTCCGTGGCCGCCAAGTTCGCCTGGGGCTTTGCAGCGGTCGCCGCCGGCTTCTTCATCTACGGCGTGGGTGCGCACTGGGCGGTCGCCGGCCAGGTGTCCTCCTGGACCATGGTCTGGGGCTATGGCCTGTATTCGCTGGGCGAGCTGCTGGTGTCCGGCCTCGGCCTGGCCATGATCGCCCGCTACGTGCCGGCCCGCATGGGTGGCTTCATGATGGGCGCCTACTACGTCGCCTCGGGCATCTCGCAGTACCTGGGCAGCGTGGTGGCCAACTTCGCGCACATTCCCGAAGGCCTCACCGATCCGGTGCAGTCGCTGCAGATCTATACCAGCCTGTTCACCAAGCTCGGCTGGGTGGGCGTCGGCTGCACGGCGATCGCCGTGGCGGTGCTGCCGCTGATGAAGAAGCTCTCCAACAGCCACGCCGAGCACGCCGCCGCGGCCGATCCGCTGCCGCCGGTGCGCAGCGAGGAAGGCTGGGAACTGCCGGGCTGACCCCCACGGCGCCGCGGACCACCGCGGCGCCTTTCCTTGCGCCATGCCACACCGGCACGCCAGCCGCCGCATCGGTCCCTTCGCGCTCACGCGCACGCTTGCCTGGTTGCGCCTTTGCGCGATCGCCGGACAAAGCGTGGCGGTGCTGGTCTGCGCGCTGTGGATGCACCTGGCCATTCCGCTGCTGCCACTGCTGACCGGCATCGGCGCACTGGCGGTATTCGCCGTGTTCGCCGCCTGGCGGCTCGGCCAGCCCTGGCCGGTGCGCGAGTGGGAAACCATCCTGCACGTCGCGATCGACACGCTGGTGCTCGGCTACCTGCTCTACTTCACCGGCGGCGCCAGCAATCCGTTCGTGACCCTGCTGCTGGTGCCGATCGCGCTGGCCGCGGCCGCGCTGTCGGTGCCTGCGGTCCTGGCCGTGGCCGCGCTGGCCGGCGTCGCCTACCTCTTGCTGCTCTATCGCTACGTGCCGCTGCCGCTGCCGATGCAGGGCGGCGGGTTTCCCCTGCACATCCTCGGCATGGGCGTGAACTTCGTGATCATGGCGCTGCTGCTGGGGTTCTTCATCAACCGGCTGGCCAGCGCGCTGCGCGCGCAGCAGTTGGAAGTGCAGCGGGTGCGCGAACGCGCACTGCGTGATGAGGGCATCCTTGCGATTGCCACCCAGGCCGCCGGCGCCGCGCACGAACTGAACACGCCACTGGCGACCATGCGCACGCTGCTGCCCGAGCTGCGCCGCGAGCATGCCCAGGATGCCTTGCTAGAAGAGGACCTCGCACTGTTGCAGGAGCAGGTCGACCGTTGCCGCACCATCCTCCGCGAGATGGTGGCCTTCGGCCAGGCGCAACTGTCGCAGGAGGCCGAGCGGATGACGGTGCAGGCGTTCGTGCACGGCTGCCTGGAGCGCTTCCAGTTGCTGCGCCCCGAGGCCGAACTAACGCTCGACCTGCCCGACGCCGCCGCCGGGCGTGTGTTGCGCGTCCCGGCGGGCCTGCGCCATGCGCTGATCAACCTGCTGAACAACGCGGCCGATGCCTCCAGGTCCTCCGGCTCCGACGAGGTCGAGCTGCATATCCGCTGCGAGCATGGGTGGCTGGAGCTGGCGGTGCGCGACCAGGGCCCGGGTTTCGACAGCGCCGCCGAACTGGGTGAACTTGGCCGCACTGGCAAGCAGGGCGGGCTTGGACTGGGCCTGGCGCTGGCCGAAGCCACCGCCGAGCGCCTCGACGGCGAGCTGACCGCAAACAATACCGGGCGAGGTGCGCAAGTGCGCCTGCGCCTGCCGCTGGCGGTGATCGGCGCGGGCTGAACGCGTGCAACCGCGGCGCGCTCGGGCAAGAATGTCGCTTCCGCCTCCGACACCATGCCCCATGACCGACGCCAACGCTCCCCGCCAGCTCCTGATCGTCGACGACGACGCCACCTTCGTCCGCGTGCTGTCGCGCGCATTGGGCTCGCGCGGCTTCGAGGCGATCGGTGCCACCCGCGCCGACGAGGCACGCATCCTGGCCCGCCGCCACCAGCCCCGCTATTGCGTGCTGGATCTCAAGCTGGGCGAGGAGAACGGACTGAAGCTGATCTCCGACTTGCACGCGCTGGTGCCGGAAATGCGCATCCTGCTGCTGACCGGCTACGCCTCCATCGCCACCGCCGTGGAAGCGATCAAGCGCGGTGCGCACGACTATCTGGCCAAGCCGGTCGATGCGGACGCGGTAGTGCGCGCATTGCTCGAGGGCGAAGGCCCGTCGGCCATCGATGACGAGCCGCCGGAAGCTCCCGAGGCGCCGCTCGCCCTGCGTCGGCTGGAGTGGGAACACATCCAGCGCGTGCTCACCGAGTGCGATGGAAACATCTCCGAAACCGCCCGGCGCCTGGGCATGCATCGCCGCACGCTGCAGCGCAAGCTGAGCAAGCATCCGGTGCGCGAGCGTCCCGACGCAGGCGACTGACCGCCCGTCCGCCACGGGGGCTCCACCGCCTGCCGCGGCACCTGTAGCCGTCGTCGGTGGAGTGCACGCTGGCGGGAAACCACACGGCGGTCGCCGGCTTCGGTTCCCTGGAACCGCTGGCTACGGTCGACATCGCCGCCCTCCTCGCAGCGCCTGCGCAGGAGGAGATCCAGTGCAAGAGCCGTGAACTGCGCCGACCGGGCAGGTCCTGGCGCGACGGCGCATGTCCCTTTCCGGGGATGTCGAATCCGTACCTTTGGGCGACCCAAGACAGGGCGCAGTGCGCAGCCATGGGAGAACGCCTGCAGGATGCCGGGAGGGCCGCCTGATCCATGCGCGCCTGAGCCCTCGAAAAGAAGCAAGCGACGCACTGACGGCGAAGCCGTTGGTCACGCTGTGGCACTGTTCCGCGCAGCAGCCGCGGCAAAAGATGATGGGCGACTCCAAACGGACCGGCGAATCGTCAAATACCGCCGGGTCGTCGCGCCGGCCGGATGGCGAGGCCATATACGCGAAGCGCCCCGAACGGGGCGCTTCGCGTATATGGCGGAGAGAGAGGGATTCGAACCCTCGATAAGGCTTTTGACCCTATACTCCCTTAGCAGGGGAGCCCCTTCGGCCTCTCGGGCATCTCTCCGGATGTGTTCCGCGCTTCCGCGGAGCCGGCAAGGATACCGGCCGAC
>NZ_DASSES010000122.1:0-5209 GCF_035695185.1 Frateuria sp.
CCGTCCAGCAGCATCGACTCGCCCACCACTTCCAGCAGGTAGTCAGGACGGAGGCGGAACAGCGAGGCGTCCAGCGCGACCTCGCGGCGCACCTCGGCCTCCGAGCCGATCGGCCGGCCCGCCGCCACGCGACCGAGCAGCGGCACCGTCAGCGTCGGCCTCGGCGCGCTCTGGCGCAGGCGGATGCCGCGCGCCTGGCCCGGCACCAGTTCGATGTGGCCCTCCCGCGCCAGCGCCTCCAGGTGCAGGCGCGCCGAGCGGTTCTGCTTCAGGCCCAGGGCGGCGGCGATCTGCAGTTGCGAAGGCGGATAGCCGTGCGCCGCGATGTGTTCTCGCAGGTAGTCGAGCAGGGTCTGGCGGGTAGGGCTGAGGGGCATGGTACTAATATTAGTACATCGGGCAAGGTCGCGGCAGGGGGATGCTTTTGGCATCATTTCGTGAAGGGGAATCCGGCGGGTTGCCGGGAGCGTGAAGGTCCGAGGGGCAGCAATGCGTCCACGAAGGACTTCAGGCACGTGGGGGAAGCACATGGTGTCCGCTTTGCTGCTGGGCGTTGGCTTGCTGCTGGGTGCGCCCGGGGCGGGCGCCAACGCACCGGCCTTCGCTCCCGCCCGGGCGGTCTCGACCGGGGTCCTGCCGACCCCGCAGTTCCGTCGCTACGGCAGCGCCGATGGCCTGCCCAGCAGCCTGGTCTACACCGCCGCGCAGGCGCCCGACGGCACCATGTGGTTCGGCACCAAGAACGGCATTGCGCGGTTCGATGGCGTGGAGTTCACCAACTTCCGCCATATTTCCGGCGACCCCGGCTCGCTCGCCGGCAACGGCATTTCCTCGTTGCTGATCGACCGGCAAGGGCGGCTGTGGGCCGCCGGCCTGGACGCCGGCCTGAACCGGCTCGATGCCGCCACCGGCAGGTTCCGGCACTGGAAGCACGATCCGGCCGACCCCGGCAGCCTGGTCAGCGAAAAGGTGTGGACGCTGGCGCAGACCGCCGACGGCCGGCTCTGGGTGGGCACCCGTTTCGGACTGGACCGCATGCGCGCGGACGGCAGCTTCGAGCACGTCGTCAATCCGCTGCTCGGCCCGGCGCCCTCGGACTTCGGCGAAGTCGCCGCGCTCTATGTCGACCCCCACCAGCGCCTGTGGGTCGGCAGCGCCCACGGCCTGTTCCGCCGCGATGCGGACGGCAGCTGGCACCGGGTGCTGCCGGCCGATCCGGCGCAGTCGGTGGATGCCTGGCGCATCGACGGCAACGGCGATGAAGTGCGCATCGCCACCGTGCGCGGGCTGCTGGTCGTGGGCCCCGACGGCCGTGTGCACCGCTTCGCGCGCGATGAACTGCCCGACACCAACGTGATGGTCAGCGCCCGCGACCATGCCGGGCGGCTGTGGATCGGCACCCAGCGCGGCCTGTTCCTGCAGCAGCGGGCGGACGGTCCGGTCATCCCGGTGATGAATCGCCCGGTGCTCTACGGCAACCTGCCCGGCACCTGGGTATGGCAGCTCTACGTCGATCGCGAGGGCGGACTGTGGGTGACCACGCTCGACGGCGGCGTGGCCTACCTGGCACCGGGCTGGTACAGCTTCAGCCGCTACACGCACGTCCCGGACGATCCGGCCAGCCTGCGCGACGCGGTGGCGACCACCATGGCGCGCGGTCGCGACGGCCGGCACGTCTGGGTGGGCGAGCGCGACGGCCGGGTGGACCGCCTGGACCCCGCCACCGGCGCGGTCGAGCACGTGCTCTCCGATCTGCACGGCGACGTGCTCGGCATGACCGAGGGCGAGGGGGGCCGCCTGTGGGTCGCGGTGCAGGGGACGCTCTATCGGGCCCAGGGCGCGCGCGTGGACCCGGTCGACCCGCAGGGCCTTATGTTCCGCCACCCGCTGGAAGTCGAGCCCGGGCCCGACCACCGCCTGTACGTGCGCACCTTCCGCGAGGGCCTGTTCCGGGTCGACCCGGACACGCTGGCGGTGACCCGCGTGCCGATGCACCAGGCCGACGACAAGATGCTGTGGGGCGCGCAGATGACGCTCGACGACCGCGGCACCTTCTACTACGCCAGCGAAGGCGGCCTGATGCAGCTGGACCGCACCCACCGCTTCTTCGAGCCGGTGCCGGGCGGCCCCACCGGCGTCTCGGTGGAGGCTTTCAGCTTCACCCCCGACGGCATGTGGCTGGCGACGCCCGACGGGCTGGAGCGGTACCGCTACCACGGCGACGGCCTGGCGCTGGTGCGCCATGTGGACATGGCGCACGGTTGGCCTTCGGTCGGCGTGGTCGACATGCGCGTGGATGCGCGCGGACGCGTGTGGATCTTCGGCACCGATGGCCTGTGGCGCTTCGATCCGGACTCCGGCCGCTTCCGCTCGTTCGGCCTGCAGGATGGCCTGAGCAACACCGAGTTCGCCCGCGGCTTCGCCCTGATGCCTGATGGCAACCTGTATGCGCCGTCGCTCGGCGGCGTGGTCGCCTTCGACCCCGACCGCGTGTGCGAGCAGGCGACCGTGCCCCAGCTGGCGCTGGCCCGCGTGCGAGTGCGGCGTCACGGCCAGCTGATCGACCTGCCGCTGGGTCCGGGGCCGGTCGAGGTGGACTGGCGCGACCGCGAACTGGGCGTGGAGGCGCGAGTGTTCTCCTACGTCGACCCGTCAGCCAATCGCTACCGGTTCCGGCTCGACGGCCTGGACGGCAGCTGGGTCGACGTCGACAGCCGTGGCGAGCGCGACTTCGCCGGGCTGGGCGCGGGCGACTACACGCTGCGCGTGATGGCGGTCGGCGCCGGCGGCGCCTGGGCGCACCTGGCCGCGCCGTTGCGCATTCATGTCGAGGCGCCGCCGTGGGCGCGCTGGTGGGCGTGGCTGGCCTACGCCATCACGCTGGTGCTGGGCGTGTGGATGGCGCTGTGGGTGTGGCGCCGGCGGATCGCGCAGCGCCATCGCATCGCGCTGGCCGAGCAGCAACGCTGCCTGGCCGAAGAGGCCAGTGCCGCCAAGAGCCAGTTCCTGGCCACGCTCAGCCACGAGATCCGCACGCCGATGACCGGCGTGATGGGCATGGCCGAACTGCTGCTGACCACCACGCTCAAGCCCGAACAGCGCGAGTACACGCTGGCGATGCAGCGCTCCGGCGGCATGCTGCTCAAGCTGCTCAATGATGCGCTGGACCTGGCCCGCATCGAGGCCGGCCGGCTGGACCTGGAACAGGCGCCGTTCGATCCGCGCCAGCTGGTGGACGACGTGGCGCAACTGCAGCTTGGCCACGCCCAGGCCAAGCGCCTCAGCCTCACGATCGACCTGGCCGACGAGCTGCCGCCCAGGGTCGTGGGCGATGCCGTGCGCATCAAGCAGGTACTGCTCAATCTCACCCACAACGCGCTGAAGTTCACCGAATACGGCAGCGTGAAGCTGCGTGCCGAACCGTGCGCCGGGGGCATCGGCTTCAGCATCGCCGACACCGGTCCGGGCATCCCCGAGTCGGCGCAGGCGCGGCTGTTCCAGCGCTTCGAACAGGTCGACGGCCCGCAGCGGCGCTCCGGCAGCGGCCTTGGGCTGGCGATCTGCCGGGAACTGGTCGAAATGATGGGCGGTAGCATCGAGCTCGAATCGCGCCTGGCCCACGGCACCACCTTCCGCGTGCGCCTGCCGTTGCAGCCGCCCGAAGGGAGCGCCGGCGCGCCTGCCATCACGCATGCGGTGAGCGGCCGTTCACTGCACGTGCTGCTGGTGGAAGACGACGCGATCGTCGCGGCGGTGATCCGAGGCCAGCTCGAACGCCTGCGCCACCGCGTCTGCTACGTCGCCAACGGCCTGGGCGCGCTCGCCGAACGGGACCAGTCGCGCTTCGATGTCGTGCTGCTGGACCTGGACCTGCCGGGCGTCGACGGCTTCCAGGTCGCCCGCCTGATCCGCCAGCGCGAGGAGCAGGACCGGCGCACCCCGATCGTCGCCATCACCGCCCGCTCCGGTGGCGACGAGGAAGTGCAGGCGCACGGCGCCGGGATGGATGCATTTCTGCGCAAGCCGTTCAGCAGCGAGGACCTCGTCGAGCTGTTCGAGAAGCTGGCGCCCGAGAGGGCGGTGCCCGCGGCCGCGGACCCGGCCTGAAGTAGCCGCAACGGGTCCTCCCAACCGCCCACCGGATGCGAACGGCAGCCGTGAGGCCAGGCGCGGGGACAATGGTCGCAGCGAAACCGCACAGACGTCGTGGTCAGCAAGGCCTGGCGCGGCATCCTTGCCACCCCCGAAGAAGGAACACCGACTGGCCCCCTCGACGAAGCCGCAAAGGCGACACATCACGAGGTTGCAGCCAATGCCCGGTGACGCACACCTTGGCCTGCGGCGAGATGGAGACGCGCCGAATGGCTAATGGATCAGGCCACAAAAAAACAAAGCCCACCGCATGGGTGGGCTGAGTCCTATTCATGGTGGCCGGGGACGGAATCGAACCGCCGACACGGGGATTTTCAATCAGGTATCCCACTGTCTATCGCCGTCTGGACCGGCCTACCATCCTCGACTAAGTCTCTGAAAGCGTTGTCATACAAGGTCTAGAGGCGTCTAGGTGCGTCTGGCGCGAGCTAACGACAAACGGCAACCGAACGGCAACCGATCGTATATGCTACGGCAACCGAACGGGGACTAAGGGCCGATGGCTAAGCTGACTCACCGCACCTTGCAGACAATGAAACCCGGGTGGCGCTCCGATGGAGGCACGCGAGGGGGAGGGACGCTCTATGCCCGCAAGCTAGGCGGCGGTGGAGTCCTGTTCTATTTCCGCTATACCGACCCTTCGGGCGCGCGTGACCCGATTTCCCTAGGCGAGTGGTCGGGCAGCGGTGGGCCACTGTCTCTTGAGGTCGCTCGCGACAAGGCTAACGAGTTGTCCGCAAGGTATCGCGCAGGCGAGCGTGATCTGAAAGCCGTCTTGGACGCTGAGGCCCGAGAGGCGCAGCGCCAGCGGGAAGCCGCAGCGCGCGCAGAGGAGGCCGCACAGGCCCGACAGGAGGCCACGCTGGGCGCGCTCCTGGATGCCTATGTTGGAGAGCTGCGGCGCAACGGGAAGGCTAGTGCGCGGGAGGTCGAGGCATCCATTAGGCGGAACCTCAAGGAGCCGTGGCCGACCCTGGCCGCTACTCCCGCCGACGATGTATCCCTGGACGACTTGCTGGCCGTGGTCTCCCGCCTAGCCGATGCCGATAAGCTGCGG
>NZ_DASSES010000123.1:0-42929 GCF_035695185.1 Frateuria sp.
ACGCCCAGATGCAACTGCCCGCCTCCACTGCCCTGCTCGTGATCGACGTCCAGGAGGGCTTCCACGATCCCCGCTGGGGCGAGCGCAACAACCCCCAGGCAGAGGCCAACATCGCCCGCCTGCTGGCGGCCTGGCGAGCCGCCGGCAGGCCGGTGATCCACATCCAGCACGACTCCACCGCGCCGGACGGGGCTTTCCGTCCCGGCACGGCCGGCCACCGCGCCAAGCCCGAGGCGATGCCGTGGCCCGGCGAGCCGGTGCACCACAAGACGGTCAACAGCGGCTTCATCGGCACGCGGCTGGAAGCGGACCTGCGCGGGCGCGGCGTCGGTACGCTGGTGATCACCGGCCTGACCACCAACCACTGCGTCTCCACGACCACGCGCATGGCCGGCAACCTGGGTTTCGACACCTACCTGGTCGCCGACGCCTGCGCCACCTTCGCGCGGCCCGCGCTGGACGGCCGCCTGCGGCCGGCGGAGGAGGTCCACGCGGCCGCGCTGAGCGACCTGCAGGACGAATTCGCCACGGTGGTGGGGACGGCGCAGGTGCTTGCCGCGATCGCCTGAAAGCGTCAGCCCCGCCCATGGGCGACGGTGACCGGGGCTTGATGTCCGGCGCCCGCCGGCGGTCTGCCGGCCGCCCCTGCCGCGCCAGAAAACCCGGCCATAATGCGCATGCACCTCAAGGAAAGGGGATCGTCATGTGGCATGTGTCGGTGGCGCGCTGGCCGCGCCAGGTCGGGTTGTGTCTGGCCCTGCTCGGATGGGCCTTGCTGGCCGGCTGCGACCGGTCCCCGCAGGACCGGCCGGCGCTGCAAGGCGCGCCCGCCGGCAGCACGACGACGCAAGCGCCGGGGGCCGGCAAGGCGGCGTTCGCCCTGGCCTCGGCCGGTGCCGACCTGCGTGACGCGCGCGCCGCACTGGTGCTGCGCTTCAGTGCCCCGCTCGCGGCAGCGCAGCCGTTTGACCGCCAGCTCGCGGTCACCGGTGGCCATGGCGAACCGGTCAGCGGCAGCTGGAGCCTGGACGATGACGGCAGGACGCTGCGCTTTCCTTTCGTGCAGCCCGACACCCACTACGCCGTGCGGGTACAAGCCGGCCTGCTGGCCGCCGATGGCCGCACGCTGGGCCGCGAGCTCAAGCGCGACATCTACTCCGGCAGCGTGCCGCCGGCGGTGGGCTTCGCCTCGCACGGCAGCGTGCTGCCGGCGCGCGGCAGCCGCGGGCTGCCGCTGGTGTCGGTCAACGTGCACGACGCCGACGTGGAGTTCTTCCGCGTGCACGACGATGCGCTGTCGGATCTCTACTGCGCCTATCCGTCGAACAAGCACCGCGACAGCTACGAGCTCGACCACGAGATCAACCGCTGGGACGTGTGCGAGCACGGTCACCGCGTGAAGCGGCCGATCACCGACATGGCCGACTCGGTCTACGCCAACCACTACACCCTGGGCGGCGACGACAACGAACGCACCGTGACCTACCTGCCGGTGCAGCGCGTGCGCGAACTGCAGCGGCCGGGCGTGTACATGGCGGTGGTCAAGCAGGGCGGCACCTTCAAGGGCAGCTACGACAGCGCGATCTTCTTCGTCAGTGACCTGGGGCTGCACCTGCGCACGTACCGCGACAACGCGCTGCTGCACGTGGCCTCGCTGCGCGACGGCTCGCCGGTGGACGGCGTGGCGGTGGAAATCGACGGGGCGGACGGGCAGGCGCGGCTCAAGGCGACCACCGACGGCGACGGCAATGCGCTGATCGCCTACAGGCTCAATCCCTCCGACGTGCTGATCGCCCGCCGTGGCGACGACGTTTCGGTGCTGCCGTTCAACCGCCCGGCGCTGGACGTCTCCAACTTCGACGTGACCGGCCGCAAGCAGGCGCCGTTCGAGGTCTATGCCTGGTCCGGCCGCGACCTGTACCGGCCGGGGGAAACGCTGCGCGTGTCGGCGCTGCTGCGTGATTTCGACGGCAAGCCGATGAAGGCGCAATCGCTGTTCGTGCGCCTGAAGCAGCCCGACGGGCGCGCGCTCGCCGACCGGCAGCTCGCGCCCTCGGACCTCGACTACTACGCGCTCTCCCAGACGATCCCGGCCGACGCGCCGACCGGCTTGTGGCAGCTGGAATTCCGGCTGGACCCTGCGGCGAAGGAGGCGGTCGAGGCGTTCCCGTTCCACGTCGAGGAGTTCCTGCCCGAGCGGCTGAAGCTCACGCTGGACAGCCCGCAGGCGCGGCTGGTCCCGGACGAGCCGCTCAAGCTCGAGGTGGCCTCCAGCTATCTCTACGGCGCGCCGGCCGACGGCAATCGTGTCACCGCCAAGCTGCTGGTGGCGCCCGAGGTGCATCCGCTGGACAACCTCAAGGACACGTTCTTCGGCGACCCCACGCTGGACCTGCCCAAGAGCGCCAACGACGTGCTCGACGCCAGGCTCGACGCGCAGGGCAGGCTCGCCCAGCCGATCGCGTTGCCGGATGACGTCAAGCCGGTCGTGCCGCTCGCCGTGACCCTCTCGGGCAGCGTCTACGAGACCGGCGGACGCGCCGTCACCCGCCTGCTCAAGCGCGTGTACTGGCCGGCGCCGCAGCTGGTCGGCGTGCGTCCGCTGTTCGATCCCAAGCAAGGTGCCGAGAGCGAAGGCCAGGCCGGCTTCGAAATCCTGCGCGCCGACGTCGACGGCAAGCTGGTCGCCGGGCATCACCTGAAGGTACGGCTGCAGCGCGAGCTGCGCGACTTCTACTGGCTGTACGAGCATGGCGACGGCTGGACCTCCGACGCGCACCAGCAGCTGCAGCTGATCGAGGAGAAGGACGTCGATGTCGCCGCGGGCCAGCGCGTGCACGTCGAGTTCCCGGTGGAGTGGGGCGGCTACCGGCTGGAGGTCTCCGACCCGGAGACGCAACTCACCACGGTGTTCCCGTTCTTCGCCGGCTGGAGCTGGGAGGACGAGAACCTCGGCAAGGAGGCGCGCCCGGACAAGGTCAAGCTGCAGCTGGACAAGGCGCGCTACCGCGCCGGCGACACCATGAAGGTCACGGTGACGCCGCCGCATGACGGCCCTGGGCTGTTGCTGGTCGAGTCCGACCATCTGCTCTATGTCCGAGACATCGATGCGAAGGCCGGCAGTACGTTCGAGATTCCCGTGACGAGGGACTGGGAGCGCCACGACGTCTACGTCTCCGCGCTGGTGTTCCGCGGCGGCGAGGCCGACGAACACACCACGCCCGCCCGCGCACTCGGCGTCGAGCACGTCGCGATGGAGCGCAACGAGCGGCGCATTCCGCTCACGCTGAACGCCCTGTCGCTGATGCGCCCGGGCCAGCCGCTCGAGGTGACCGTGCAGGCGAAGGATCTCGCCAACACGCGCGCCTACGTCACCCTGTCGGCGGTCGACCAGGGCGTCATCAACATCACCGACTACCCGGTGCCCGACGCCTGGGCCTGGATGT
The DNA here is from genome assembly GCF_035695185.1 of Frateuria sp. Classification (GTDB taxonomy): domain Bacteria; phylum Pseudomonadota; class Gammaproteobacteria; order Xanthomonadales; family Rhodanobacteraceae; genus Frateuria_A. The sequence continues at coordinate 3,447 of NZ_DASSES010000123.1, forward strand.
TCGCCAAGCGCGCCTTGAGCGTGGATGCCTACGATCTCTACAGCCGCATCATCGAGGCGATGGACGGTGCCGAGGCAACGCTGCGCTACGGCGGCGACATGAGCGGCCCGGCGTTGCCGCACGCGGCGAGGTTGAACCCCAAGGTGCAGATCGTCGACCTGTTTGCCGCGCCGGTCGCCTTCGACGCGCAGGGCAGGGCGACGCTGCGCGTGCAGGTGCCCGACTTCAACGGCAGCCTGCGCCTGGCCGCGCTGGCCTGGAGCGCCGACCGTTTCGGCAACGCCGAGGGCGCGGTCACCGTGCGCGCACCGCTGGTGATCGAGCCGGGCACGCCGCGCGTGATGGCCGCAGGCGACAAGGCGCGCATCAGCGTGGACCTGAAGAACCTCTCCGGCCATGACGGCACCGCGAAGGTCGTGGTCAAAGGCTCCGGTCCGATCTCCATTGGCGATGCCACCCGCGAGGTGGCGCTCAAGGACGGCGCCGGCACCACGCTCACCATGCCGGTCACCGCGAGCCCGGGCGCGGCAGTCGCCAAGCTGGACATCCACGCCACCCTCAATGACTTCAGCGTCGATCGCCACCTCGAATTCGCCGTGCGCCCGGCCTGGCCCGAACGACAGCAGACCGTGCCGATGGCGATCGAGCCCGGCAAGCCCGCCCGCCTGGACGCCGGCGCCGTCGCCGGCCTGCTCGAACCGACCGTGCGCGCCCAGCTCACCCTGAGCACGTTGCCACCGTTGCCCTACGGCTCGGCGCTGCGCCACCTGCTCGACTACCCCTACGGCTGCATCGAGCAGACCACCAGCAAGGGCTACGCCGCCCTGATTCTCGACCCGGCCACCGCCAAGGCGCTCGGCCTGCCGACCAGCGAGCCGGTGCGTCGCGCCGCGGTCGACGGCGCGCTGGCCCGCATCGCCTCGTTCCAGGCGAGCAACGGCCACTTCAGCTTCTGGGGCGGCACCAGTCCGATCGAGACCTTCATGACGCCGTACGTGGTCGACTTCATGCTCGATGCGCGCGAGGAAGGCTTCGCCGTGCCACAGGAGGTGCTGCAGAAATCCCTGCAGCGCCTGAGCGACGACCTGCTCGGCGGCGGCCACCCGTATTACAGCTACGAACACCACGACCACCTGCGCATCGCCGACGAGGCCTACTCCGGTTTCGTGCTGGCCCGTGTCAACCGGGCGCCGCTGGGAACGCTGCGCGCGATCTTCGACCACGACCGCGACAAGCTGGTCGCGCCGCTGCCGCTGGTGCACCTTGGTATCGCGCTCAAGCTGATGGGTGATACCGGACGCGCACAGCAGGCGATCGACGAAGCCTTCGCCTGGAACAAGGAGCGGCCCTGGTACGTCGGTGACTACGGTTCCGACCTGCGCGACCTGGCGCTGATGGTCGCGCTCACCCACCGCTACGGACTGGCCAAGCCTGCGTACGACGCCAGGCTGGTCGACTGGGCGCGCAACGCCAGCGCGCGCGACCACGCCAACAAGCAGGAGGTGCCGTACTACCACTGGTCGTGGTCCTACCTCTCGACTCAGGAACAGGTGGCGATCGCCCGCGTGGCGCGCGCCTTCGACGCCGGCAACGGTGCGCCGCTGGCGGCTACCCTCGCCATCGGCGGCAAGAGCGAAGCCGCCCCGGCCGACCAGCGCCTGTGGACGCGTGAACTCACACTTGCCGAGCTGAAAGGCGGCGTCAGCGTGCAGCCGGCCGGCACCGGCACGGTATTCGCCACGCTGGACGTGGCGGGCATCCCGCAACAGCCGCCCGCCGCCGACGACCGCCAGGTCGACGTGCGCCGCAGCTACTTCACCACCGACGGCAAGCCGTGGACCGGCGGCACGCTGAAGGAGGGCGACACGCTGATCGCCGAGCTGACCCTGGAGGCGCGTACCGACATGCCCGACGCGCTGGTCACCGACCTGCTGCCCGGTGGCCTGGAAGTGGAGAACCTCAACCTCGGCGGCGCGCAGCAGTGGGAAGGGGTGGTCATCGACGGCATCGACATGCAGCAGCACAGCGGTGCCGCCGACCTGGTGCACGAGGAATACCGGGACGACCGCTATGCCGCCGCGCTGCACCTTCGCCGCGGCGATGCCGCGCACGTGTTCTACCTGGTCCGTGCGGTCACGCCCGGCACCTACACGGTGCCGCCGCCGCTGGCCGAAGACATGTATCGGCCGGCGCTGCGCGGAATCGGCAAGTCGGTGCCGGCGAGGGTCACGGTGGTCGAGCCATGAGGCCGGGCGCCCGCCTGCACTGGTGTCGGCTGCTGCGCCCGTGAAATGCGGGGTCGGTGGGGTGGGAGCTAGCGCATGTGCTTCGACTTCGCGCGCTTGCGCGGGCTGCGCTCGCCGCGAACGGTGGGAAATGCCGTTGGTCCTGAGCGTAGGCCGCAGGCCGAAGTCGAAGGGCCGTCCCGCATGAGCAAGACGCCACAAGCCGGCCGGTCGAGACTCAAACGCTGGTTGCGCGCCGCCGCGCTGGCCGCCGGCGGGCTCCTGCTCGCCGCGCTAGTCCTCGACCGACTGTTCCCGCTCCCGCTGCCGGCCCCCGACACCGGCAGCACCGTCGTGCTCGCCCGCGACGGCACCCCATTGCGCGCCTTCGCCGACAGCGACGGCGTGTGGCGCTACCCCACCACCGCGGCCAGGGTCTCGCCGCTCTATCGCCAGGCGCTGCTCGCCTACGAGGACCGCTGGTTCTACCGCCACCCCGGCGTGAACCCCTACGCGCTGCTGCGCGGCGCGGTACAGGGCGCGCTGCACGGTCACGTGGTCTCGGGCGGCTCCACGCTGACCATGCAGGTGGCGCGCATCATCGAGCCGATCCCGCACAGCGTCGGTGGCAAGTTCAGGCAAATGTTCCGCGCACTCCAGCTCGAGGCGCACCTGGACAAGACCCAGATCCTCGACCTGTACCTCAACCACGCGCCCTTCGGCGGCACCATCGAAGGCGTCGAGGCCGCCTCGTGGGCCTACCTCGGCAAAAGCGCGGGCCGCCTGTCGCGCGCGGAAGCGGCGCTGCTCGCGGTGCTGCCACAGGCGCCAAGCCGGTTGCGACCTGACCGCCATCCGGAGGCGGCGCGCGCCGCGCGCGACAAGGTGCTGCGCCGGCTGCGCGACGAGGGCGTCTGGACGTCCGGGCAGGTGCGCGATGCGGCCATCGAGCCGGTGGTCGCGCGCTCGCTGCGCGCCCCGCTCACCGCCGCGTTGCTGGCCGAGCGCCTGCATCGGCAGCGGCCGCGCGCGCGGCGCATCGTCACGACCATCGACGCGAACCTGCAACGCGCCGCCGAGGACCACGTCGCCAGCTATCTCGCCCGGCTGCCGCCGCGCAGTTCGGTGGCGGTGCTCGCGGTGGAGAACGCCACGCTCGAGGCGCGCATCTATATCGGCACCGGCGAATTCGCCGACCCGGAACGCGCAGGCCACGTCGACATGGTGCGCGCGCCGCGCTCGCCGGGTTCCACGCTCAAGCCCTTTCTCTACGGCCTGGCGCTGGACGACGGGCTGGTCACCTCCGAAAGCCTGCTGGTCGACGCGCCGCAGGACTTCGGCGGCTATCACCCGGGCAACTTCGACGAGGCGTTCAGCGGCCCGGTGAGCGTGAGCCAGGCGCTGCAGCGCTCGCTCAACGTGCCGGCAGTGGACGTACTGGACCGCGTCGGGCCCAACCGCTTCGTCGCGCGGCTGGCCAGCGGCGGCGTCGACCTGCAGTTGCCCGAGGGCGCGCGGCCCAACCTGTCGATCATCCTCGGCGGCACTGCGGCGAAGCTGGAAGACCTGGTCGGCGGCTACAGCGCGTTCGCCAATGGCGGCGTCGCCGGGGCCCCGCGCTACACCCCCGAGCAACCGATGCGCCCCCGGCGCCTGCTCTCGCCCGGCGGGGCCTGGATTATCCGCGACATCCTCGCCAGCAATCCGGCGGGCGTCGAAGGCGCGCCGCTGGAAGGCAGTATCGATCGCCATGCCGCGGTCGCCTGGAAGACCGGCACCAGCTACGGCTATCGCGACGCCTGGGCGATCGGCGTCACCGACCGCTGGACGATTGGCGTCTGGATCGGCCGTCCCGACGGCACGCCCTCGCCCGGCCAGTACGGTGCCGTCACCGCGTTGCCGCTCCTGTTCCAGCTCACCGACATGCTGCCCGCGCGCGGCGGCGTGCACGCGCCACGTCCGGCCAACGTGCGCGCCATCGACATCTGCTGGCCGCTGGGAGAGCCAGCCGCGAGCACGGACGCTAGTCTCTGCCGGCAGCGCCGCACCGCCTGGAGCCTCGACGGAGCGCTGCCGCCCACCTTCGCCGAACGCGACCCCGGCGCCTGGATGAGCGGCCGCATCGAACTACGCGTGGACATGAAAGGCAGACGCCTGAGCGCCGGCTGCCACGCCGCCCGCGAACGCCGCCTCACCCTCGCGCGCTGGCCGACCCTCGCAACATCCTGGCTCGATGCCGCCGATCGCACCGCCTCCGCCCTGCCCGCGCTGGCGCCGGGCTGCGCGCCGGATTCGCTCGCCGTGGCCGTTCCGATTCGCATCAGCGGCCTGCGCGAAGGCAGCCTGCTGCGCCAGGCACCCAACAGCACCGACCCGCTGCGCCTCTCGGTGCGCGCACTCGGCGGCCAGGGCACCGTGCAGTGGTTGCTCGACGGCCGCCTACAGGGCAGCACGCGGGGCGAAGGGGCCATCACCTTGACCCTGGCACGCCCTGGCCGCCATGCACTTACCGCGTTGTCGCCGGACGGCGCGTGGGCGAGCGTGGCCTTTGCGGTGGCCGGTCCACCTGAAGAAGGCGTCCGCTGGTAGGCCGCGGTGGATGTCTGGCGCCTGGTTGTTGGCGCAGGTGGAGGGAGCGCCAGCCGTACGGAGTTCGCACGCGCGGACGCGATTGGTGGGCCCACCAGGACTCGAACCTGGAACCAAGGGATTATGAGTCCCCTGCTCTAACCATTGAGCTATAGGCCCGTGTGCGGTGCGCCGCCCGTTGCAGGCGGGAGTGCATGGTAGCGGCAGCTTGCGGCGGAGCCAACGCGCGGCGCTACGCGTGCCGGAAACGACGACGCCCGCGCGAGGCGGGCGTCGTGGTGGTGCGTGAGGCGCGTGCTTACTCGAGGTCGAGGAACGAGCGCAGCTGCTCCGAGCGGCTCGGATGGCGCAGCTTGCGCAGCGCCTTGGCCTCGATCTGGCGGATGCGCTCGCGGGTGACGTCGAACTGCTTGCCGACTTCCTCGAGGGTGTGGTCGGTGTTCATGTCGATGCCGAAGCGCATGCGCAGCACCTTCGCTTCCCGCGGGGTGAGGCCGGCGAGCACGTCGCGCACGGTTTCCATCAGGCCGGTCTCGGTGGCCGACTCGATCGGCGAGGAGGCGTTGGTGTCCTCGATGAAGTCGCCCAGATGCGAGTCCTCGTCGTCGCCGATCGGGGTCTCCATCGAAATGGGTTCCTTGGCGATCTTGAGCACCTTGCGGATCTTGTCCTCGGGCATCTCCATCTCCTTGGACAGTTACTCCGGCGTCGGCTCGCGGCCAAACTGCTGGAGCATCTGGCGGGAGATGCGGTTCAGCTTGTTGATCGTCTCGATCATGTGCACCGGGATGCGGATGGTGCGCGCCTGGTCGGCGATCGAGCGGGTGATCGCCTGGCGGATCCACCAGGTGGCGTAGGTCGAGAACTTGTAGCCGCGGCGGTATTCGAACTTGTCGACCGCCTTCATCAGGCCGATGTTGCCTTCCTGGATCAGGTCCAGGAACTGCAGGCCGCGGTTGGTGTACTTCTTGGCGATCGAGATCACAAGGCGCAGGTTGGCCTCGACCATCTCCTTCTTGGCGCGGCGGGCCTTGGCCTCGCCGATCGACATCGCGCGGTTGATCTCCTTGATGTCGGTCAGCGGCAGGAACAGCTTCTTCTCGATCGCGGCGAGCTTTTCCTGCTCGGCATCGATCGACTCACGATGGTTCTTGACGTTGGGCGACCACTTCTGGCGCTTGCGCGAGAGCTCGGCGGCCCACTCGACGTTGCCTTCGTTGCTCGGGAAGGTCTTCAGGAACTCGGCCTTGGGCATCTTCACCTGCTTGACGAAGATGTCCATCAGCACGCGCTCGTGGTGGCGGATGTCGCCGACCACCTCGCGCAGCTTGCGCACGAAGCTGTCGATCAGCGCGGACGGCAGCTTGAGCTTGAGGAATTCCTCGGCCATCTGGTCGCGCAGCTTGACGATCTTCTTGTCGGTGATGCCGGTGGCCTTCGGCGCGGCCTTCTGGAACTTGGCGTAGTAGTCGCGCAGCAGTTCCATGCGGCGCTTGACCTCCTCCGGGTCCGGTCCGGTCGGGCCGGCCTCTTCTTCCTCGGAGCTGTCGTCGTCGTCCTCTTCCTCGTCCTCGTCGGACTCGACGACCTCGCCGTTGGCGGCCGCTTCCTCGGCCTCGGCGCGTGCTTCGTCGGCCAGCTGCTCCAGGTCGGCGAAGCCGGCCAGGATCTCGGACAGGCGGCGCTTGCCGTCCAGGTGCTGGTCGTATTCCTCCAGCAGCAGCTCGATGGTCAGCGGGAAGCTGGCCAGCGCGGTCTGCACCTGGGCCAGGCCTTCCTCGATGCGCTTGGCGATGGCGATCTCGCCCTCGCGGGTGAGCAGTTCGACCGTGCCCATCTCGCGCATGTACATGCGCACCGGGTCGGTGGTGCGGCCCACTTCGGCGTCGACGGCCGAGAGCAGGGCGACCGCTTCCTCGGCGGCGGCCTCGTCGTCGTTGCCGGAGCCGGGCGCGTTGTCGGCCAGCGGGTCGGCGTCCGGGGCGGCGTCGTGCACCTCGATGCCGACGCCCTTGAGCACCGCCATGATGTCTTCGATCTGCTCCGGATCGACGATGTCATCGGGCAAGTGGTCGTTGATCTCGGCGTAGGTCAGGTAGCCCTGTTCCAGGCCCTTGGAAATGAGCGCCTTGATTTCGGACTGTTGCTCGGGAGCTTTGCTGTTCATACCTACCGCCGCGGATGCAGGAACCGATCAGTATAGCGATGTGGCGCTTTTTTGACCAGTTTAAAGGGAAGAATTTTCTCACGCCCTACACGCAAAAATCGCGCCAGACAGGCGTTTGCGTGGGACGGTGCGTGTCGGGTGCCATCGAATCGCAGGGCCCGGATCAGGGCGCTTCAAGCCAGAAGGTGACCGGGCCGTCGTTGACGAGCCTGACCTCCATATGGGCACCGAAGCGCCCGATTTCCACCCCGCCCCTGTGCGTGGAGCGCGCCAGCTCCACCAGTCGCTCGAACCAGCGCTGGCCATGCTCCGGCGGGGCGGCGCGGGTGAAGCTCGGGCGCATGCCCGAGCGCGTGTCCGCGGCGAGCGTGAACTGACTGACCAGCAGCAGCCCGCCGCCGGTGTCGGCCAGCGAGCGGTTCATCCGGCCGGCCTCGTCGGCGAACACACGGTAGCCCAGCAGGCGTTCCAGCATGCGCCGGGCCTGCACCTCGCCGTCGTCCGGCTGCACCGCCACCAGGGCGAGCAGGCCGGGCCCGATCGCGCCCACTGTGGTGCCGTCGACATCGACACTGGCACAGAGCACGCGCTGGATGAGGCTGATCATGGGTGGCGGCGGGCGTGGACAGGGCGTTCCCTGCAAGAATAGGCAAGAACGGCGGAGCGTCCTGGTCCTGCGCTTAACGGCCAGGCCGGCGTTCCCTTTACCTTAGCGCCCGAGAGCGCGGCAAGCGGCAACCCTCCATGCGCCCCGACATCTACCTGCTCTACCTCCTGCTGCGCCTGTTCGGGTTGCTCCCGCTGCGCCTGCTCCATGCCGTGGGCGGGGCGCTGGGTCGGCTTTCGTTGTGGCTGCACGGGCGCACCGCGCACGACACCACGGTCAACCTGGCGATCGCCCGGCCGGGGCTGGACCGGCCGGCGCACGCCGCGCTGCTGCGCCAGGCCATGGCCGAGGGCGGCAAGTCGATCACCGAGATCGCCAAGGTGTGGGGCGCCGGCCCGGCAAAGACGCTGGCCATGGTGCGCGAGGTGCGGGGTGCCGAGCTGCTGGAGGCCGCGGTGGCCGCGGGCAAGGGCGTGATCATCGCCGCGCCGCACCTGGGGTGCTGGGAGTTGCTCAATTACTGGCTGTGCAGCCGCATGCCGATGGCGATCCTGTACCGGCCGCCGCGCCTTGCCGCGATCGAGCCCCTGCTGCGGCGCGTGCGCGGCGCACTGGCGCCCGAACAGGTGCGCGCCGAGGGCGCGGGCGTGCGCACGCTGTACAAGCGCCTTGCCGCCGGCGGTGCGATCGGCATCCTGCCCGACCAGAAGCCGCGCGCCGGCGAAGGCGAACTGGCACCGTTCTACGGCCGCGACGCACTGACCATGGTGCTGCTGCCGCGACTGGCCGCGCGTACCGGTGCCACGGTGCTGTTCGCTTTCGCCGAGCGGTTGCCGCGCGGGGAGGGTTTCCGCATCCATCTGCTGCCGGCGCCCCCGGGGCTGGATGATGCCGATCCCAGGCAAGCCTGCGCAGCGCTCAATCGGGGCGTGGAAGCCTGCGTGGAGCGCGCCTTCGTGCAGTACCAGTGGCATTACCACCGCTGGTCCGGGCACGGCCTGCCCGACCCCTATCGCCGCTGACGGCGTGCCGCGGCGGGCGGATGGCGGGCCGAGGCGCCGCTGCCGCGGGTGACCCTCACGGGAGCCGGCGCAGGAAGACGGTCATTTCCTTCTCTGCCTGCTTGTCGCCGCGCCGGCTTGCCGCGGTGATCCCCTGGCGCCAGGCATCGGCGGCGCCGGCGCGGTCGTCCATCGCCAGGCAGGCCTTGCCCAGCAGTTTCCAGGCTGCCGAATAGGCGGGGTCGAAAGCCAGCGCCCGGCGCAGTTCCTCGGCGGCCTCGGCGGCCTGCCCCTCGCCCAGCAAGGCATGTCCCAGCGAAAAACGCAGCAGGGCACCGTCGCGCGGACCGCCGCACTGCGCACGCAGGCTGGCGATCAGCGCGGCGCTCATGGCAGCGAACGCGCGCGGCCGTCGGGATTGGGGAACACACGCGTGGGCTGGGCCGGCTCGGGTGGCCGGTGGCCGGCGAGCAGGTCGGCGAGCGAGGTTGCCGGCCAGACCACCACCCAGGTGGAGCGGAACGGCTGCGCCAGCAACGGATAGCGCACCGCCGCCGCGTCGAGCCGGCTCGGATGGGTGACGATCAGGCCGTCGGGATGGGCACGCGCAAAGGCGGCGATCGCGTCGTTGCCGTGCAACTCGACGATCGGCCGGTCGAGCCGGCCGGCGAAATGGAACTGGCCCTCGTACACCCCGGCGTAGCCGATCGCACGGCCCTGCGCGTCGGCGGCACCCAGCAGCCGGGTCGTCGGCGTCAGGTCGTAGCGCGGCCACAGGGTCAGGGTGAACAGCGTGTTGATCGCCAGCGTGCCCAGCAGTCCGGCGAACGCCAGCCGGCGCATCTCGCCGCGGCTGCGCAGCAGCAGCAGCGCCCCCAGCAGCAGGAACACCACGGCGAAGAAGCGGCTGTACGCCGCGGTGGTATCGAACCACGCGCCGTGCAGCCGGCCGGCCGCCACCAGCCAGGGCAGCACGAACAGGAACACGCCAAAGGCGATGCCACCCAGTGCCAGCGGCCAGGTGCCCAGCCAGCCGTTGGACGCCAATGCCGGATGCCGCTCGCGCAGCAACGCGATGGCGCCGGCCAGCAGCAGCACGGCACCGGCGAATTCGGGCAGCGGGTAGTACAGCTGCTTGCCGCTGATCAGCGAGAAGGTGACGAACACCGGCACCACCCAGCACAGCGCGAAGCGCACGCCGGCGTCCAGTGGCCGGCGCAGCATGGCCAGCGCCACCCAGGCGCGCGGCCAGCCGCTGAACGGGAACATCAGCAGCGGCAGTGCCAGCACGTACCACCACAGCGGGCGCGCATGGTCGAACGCATGCACCACGCGGCCGGCGGTCTGGGTGAAGAACAACCGCTGGCGGTAGGCCTCGCCGCCGCTGAAGCCGGCCGGCAGCGCCCACGCCAGCAGCATGGCGAAACCGAGCAGGAAGGCGAGCAGCCCGCGCCCGTACCAGCGCACACGATGCTGGTTGGCCCAGTCGTTCCACAGCGGCCCGAGCAGCCAAGGGAACACCACGTGCAGCGCCATCACCGGCCCCTTGGTGAGCAATCCGAAGCCCAGGCAGAGGCCGAACAGCCACCAGCGCGGTTCGTCACGCGTGCCCGTTCGGGTCAGGCACAGCAGCGCCGCCAGCGACCACACCGCCAGCAGCACGTCGTACATGATCTGCAGGCCGAACAGGAAAGCGTAGGCCAGCGCCAGCAACATCCACGGCGCGGCCCGCGCCACCCACGGGCGGTCCGGAAACAGCCGCCGTGCCAGTGCCGCGAGCAGCACCAGCTGGGTGCCGCCGAAGAGCACCTCCAGCACGCGTGGCCACACGTCGGTGACGCCGAATGCAAGCCAGCCGGCGTGGATCATCCAGAACAGCAGCGGCGCCTTCTCGCTATAGGGCTCGCCGTTGTTGAACGGCACCAGCCAGTGGCCGTGGTGCCACATCTCCCAGGCCACCGCCAGCGTGCGGGTCGAGTACAGCGGCATCGGGCCATGCGAGAAGATGGCCAGCAGCGCCGCGGCCGCCCACAACGGCAGCCAGGGCCACAGGGCGCGCAGGTGTTCGGTTCGACGGTAGGCGTTGGGCGGCACGGGCGGCTCGGGTCGGGAAAACGGGTCGATTCTAGCCGGTGGGGACCGGGCCGCCGGTCAACGGTCGAGGCGGTGGCGCGCGAGTGCCGTCTGCGCCAGGGCCACCGAGTCGGGGTTGCGGCACATTTCGTAGTAGCGCATCCGCTTGTAGACCGCGTAGGCGGCATTGGTCTGCGCCACGATGAAGCCGCGCCAGCCGTCCAGGCAGGCCAGCCGGAACAGGTAGTCCTTGATGAACGTGCTGGCGAAGACCAGCGGGCAGTCCCACATGCGCGGGGCGCGGCCGCGCTGGTGCCAGTCGCGTGCCTTCAGCTCGGCGTAGCGCAGCACCTTCAGGCCCTTGTGCACCAGGGTCGGGTTGTTGACGTGCTCGAAAGGAGCCCCGAACAGCACCTGCCGCCCGCGCCATTCCAGCGACTCGTGCACGCGCACGTCGCGCCAGCGTGCCCGCCCGCGATGGTAGAGCCGGGCCAGTTTCTCGCCGACCATCGGCCGGTACCAGCGCATCGGCCGGCCCATGTACAGCGTGCGTCGCCGCAGGACGCCGACGGCCACGTCGGAGGCCATCAGCCCCGGCAAGGCCTGAGCCATTTCGCCGGCCAGCGCCGGCGAAAGGAATTCATCGGCGTCCAGCGCCAGGATCCAGTCGTGCGCGCTCTGGGTGGTGCCGAAGTTGCGCTGGGGGCCGAAGCCGAGCCAATCCTGGTGAACCACGCGGGCGCCATGCGCGCGCGCGATCTCGCAGGTGGCGTCGGTGCTGCCGCAATCGACCACCAGCTTCTCGGCCGCGAACGGCACGCTGTCCAGGCAGCGCGCGATCGTCGCCGCCTCGTTGTGGGTCATCACGACCAGGGTCAGGGGAAGGGTCTGCATTGCGGATACCTTGGCAGCGCAAGCCGCCTCAATCGAAGCGTTCGACGATCGCCGAGATGATGCCCAGCGCCTGCTTGAGCTCGTCCACGTGGGTCTTGTCCAGTACGCGCAGCAGTCCTTTCAGGCTGGTGCTTGAAATGCCCTCGGTGCGCGGCAGGTACACCACCTCGCAGTACTGCTCCAGCTCGTCGAACTTGCCTTTCCAGTCCGCGCCCATGCCGAAGACCGACACGTCGTACCGGCGGATGTCCTCGACCTTCTGCGCCCACGACTGTTCGGGGATCGCCAGGTCCACGCAGCGGATCGCCTGCACGATGCGCAGCCGGTCCTCGAAGGGCACGATCGTCTGCTTGCCCTTGCCGGCATTGAACTCGTCGGTCGACACGCCCACGACCAGGTAATCACCCAGCGCCTTCAGCCGCTCGAGCAGGTTGAGGTGGCCGACGTGGAACAGGTCGAAGGTGCCGTAGGTGAGGATCACTTTGCGCATTTCGCAAGTATCGCCTGCCGCCCCCGCTCCTGTCGTGCGTGGGCCGGTGGATGCGTCGCGGGGCCGGGTCAGCGCAGCTGGCGCCAGTACCTGAACCGGCGCAGCGGACTCCATGGCTTGCGTTTCAGGCCCGTGTCCGGGTGCTCGAGCATCCGCTCCACGGCGTCGAGTACCCGCTCGCTCGAGCGCCCGTCGCGGTAGGGGTGCATGTCGGCCGCATAGCGCTCGCGGCCTTCCAGGGAGGGATCCCGTCCCTCGAGTACGGCGGCCAGCGCACCCTCCAGCTGCGCCGGTTCGCTGATGTTGACCAGGTGCGGCCCGGGGGCCCGGTTGCGGAAGGCGACCACCGGCTTGCCCAGCAACATGAATTCGGCGGCCGCGGAGGAGGTGTCGGTGACCATCACGGTCGCCTCGCGCAGCAGCGGAAGCAGCTGTTCGCCCTCGGCGATGGCGTAGTTGTCGGCGCGGATGGCGCGCAGCGGCGCGGCCAGTTCCGGGTCCATCTTCGGATGGAATTTCACCGTCCAGCGCCAGGGCCGGCGCGCCACGATGTCCGCGATGACCGGGGCCAGGAAGGGGGCGGAGGTCAGCGAAGGGCTGAAGGTGGGAGCGTACAGGATGTGTGCGTCGCTGCCGGCCGCCGGGTCGTGGGCCGGGCCGAACAGCGGGTCGGTCTTCGGCCAGCCGGTCTCCACGACCCTGAACCAGCCGTGCTGCCGGGCCAGGCGCTCGAACGGAGCGGTGGTCAGCGGGCCGAAGGTGCAGAACAGGTCGAACATGCCGCGGATGCGGAAGTGGCCCTTCTTCTCGATGCCCAGGCCGTGGAACACCTGCACCTTCAGCCCGGGAAAGAACGGCGGCACCTCGTTGCCCGGGACCAGCACGGCGTCGGGTGCGAAGGCCTTCACCTCGGCCACCGTACGCAGCAGGCGTTCGCCCGGTTGCAGCTGGCCCGGGTCGGGCCCGTTGAGGTACCAGGCGACCTCGTCGCCCCGGCGCCAGGCCGCTTCCTGCAACGGGCGCAGGATTTCGAAGGCGTACGACAATTCGGCGAACAGCAGGTAGCGGCGTTTCATCGGGTCGGCCCGTGGTCGTGAAGGGGCATTCTGCAGTGCGTGGCGCTTGCGCGCGCTTGCGCCGGGCCGGTGATGCGGGCGCCGGACGCGAGGGATGCGTCAGGCGGCGCGGTCGCGCCTGGGATGCAGGACATGGGACCACATCGCGCAGCCCCAGGCGAGCCACTTGAGCGCGTAGTGAGGCCGCAACAGCAACAGGTAGAGCGGCGCTGCCAGTGGTGCGCCCCACAGGGTCTTGAGCAGATAGCGGCGGGCCGCCGGCCGGCCGACATAGCGGCCGATGGCCAGGTGGCGGGACAGCGCGTAGTGGAAGTGCTTGCGGAAGGTGGTCCGCCAGCTGGGCCGGGATGATCCGCCACCGGCGTGGCGTACGTTGGCGGCCGGCTCCAGCAGGCAGCCGTAGCCGGCTTCCTGCATGCGCAGGCAGAGATCGTCATCCTCGTAATAGAGGAAGAACCGCTCGTCGAAACCACCGATCTGCCGGTACGCGTCGCTGCGGATCAGCAGGCAGCTCGCGCGCAGCCAGCGGGTGCTGCAGATGCCGTCGGGCACCCGGTAGGGACCGCCGGGATGGGGTTCGAAGAAGGCCGGGCGACAGCACATCTGCGGCGCGCGGTCGCTCTGCCAGGTCTGCGGGGACACCACTCCGGCCTGCGGATAGCGCTCGAGCGCGGCAAGCAACGTCGCCACGGTGGCCGGCGCGATCTCGCAGTCGGGGTTGAGCAGCAGCACGAATGGAGTCGTGACCTCCTGCATCGCCTGGTTGTTCGCCGCCCCGAAGCCGGCATTGCGCGTCCGCGCAATGACAGTGGCCCCGGGCAACAGCTGCCGCAAGCGGGGCACGGTCGCATCGGAGCTCCCGTTGTCCACCACCACGACATGCGGAAACGGCTTCAGGGTGCGCGCCATCGCCTCGACGACAGGCTCGCTCTGGTAGGTGACGCTGACGACCGTTACCTGGTCCAGGTCAGCCGGGGGCGTGGGTTCGCAGTGCACGGGGTCGGGTCTTCGCGGGGGGAATGCAGCACAGCAACAGCATGAAAACGTGGCGGTGGGTGAAATCGGCCCACAGGCAGTTCGCCAGCCCGGCGGTCAGGTAGACCAGGAGCAGGCTGATGTAGAAGTCGCGTTCGGGCGGCTCGAGCCGCAGCACATAGAAGGCCAGGGCGCCCAGCAGTGCCAGGTAGACCAGCAACCCCGCGGCCCCCTGTTCGGCCAGGATCAGGAGCATTTCCTGGTGCGGGTGGCCCATGACGAACCCGCTGCCTGCCCGCGCCGGGGAGAGGGTCTGCAGGTACAGCGGCTCCCACTGGTCCAGACCATGGCCGAACACCGGTGCCGATTCGATGATGGGCACCGTGTGCTGCCACAGCTCCAGGCGGATGCCGGTGGCGGTGGGCTGGTGGTCGTTGAGATAGAGCGCCGTTTCGCGCGACACCGACTGCAGCAGCCGCTCGCGCACCGGCGGCACGGACACCAGCACCGCCACGGCGGCGGGAACCAGCACGCAGGTACCGGCGAACGCCTTCCAGGTCGGCTGCTCCCTGGCCAGCAGTCGCCACGCCCAGAACACCAGGAGGGGGATCAGGGTCACGTAGGTGGTGCGGCTTTCCAGCATCCACACCACGTTCGCCACCGCGATCAGCGCGAGGGCGTAAAGGGTCGCCTTGACACTCCGCTTCGGGCTGTCCATGCCGAAGGCGAGCGCCATCGCGGCGAAGATCAGGGTGGACAGGCCCTGCTGGGTGTATTCCTTGAAGACCGTGTTGCGCATGGCCGGTACCGACGCGACCAGCTCGCGCTGCGGAATCAGCCCGGCCCCCATGCCGTAGGACACCAGCATGACCAGCCCGACCGCGAGGCAGAACGCGATGAAGGCGCGGTGCCGCCACATCCGTGTCGTCAGCAGGGACGCGAACAACAGGGGGTACCAGCAAGCCCAGACGAACGTGCCCAGCGACGGGAACTGCGAGGTCAGGTACCACGCATGCAGGGCGCTCAGCATGAGCACGACCCACCACGCCAATGCGCCCCGCACCACCGGTTGCGACACGGCGGCCTGCCAGCGCGGGCGCACATCGGTGCCCAGCAGCGACAGCAGCAGGCTCAGGCCGATGGCGATGTTGGTGGCGGGCTTGTTCAGCGGCGCGGCGAACAGGCTTGCGACGGCGCACCAGCGGCCCGCATGCAGCAGGCCGGCGCGCAGGCGGTCCAGCGGCGGCGAGAAGGGTTCGGAAACGGTACTTGGGGGCACGACAGGTCCTGGTTCGCGAACGCCCGTCAAAGGCCGTCGTTGTCGTCGTCGCCGGACGGCACGCCCGCCGGCACGCAGCCGGGGATCACCGCGTCGGCCTTGAACAGCCACCACTCCCGGCGGTTGGCGTGGCCCAGGTGGATGGCGTGCGTGCGGCGCACGCAGTCACCCATGGCCGGCTCCTGCACGAACAGCCAGCGGTGCGCCGGGTCCTTCGCCTGCCAGGCGATCGCGTCGGCGTACTGTCGCGGCCATGGCTGGGCGAAGCCGAAGTCCACCGCGGGGCGGTCGAGCATCAGCAGGTTCTGTTCCTTCCAGGCGACCAGGCCGAGCTGGTCGCCGGGGCCCAGGTGCGTGCGCACACGGGCCATCAGGCCGGCGGCGGAACTGGAGTCGTTGAGCAGCGGCGCAATGCCGATGCTCCAGCCCAGCCACAGCGCCGCCATGCCGCCGGCGACCGCCCAGACAGCACCGCGCAGGCGCAGGCCAGCCACCAGCGCCAGCTGCACCGCGCCAATGGCCGCCAGCCAGCCGAACAGCGCCGGCGCGCCGCCGTCGAAACCACGTCGCTCGGCCCACTGGGTGGCGAACGGCGGGTGCGCGAGCAGCGCGTAGGCACCCACCGCCAGCAACAAGGTGCCGAACAGCGCGACGAACCCGAGTCCTGCGCCACGCAGCCAGCGCGCCTGCAGCAGCTCGCCCAGGAACGGCGCGCTGGCCAGCGCGACCATCGGCAGTACCGGCAGGATGTAGACGTCACGCTTGCCGGCCGGGATCGAGAAGAACACCAGTACGAGCGCGACCCACGCCAGCGGCAGCATCAGGCGCGCGTCCTTCGCCTTCAGTGCGCGCCACCAGCGCGGCAGCGTGCCCGGATAGGTCAGCGACAGCGGCAACCAGCTGAACAGCACGATCGGCAGGTAGTACAGCGGCGAGTGGATGTGTCCCCACGATTTGGCGTAGCGATCGGCGGTCTGGTGAAACAGGATGTCCCGGACGTAGCCCGCGTAGGCCGGGTTGTCCGTATGCGCATGCGCGGCCAGCAGCATCGGTACCAGCCACAGCGCGATCGCCGCCAGTACGGCGAGCAGGCCCAGCCACCAGCGCAGCGCCTGGCCGCGCTCCATGCGCACGACGCCGTTCCAGCCTGGCCGCAGTGCAAAGGCATACGGGACGAGCAGCAACAGCGGCAGGAAGCCCACGCCCTTGGTGATCACGCCCAGCCCGGCGCAGAAGCAGCCCAGCCAGTAGGCGCGCCAGTTCGGCCCGAGCAGCATGTGCCGCAACAGGCCCCAGTTGCCGGCGGTGATCAGGAACATCACCAGCGGGTCGATCTGCGCGCGCTTGACCTGATAGACGAACTGGAACGCCAGCAACAGCCCGGCGGCCGCGTACAGGCCGGTCTGGCGGTCCCACAGCCGCCGGCCCAGGTCGTAGATCAGCGCCAGCGTGCCGAGCGCGGCGAGCAGCGAGGGCAGCAGGAAGGCGATGCGCCAGTTCCGCACCAGCTCGAAGCTGACCGCCTCGGTCCACATCAGTACCGGCGGCTTGTCGGCGTACAGCTCGCTGCCGCGGTGCGGGAACAGCCAGTCGCCGCCCTCGACCATCTGCTTGGCGGCGAGCGTGAAACGCGGTTCGTCGGACGGCCACGGATCACGCAAGCCGATGCCGGCGCCGACCACCACCAGGGCAATCAGCATCAGCAGCCAGAAGCGGCGGCGGTCCTGCAGGCTGGCGGGGACAGGGGACATGGGCGATCCGTGCGGTGCAGCGAACGTTAACCGGGCTGCGCTTACCCGGTGCTGAGCCGCTTTTCGAGGAGGGCATAGTACATGCCGTCCAGGTCGCCATCGCCGGGGAGGATCTGCCAGCCGGTGCCGGCGGCCTGGCCCGCCGGCAAGGTGAACGGCACCGCTTGTGCGTCATGGGCGGTGGCGAGCAGCGACTGGACCGCCGCCTCGTTCTCCGCGCGCAGCAGCGAGCAGGTGGCGTAGAGCAGCCTTCCGCCCGGCCTGAGCAGCGGCCACAGCGCGGCGAGGATGCGCTGCTGCAGCGCGGCCAGCGTGGGGATGTCGCTCGCGCGCCGGTGCAGTCGCACGTCGGGCCGTCGACGCAGCACCCCGGTGGCCGAACAGGGCGCGTCGATCAGGATGCGGTCGTAGCGCTGGCCGTCCCACCAGCCGGCCGGGATGGCGGCATCGCCGGCCTGCAGGTGCGCATGCAGGCCGAGCCGGTCCAGGTTCTGGCCGATCCGGCGCAGGCGGGCGGCATCCGCATCCAGCGCGGTCAGCGCCAGGTCGGTGCGTTCGAGCAGGTGGCAGGCCTTGCCGCCGGGCGCGGCGCAGGCATCGAGCACGCGCTGGCCCGGCCGGGCATCGAGCAGGTCGGCGGCGACCTGGGCGGCGCCGTCCTGCACCGCGAACAGGCCCTCGGCGAAGCCGGGCAGGCGGGTGACGTCGCCGCTGTGTGGCAGCACGATGGCGTCGGCGAGCCACGGATGCGGCTGGGCTGCCTGGCCGTCCGCGCGGAGCCGCTCGAGGAGCCCCCCGCGCGTGGTGCGGCGGCGGTTGGCGCGCAGCATCAGCGGCGGTTCGAGGTTGTCGGCGGCGAGCACCCCATCGGCTTGGGCCGGCCAGTCATGGGCGATGGCGTCCGCCAGCCAGGCCGGGTGCGCGTGGCGCGTCGGCGGTGTGGCGTCGAGCGCGACCAGCAGCTGCGCGCGTTCGCGCTGCCAGCGGCGCAGCACGGCGTTGACCAGCCCGGCCAGTCGCGGACGCTTGAGCGCACGGGTGGCCTCGACGGTGGCGGCCACGGCGGCGTAGTCCTGCAGCCCAAGGATCTCCAGCTGCACCAGCCCGAGCACCAGCAGCGCATGCACCTGCGGCTCCTTGCGCCGCAGCGGCTGCGCCAGCAGGCGATCGAGGGCTGGATCGAAGCGCAGCCACCAGCGGGCGCCTTCGCTCAGCAGGGCCATCAGCAGCGCGCGGTCGCGCGGGTCGGGCAGTTTCGGCGCGTGACGCTCCATCGCCTCGCGCAGGGAGGCGCCGCGCAGCGCGATCTCCGCCAGGGCGGTCGCGGCCAGGGCACGGGTGTCGGTCATGGGCACCACCCGCCCGCGTGCGCCGCCGCCCTGCCGACACCGCCCACGTTGCTCCCTCTCCCCGCCGGGGAGAGGGGCCGGGGCTCGCCCGGAAGTCCGCTGTTGCGGCGCTTGCTCCGGACCCACGCTTCAGCTGCGATCCCCCGCAAGCCTTGACGCCTCACCCCGACCCTCTCCCCCATCGTTGACCAACGCAGGGGGAGAGGGCGCATCGGCGTGCTCACTTGGCCGCTCCGCGCAGTTCGGGGCGGGCGTTGAGGTAGTCGGCCGCGCTGATGCGCTTGCCACCGGGGCGCTGCAATGCGGTCACCCGCAGCACGCCACCGCCACAAGCCAGCTCGATGCCGTCGCGGCTGGCCGTGAGCACGGAACCGGGGAGCGCATCGTGCGGGCGATCGACTGCACGTGCGGCCCAGATCCGTACCGGCTCGCCGGCGATCGCGCCTTCGGCGACCGGCCAGGGATCGAAGGCGCGCACGGTTCGCTCGAGTTCGATCGCCGGGCGCGCGAAATCCAGTCTCGCCTCGGCCTTGTCCAGCTTGTGCGCGTAGGTCACGCCTTCGTCCGGCTGCGGCGTCGACACCAGCACCTCGCCGGCCAGCGTGCGACGCAGGCCCTCGGCGAGCACCTCGGCGCCCAGCATCGACAGGCGGTCGTGCAGCGTCCCGCCGGTGTCGTCCGGACCGATCGGCGTGCGCCTTTCCAGCAGGACCGGGCCGGTGTCCAGGCCGGCTTCCATGCGCATCAGGTCCACGCCGCTCTCGGTGTCGCCAGCCAGGATCGCGCGCTGGATCGGGGCCGCGCCGCGCCAGCGCGGCAGCAGGCTGGCATGCACGTTCCAGCAGCCCTGCCGCGGGATCGCCAGCACCTTGCGCGGAAGGATCAACCCGTAGGCGACCACCACCATCAGGTCCGGCGCGCAGGCGGCAAGCGTGGCCTGCGCTTCGGCCGACTTCAGCGACTCCGGCTGTTCCACCGGCAGGCCGGCGGCCAGCGCCGCCTGTTTTACCGGGCTGGGCGCAAGCTTGCGGCCACGTCCGGCCGGCCGGTCGGGCTGGGTGTAGACGGCCACCACCTGCGCGCCGCTGGCGCGGCAGGCCTCAAGGCAGGGGACGGCGAATTCCGGCGTGCCGGCGAAGACGATCCTCAAGCGCTCGCCGCCTGCTTGCGCTGCTTCTCCATCCGCTTGAGCAGCATGTTGCGCTTGAGTGGCGAGAGGTAATCGACGAACACCTTGCCGGCCAGGTGGTCCAGCTCGTGCTGGATGCACACCGCCAGCGGACCCTCCGCCTCGACGGTGATCTCCCTGCCCTCGACGTCCTGTGCCTTGACCGTGACCTTGAGCGCGCGGGTGACGTCGGCATAGATGCCCGGGAAGGACAGGCACCCCTCCTGGTACACCTGCGTGCCCTCCTTGCCCACGATCCGGGCATTGATCAGCGCGAGCGGCTGGTTGCGCTCCTCGCTCATGTCGGCCACCAGCACGCGCCTGTGCACGTTGACCTGGGTCGCCGCCAGGCCGACGCCGTTGGCGGCGTACATGGTCTCGAACATGTCGGCGACGAACTGCTTCAGTTCGGCATCGAAAGCGGTGACCGGCGCGGCCTGCGTGCGCAGCCGGGGGTCGGGAAATTCAAGGATGGTCAGCACGGACATGTCGGTTACCTCGGCGCCTCAAGATGCGGGCGAATCGGCGTAACCGAAGCCCCGGCGCAAACTAGAATGGGCCTTATTGTACGGCGGCAAGCTCCCGTGCGGCAGGCGATTTTGCCAACTGCTCCCGGTTGCGGGCCTTCACCATTCGGTTACACTCGCCCGAGCCTCGGGGTAGGGGAATCTGAGCATATGATCAAGAAGTCCATCGGGCTGCTGGCCGGCATGCTGGTCACCGTGGCCGTGTACGCCGCCGGGGCCCAGTTGCGTGCCGATCACCCCGACACCTACACCGTGCGTCGTGGCGACACGCTGTGGGACATCTCGGCCAAGTTCCTGTCCAAGCCGTGGCTGTGGCCGGAGATCTGGCAGGCCAACCCGCAGGTCAACAACCCGCACCTGATCTACCCGGGCGACGTGCTCAACCTGTCCTTCATCAACGGGCCGCGGCTCAAGCTCGAGCCGAGCGCGCACCGCGAAGCCCAGGCCGTGCCGGCCATTCCGCTGGACGAGTTGCGCCTGTTCCTCAAGGACATGCGCGTGATGGACTCCAGCCAGCTCAGCTCGGCGCCTTACGTGGTCGGCTTCGAGGAGGCGCGGCTGCGCGGCGCGGTCGGGCAGAACCTGTACGTGCGCGGCCTCAGGAGCGAGCCGGGCCAGCGCTGGGTGATCGTGCGGCCGAGCCATGTCTTCCGCGGCTTCGAGCAGGACGATCCGGCCGACGCCGGGAACGAGATCGTCGGGCATGGCATGGACAGCGACGTGGCGATGGTCAACTCGCCCTGGGAAGAGGACTTCCGCAATGACCACCACTTCGGTCGCGGCGAGGACCTGGGGGTGGAAGTCAGCGTGATCGGCACCGCCGAAACGCTGCGCGCGGGCGACCCGTCCACCCTGCTGCTGCTCGATGCCACCCAGGAAATCCGCAGCGGCGACCGCGTGCTGCCCGTGGATGGCCCGGCCTATGATCCCTACTACTACCCGCACGCGCCCCGTTCGGTGCCGGCCAATGCCCGCGTGATCGCCTTCGCCGACGCGATGGATGCGGCCGGCCCACGCCAGGTCGTGGCGCTGTCGATCGGCGCGAAGGATGGCGTGGACAACGGCCAGACCTTTGCCGTCTTCCAGCCCGGAGAGACGATCCACGACGACGTGGCCAGCAGCAGCTGGCGCCGCGGCAGCGGCGAGCACGTCACGCTGCCGGAGGAATTCATCGGGCACGTGATGGTGTTCCGCACCTTCGATCGCGTGAGCTACGGCCTGGTGATGGATGGCCTTCGCCCGGTGCATCGCGGCGACCGCCTCGTGATGCCCGAGTAGCTTCCGCTTCGGTGTTGCCCGACAGGACGGCGCGGCCTTGGCCGCGCCGTTTTTCGTTGGCGCGAACCTAAACTGTCCGGATGAGTGATACGGACGCACTTCGCGCCTGGCTTGTCCTGCTGCGCACCCCTGGCCTGGGCCTGGCCGCATTGCGCGAGCGGCTCGCCGCGGGGACGGGCGACATCGAGGCCGTGCTGGCCGATCTGAAGCGTGCGCCGGCCGGCATGGGCGAGGCCGCCGGTGCCTGGCTCAGGCATCCGGACGAGGCGCGCCTGGCCGCCGACCTGGCCTGGCTCGCCGCGCCCGGCCATCGGCTGCTGTGCTGTACCGACGCGGACTTCCCGCCGCTGCTGGAGCACATCCCGCAGCCGCCGGCAGCGTTGTTCGTCGCCGGCGATGCCGGGCTGCTGCTGCGCCCGCAGGTGGCGATCGTCGGCGCGCGCGGCGCCACCGCGGGCGGGCTGGCGCATGCGCGCCGTTTCGCCACGGCGCTGGCGCAGGCCGGTTTCGTGGTGACCAGCGGCTTGGCCGACGGGGTCGACGGTGCGGCCCATGCCGCCGCGCTGGCGGTCGATGCGCCGACCATCGCGGTCGTCGGCACCGGGCCGGACCGGGTCTACCCGCGCAAGCACCAGGCGCTGGCGCAGGCGATCACGGCGCGCGGCGCACTGCTGAGCGAGTTCCCGCCCGGCACGCCACCGCGGGCGGACCATTTCCCGCGCCGCAACCGCCTCATCGCCGGGCTGTCGCTGGGCACGCTGGTGATCGAGGCGGGGCTGAAGTCCGGGTCGTTGATCACCGCGCGGCTGGCGGGCGAACAGGGCCGGGAGGTCTTCGCCCTGCCCGGTTCGGTGCACAACCCGCTGGCGCGCGGTTGCCACCGGCTGATCCGCGAGGGCGTGCGCCTGGTCGAGGAGCCGGCCGAGCTCGTCGAGACGCTGGCCCCCGCGGCACGTGCACTGGGCCTGGAGCTGGCGGCACGGCTCGCCGCGGTCCCGGCGCCGGATGGGCTTCCCGCTGCGGCGCCGGCCGATCCGGAGCAGCACCGCCTGCGCGAGGCCCTGGGCCACGATCCGGCCACGCTCGACGAGCTGGCGGCGCGCACTGGCCTGCAGCCGGCCGCGTTGTCCTCCATGTTGCTGATGCTGGAACTGGACGGGCAGGTGGAGAGCCTGCCCGGCAACCGCTACCAGTGCGTGGCCTAGCCCACGGGCGCCGGTCGCGCGGATATCGGTCGTGCCGGCGGAAGCCGCGCCGCGTCGCGGTTTCACGCGATCCGGCTTGACAGTCCCGGCGAGCGCATGGCTCAACTAATAAAGAGTGTGCCCGCCAGCCGGCGGCACGGAACGTTCCGGAAACCCCCCGCCCCATGGCCAAGAACCTCCTCATCGTCGAGTCGCCCGCCAAGGCCAAGACGATCAACAAATACCTCGGCAAGGACTTCCAGGTCCTGGCCTCCTACGGCCACGTGCGTGACCTGAAGCCGAAGGAGGGCGCGGTCGACCCCGACAACGGCTTCGCCATGAAGTACGAGGTGATCGAGCGCAACGAGAAGCACGTCGACGCGATCGCCAAGGCCGCCAAGGCGGCCGACGACATCTACCTCGCCACCGACTTGGATCGCGAGGGCGAGGCGATCTCCTGGCATATCAGCGAGATCCTGAAGGACCGCGGCCTGACCGAGGGCAAGCGCATGCACCGGGTGGTGTTCTCCGAGATCACGCCCAAGGCGATCAAGGCCGCCGTGGCGCAGCCGCGGCAGTTGTCGCACGACATGGTCGACGCCCAGCAGGCGCGCCGCGCGCTGGACTACCTGGTCGGCTTCAACCTCTCGCCGGTGCTCTGGCGCAAGGTGCAGCGCGGCCTGTCCGCGGGGCGCGTGCAGAGTCCGGCGTTGCGCATGATCGTCGAGCGCGAGGAGGAGATCGAAGCCTTCGTCGCCCGCGAGTACTGGACGGTGGAAGCCAGGCTCAAGCATGCCGAGGGCGACTTCGGCGCCCGCCTGACCAAGCTCAACGGCAAGAAGTTCGAGCAGTTCGACCTCACCAACGAAGCCGATGCGATGGCTGCGCGCGGCGCCCTGAAAGCCGCCGCTGGCGGCCACCTGACGGTCAGCGACGTCACCTCCAAGGAGCGCAAGCGTCGCCCGGCCGCGCCGTTCACCACCTCCACGCTGCAGCAGGAGGCCGCACGCAAGCTCGGCTTCGGCACCAGCCGCACGATGAAGATCGCCCAGGGCCTGTACGAAGGCGTGAGCCTGGGCAGCGAAGGCAACGTCGGCCTGATCACCTACATGCGTACCGACTCCACCGCGCTCTCCAACGAGGCGACGGACGAGCTGCGCGCGCTGATCGCGCGCGACTTCGGCCGCGGCGCGCTGCCCGACGGCGTGCAGGTCTACCGCACCAAGTCCAAGAACGCGCAGGAGGCGCACGAGGCGATCCGCCCGACCTCGGCGATGCGCACGCCACGCCAGGTCGCCGCCTTCCTCAACGAGGAGCAGCGCAAGCTTTACGAGCTGATCTGGAAGCGCACGGTCGCCTGCCAGATGATCCATGCCACGCTCAACACCGTGTCGGTGGACTTCGAGCTGCCCGACACGGCCGGCGGCCCGGCCGCATTCCGCGCCACCGGCACCACCGTGGTCGACCCGGGGTTCCTGGCCGTGTACGAGGAAGGCCGCGACCAGAAGAGCGCCGAGGACGACGACGAAGGCCGTCGCCTGCCGCGCCTGGCCAAGGGCGAGCAGGTTGCGCTGGCCGACATCCTGGCCGACCAGCACTTCACCGAGCCGCCGCCGCGCTATTCGGAGGCCAGCCTGGTCAAGGCGCTGGAGGAATACGGCATCGGCCGTCCGTCGACCTACGCCAGCATCATCCAGGTGCTGCAGAACCGCGAGTACGTGTTCCTCGAGAACCGTCGCTTCAAGCCGACCGATGTCGGCCGCGCGGTGGGCAAGTTCCTGACCCAGCACTTCAACCAGTACGTCGACTACGACTTCACCGCCAGGCTGGAGGACGAGCTGGACGCGGTCAGCCGCGGCGAGGAAGCCTGGGTGCCGCTGATGGAGCGTTTCTGGCAGCCGTTCAAGACCCAGGTCGAGGAGAAGACCGAGTCGGTCGACCGCAGCGAAGCCACCGGCGCGCGCGAGCTGGGCATCGACCCCAAGAGCGGCAAGCCGGTGTCCGTACGGCTGGGCCGGTACGGGCCGTACGCGCAGATCGGTGACAAGGACACCGACGAGAAACTGCAGTTCGCCTCGTTGCGGCCGGGGCAAAGCATGCACACCATCACTCTCGAGGAGGCGATGGAGCTGTTCAAGCTGCCGCGCCAGCTTGGGCAGGCCGAGAACGGCGAGGAAGTGAGCGTGGGCATCGGCCGCTTCGGCCCGTTCGTGAAGCAGGGCAGCACGTACGCCTCGCTGAAGGCCGAGGACGATCCCTACACCATCGAACTGCCGCGCGCCTTGCAGATCGTGCGCGAGAAGCTGGAAATGCTGGCCAACCGGGTGATTGCCGACTTCGGCAACGGCGTGCAGGTGCTCAACGGCCGCTACGGGCCGTACATCACCGATGGCGAGAAGAACGCACGCATTCCCAAGGACACCGAGCCGAAGGACCTGACCGAGGCGCAGTGCCTGGAGCTGCTCGCCGCCGCACCGGTCAAGAAGGGCCGCTTCACCCGCAAGACCGCCACCAAGCAGGCGGCCGCGAAGAAAGCGCCGGCCACGAAGAAGGCCGCGCCCAAGAAGGCCGCCGCGAAGAAGGCGCCCGCGAAGAAGGCCGCGGCGAAGAAGACGGCCGCCAAGCAGGCGACCGGGAAGACCGCAGTGAAGAAGGCGGTGGCGAAAAAGACGACCGGCGCCTGAGCATGACCGCGCGCTTCACCCTGGCCGACTGCGATGCCGCCGCCGCGCTGCTGCGGCGCGGCGGCGTGCTGGCGTATCCGACCGAGGCGGTCTACGGCCTGGGTTGCGATCCGCGTGACCGGGCCGCCTTCGAGCGCCTGTTCTCGCTCAAGCAGCGCCCGCCCACGCAGGGCGTGCTGCTGATTGCGGCCGACTTTGCCCAGGTCGAGCGCTACATCGACCTGGCCCGGGTCCCGGCCGAGGTACTGGCGCAGGTCAAGGCGAGCTGGCCGGGCCCGAACACCTGGATCTTCCCGCGCACCGCGGAGGTGCCAGCCTGGGTGGCCGGCGCACACGAAGGCATCGCACTGCGGGTCACCGCCCACGAGCCCGCCGCCGCGTTGTGCCGGGCCTGGGGCGGCGCGCTGGTGTCGACCAGCGCCAACCCCCACGGTTCGCCCCCGGCACGCAGCGCGCAGGCCGTGCAGGACTACTTCGGCGAGGCGCTGGACGGCGTGCTCGATGCCCCGCTCGGCGGCCAGGAACGCCCGACGGTGATCCGCGATGCCCTCACGGGCGCTATCATCCGGTCCTGAGCGTCCAGGGGGGCGCCCCGGGCCGGCTGGCTCGCGGCGGGATTGCAGCACATGCGCGCTTCACGCCGACTTCCGTGCGTCGGTCGCCATGCTGTGTGCGTCTGGCGCATGGCGAACTGGGAGATAAGCGGCTTGGCCATCGTTTACGACACTTTCCAGCGCGAGGCGCCGCAGCGCCTGGCACTGCTGCATGCGGACACACCCGCGCGTGTGCTGGCCTGGCGCGGCGGCGAGCCGGTCAGCGCCGCACAGTTCCTGGCCCACGTGCGCCAGGTCGCCGCCACCCTGCCCAGCGCCGGCGCGGCGGTGAACCTGTGCGAGGACCGCTACGCCTTCCTGGTCGCCTTCTGCGCCATCGTGCTGCGTGGGCAGACCAACCTGCTGCCCTCCTCGCGCGCGCCCCAGGCGGTGGACGAGGTGATGGCCGCGCACCCGGGCAGCTACGCGCTGGGCGAGCAGCCGCTCGACCCGGCGCCCGCCGGCTACCACCGCTTGCCGGTCTTGTCCGCGGGCGTGCTGGACGACGATGTCGAGCGCTGGCCGCAGATCCCGGCCGACCAGGTAGTGGCGATCGGCTACACGTCCGGCTCCACCGGCGTGCCCAGTGCCAACCTCAAGACCTGGCGCAGCTTCCACGCCAGCAACGCGGGCAACCTGTCGATGCTGCGTGGCGCGGTCGGCGACCGCTTCTCGGCGGTCGCGACGGTGCCGCCGCAGCACATGTACGGCATGGAGATGAGCGTGCTGCTGCCGCTGCTGGGCGGCATCGGGGTGCATGCCGGTCGGCCGTTCTTCCCGGCCGACGTCGCCGCCGCCCTGGCCGAGGTGCCGGAGCCGCGCGTGCTGGTGACCACCCCGGTGCACCTGCGCGCGCTGGTCGAGTCGGGCATCGCGCTGCCGCCGCTGGCGGCGATGGTCTCGGCCACCGCGCCGATGCCGACCGAGCTGGCGCAGGCGGCCGAACAGCGCTTCGGCGCACCACTGCTGGAGGTGTTCGGTTCCACCGAGACCTGCGTGTTCGCCAGCCGTCGCACCACCTGCGAGGCGGACTGGACCCTCTATCCGGGCGTCCACCTCCATCCGCAGCCGGACGGCACCCAGGTCGCTGCACCGCAGCTCGACGCGCCGCGGTTGCTGGCCGACATCGTCAGCCTGTCGGGCGATGGCCGGGCATTCCGCCTGCGCGGTCGCCAGGCGGACATGCTGGAGATTGCCGGCAAGCGCGCCTCGCTCGGGGACCTGACCCGGCGCCTGCTGGCCATACCGGGCGTGCAGGACGGCGTGGTGTTCCAGCTCGATGACGGCGACACGCTGGGTGTGCACCGGATCGCCGCGCTGGCGGTGGCGCCGGAGCTGGACGAACACGCCATCCTCGACGCGCTGCGGCGGGCGGTCGACGCGGTGTTCCTGCCGCGTCCGCTGATCCGGGTGGCCGCGCTTCCCCGCAACGAGACCGGCAAGCTGCCGCGCGCCGCGCTGCTCGAGCTGCTCGCCCGCCACCACACCATCGCGGGGTGAGGCGCCTCCCCCTTGGGGATGGTTGGGTGCGGGGCGGGCTCGCGTGGAGTTCAACCGGATCCACCGCCGACGCCCATCCCCTTGCGCTCCCTCGATGGGGCCGGGAAGAGAGGGCGCTCCGCTACAATGCGCGCCGGCGCCACGGGGCGCACCACACGCTTCGGGAGCGCGCATGAAGGTTCTGGTGATCGGCAGCGGCGGGCGCGAACACGCGCTGGCGTGGAAGCTCAAGCAGTCGCCGCGGGTCAGCGAGGTGATCGTCGCCCCGGGCAACGCCGGCACCGCGCGCGAGCGCGGCGTGCGCAATGCCGAGATCGCGATGAACGACCTGGACGGACTGCTCGCGCTGGCCAGGGCCGAGAAGATCGAACTCACCATCGTCGGTCCCGAGGTGCCGCTGGTCGCCGGTGTGGTCGACCGTTTCCGTGCCGCCGGACTGCGCATCTACGGGCCACGTGCGATCGCCGCGCAGCTGGAAGGCTCCAAGGCCTTCGCCAAGGATTTCCTGCTCCGGCACAACATCCCGACCGCGCGCTACGCGGTATTCAACGAGTTGAACGCCGCTCTGGGCTACGTGCGGCAGCACGGCGCGCCGATCGTGATCAAGGCCGATGGGCTGGCCGCGGGCAAGGGGGTGGTGGTGGCGCTGACCCTGGCCGATGCCGAGCAGGCGCTGCACGACATGCTCGGCGGCCACGCTTTCGGCAACGCCTCGGCCCGCGTCGTGATCGAGGAGTTCCTCGAGGGCGAGGAGGCCAGCTACATCGTGATGAGCGACGGCAGCCACGCGCTGCCGATGGCTTCCAGCCAGGACCACAAGCGCCGCGACGAGGGCGACCTCGGTCCCAATACCGGCGGCATGGGCGCCTACTCGCCGGCGCCGGTGGTCACCCCTGCGGTCGAGCAGCGCATCCTCAAGGAAGTCATCGAGCCGACCCTGCGCGGCATGGCCGCCGAGGGTGCGCCGTTCATCGGCTTCCTCTATGCAGGGCTGATGATCGACAAGACCGGCGCGCCGAAAGTGATCGAATTCAACGTGCGCTTCGGCGATCCGGAAACGCAACCGATCATGCTGCGCCTGAAGTCCGATCTGGTCGACCTGATCGAGGCTGCACTGGACGGTGAGCTTCACCACACCCGCGCCCAGTGGGATGGCCGTCCGGCCATCGGCGTGGTGGTGGCGGCCGAGGGCTACCCCGGCCGCGTGCGCAGCGGCGACCCGATCGGTGGCCTCGACGCGGCCTTCGATCCCACGGTGAAGGTGTTCCATGCCGGCACCCGGCTCGACGAGCAGGGCCGCGTGGCCACCGCCGGCGGGCGCGTGCTGACGGTCTGTGCCCTGGGCAGCGATCTCGCCGCCGCGCGTGAGCACGCCTACGAAGCGGTCTCCAAGATCCACTTCAACGGCGCGTTTTGCCGGCGCGACATCGCCCACCGCGCGCTACGGCGGAGCTAGGCGCAGGGGCCCGGGCGGCGGAGTCCGCCCGGGCCGGCAAGTCAGGCGGCCGCGCGGCCCGGCGCGCCCGGCTCGGCGCTGCGTGCCGTGCCCGGCCGCAGCACCATGTAGAGCATCAGCAGCATGCCGAGCAGCACGCCGATGGAGCCGATACCCAGCAGCGGGGCCAGGGTGTCCTCGCCCGCCTTGCCGCCGTAAAGCAGGAACAGGCCGACCAGCAGTACGGCGGCCGCCGCCTGGTGCAGCACGAACTGGGTCATCGCGACCGCGCGGCGCGGGGCTTCCAGCCACAGCCGGTGGATGATCCCGTAGACCAGCGAAAGCACGAAGCCAACCAGCAGCACATGGGCGTGCGTCACCAGCTGCCCGTGGTTGTGCGAGGCGGCCATGTAGATGCCCAGCCCCATGCCGATGGCGGCATAGCACAGCGACCAGACCAGATATCTCCGGCTCATGTCCATGGTGTCTTCCCCTCTCGGAACGCAGGCGCCAGGTAGGCGGGCGCCACGAGCGCCGGGGACTTCGCAAACGGGCCTCGCCAGATGGACGGTCCGCCCCAACCTCCGCGCCTCCCCGCCGCAACGGTATGCCCGATGTGCCGGGGCGGCAAGACGGATCGCATGGACGCCACGCCTGGAGCGGCCACCTTCGGTGCTGGTGGTCGCCTGTCGCCGCGTCCCGCTCCAGCCTCTAGGATGTGCATCGGGAATTCTCGGGCCGAACGTGCGCCAGCACGCGGGCCATGCGGCACGGGGCCGTCAGGGACAGGAGCGTATGGTCGATATCGTGTTGTGGCTGCTCGACAAACTCGTCAAATGGCTGGGCCTGGACGAACGGATACCGGCGTACTTCGACGGTCTGAAGAAGCCACGAGGTGGCTCCCGCGCCGGCGGTTTGAGCGCACGGCATCGTGAACGCATCAACGGGCTGCTCGGGCACCTCGCGGTCCTGCACGGCCCCTACGTGGAGGAGCCGGCGCTGCGGATCCTGCCGCGGCACCCGCTCGGCGCCGGCGCAAGGGAGCTTGCCGACCGGCGGCGCGAGCAACTCCGGAACGTGGCGCCCAACGACCCGCATGCCCTCGTGGTCAACGCGGTGATGTGGGCGGACGACCCGCCGTCGTTCCATTTGCGCCCGATCGATTACGCCGAGTTGTGTGCCCTCAGGGCCCTGCCCGAAGACGGCCACCCGCCACGGGTGCTCAGCGCCAATGCGCTGGTGGTCTGCGCCGAGACGCGAAGCATCCTCTTGCACCGGCGCGCCGAGACCTCGGCCACCTACCCGTCGTGCCTGCACACCATCGGCGGGGGTTATTGGCCACCGGGAATCGATGGCCGCGAGGGCGACGGCCAGCACATCAGGCATACGGCGGTGCGCGAGGTCTACGAAGAAACGCGGGCCGCGATCCTGATCAAGGACGCGACCCCGAAGGTGATCCTCGAGGAGCTGAGCACCGGCTTCGTCCAGGTGGCGTTCCTTGGTTGTGCGATCGACGCCGAAGGGCGCCGGCACATCCAGCACAATGCCGAAGGCAGTGTGGTGTGGCTCGGGTTCGACGAGCTGGAGGAGCGCCTGGTCCACGACCCCGACTGGGTACCGACGGCGAAAGCGGCCGTGCTTGCCTGGCTGGCCATGGCCGCGCCGGCGGCCGGAAAGAGTCCGCGCTTCGGCAAGAAGCGCCCTGAAGAGCTGTTCGAAGCGGTCATGGGTCGCGCGGCCGCGCCGGTGGAGCACGCATGAGCCAGTTCGCCCTGCTCCGCCAGCGTCGCTTCGCGCCGTTCTTCTGGACCCAGGCGCTGGGGGCCTTCAACGACAACGCCTTTCGCAACGCCATGGTGATGCTGGTGGCGTTCCAGATGGGCCTGGGCGACCGGAGCGTGTCGCTCTACACCAACCTCGCGCCGGCGCTGTTCATCCTGCCGTTCTTCCTGTTCTCGGCCACTGCGGGGCAACTGGCCGAGAAATACGAGAAGACGCGCATCATCCGCGCGGTGAAGCTGTTCGAGATCGGCGCGATGGCGCTGGCGGCGATCGGCTTCCATACCCACGACACCACGCTGCTGCTGGTGGTGCTGTTCCTGATGGGACTGCACTCCACCATGTTCGGGCCGATCAAGTACGCGATCCTGCCGCAGGCGCTGGACCCGGCCGAGCTGGTCGGCGGCAACGGATTGGTCGAAATGGGTACGCAGCTGGCGATGCTCGTCGGCATGATCGCGGGCAATTCCTTGATGCTGATCGCCGGCGCGGGACCATGGCTCGCCTCGGCTGCGACGATCGCGGTGGCGGTGGCCGGCTACCTGGCGAGCCGGCGCATTCCGCCGGCCCCGGCGACGGCCCCGGAGCTGCGGTTCGACTGGAACCCGTTCCGCGAGACTGCCCGCGTGCTCGGCATCGTGCGGAGCGACCGGGCCGTGTTCAACGCGGTACTGGGCATCTCCTGGTTCTGGTTCTTCGGCACCGTGCTCATCGCGCAGCTGCCCAACTACACGCGCGAGACGCTGGGTGGCGACGGCTCGGTCAATACCCTGGTGCTCACGCTGTTCTCGATCGGTACCGGCGCGGGCGCGCTGTTGTGCGAGCGGATGTCCGGCAGGCGGGTGGAGATCGGCCTGGTGCCGCTGGGGGCGTTCGGGCTGACCGTGTTCGGCGTGGACCTGTTTTTCGCGCGGCACGGTGCGGCACTGGCGCATGGGCTGGACTGGCTGGCCTTCCTGCGTGGTGCGGGCAGCTGGCGGGTGGCGCTGGACCTGACCCTGATCGGCGTGTTCGCCGGCTTCTACGTGGTGCCGCTGTTCGCCTTCGTGCAGGCGCGCGCGCCGCGCGGCCAGCTCTCGCGCGTGATCGCCGGCAACAACATCGTCAATGCGCTGCTGATCGTGCTGGCGGCCGGTTTCGGGCTGGCGCTGGGGGCGCTGGGCCTCGATGCGGTGGAAACCTTTCTCGCCGCGGCGTTGCTCAACGTGGCGGTGGCGGCCTACATCTTCACGCTGGTGCCCGAGTTCCCGATGCGCTTCGTCACCTGGGTGCTGGTGAACACGCTCTACCGCGTGCGCGTGGAGGGCATGCGCCACGTGCCGGAAGAAGGCCCGGCGCTGCTGGTGTGCAACCACGTCAGTTTCATGGACCCGTTGCTGCTGATGGCCCATCTGCGCCGGCCCGCGCGCTTCGTCATGTACTACCGCATCTTCAACATCCCGCTGCTGCGGTTCATCTTCCGCACCGCCAAAGCCATCCCGATTGCCGGCCAGAAGGAGGATCCGGCGGTGCTGGCCGCCGCCTACGAGGCGATCGACCAGGCGCTGGCCGCCGGCGAGCTGGTGTGCATCTTCCCCGAGGGCGGGCTCACGCGCGATGGCGAGATCGGCCCGTTCCGGCCGGGCGTGCTGCGGATTCTCGAACGCCGGCCGGTGCCGGTGGTGCCGATGGTGCTGCGCGGGTTGTGGGGCAGCGTATGGAGCCGGCGCGACACGCGGCTGGGCCGCGCGCGCCTGCCACGCCGGTTCCGCGCGCGGGTCGAACTGGTGGTCGATGCGCCGGTGGCACCGGAGCGGCTGCGGCTGGATGCGCTGGAGGCGCGCGTACGCGAACTGCGTGGCACGCTGGCATAGGTGCCCGTGCGCTCGCCCACTGCGGAACCGCAGGACGGGCAGCCCTGGCTGGATCCGTACGTCAGGTAAACCAGCCGCCGAGCACGATCAGCGCCACCACGCTCAGCCAGGCCAGCAACGCCCGCAGGAACGCGCTGCGCATGCGGGCCAGCTCGAGCAGCGGATCACTGCGCTCCTCGGCGAAGCCGTCGCCCGCCTCGATCTCCACCTCGATGTCGGCACAGGCCGCGGCGGCGAGGAAGTCCGGACCCTCGGTGTACCAGCTGGTCGGCGAGGCATGCAGGCGCCAGCGTTGCCAGGCGGCCATCACCGCATCCCAGTGGCCGACCAGCGCCAGGGTGAACACCAGCAGTTGCGCGGGCAGCCAGTCCAGCGCGTTGGCCACGTAGCGCGCGTGGCTGCGGCTGGCGCTATCGAGCGCCAGCGTGTCGTCATGGCCCAGCACCTGCGCCAGCCGGTAGAGCAGGGCGCCGGCCGGGCCCAGCACGAAGAACCAGAACAGTACCCCGAAGCGCCGCCGCAGTGCGGCGAGCGCCACGGCTTCCCCCAGGGCGTGGGCATTCCAGGCCACCTGCCCGCCCGGCTCGGCCAGGCGCTGCGCCGCCGCCAGGCGAGTGACTGGATCGGGTGCGTGCAGGACGGCCTCCAGGTCGGCCTCGAACGCATGCGGCCCGAGCCCGTAGAGCAGCACCACCACCGCGAAAGCCAGCTGCATGAAGCCGCCGAGCGGCAGGTGCCCGAGCAGCTCGGCCAGCAGCAGGCAGAGCGCGGCCGGCACCACCAGCGTCAGCAGCACGCGGCCACGCCCGGCGGTATCGTCCAGCTGCCGCACCCAGCCACGGAACACGCCGTCCCCGCGCCATTGCGCAAGCTGCGGTAGCAGGTGCAGGAGGCCAAGCGCGATGAGGGCGGCAAGCAGGCTGAGGGCCATCGGAGACTCCTTGGGGACCCGGCCATTCTAGGGCAGCGCCACAGTCGGCCTGTACTGCAGGCGTGGAAGCCGGCGCGACCACCGTGCCGGGGCGCATCGCGCAAGGCCGGTACGCTAGCGAGGGGCGGTCGTAAGCGCGTCCAGCTCCAGTCCGGCGCGCTCGCGCAACCAGTGCGCCAGCAACTGGTAGGACACCGACAGCCGCGTCGGCGTGGCGAAAGTGCCCTCGCGCAGGCCTTCCACGATCTGCCCCGGCGTGAACCAGCGCGCGTCCTCGAGCTCGCCGTCGCGCAGACGGATGGCCGGATCGACCGCCTCGGCGAGGAACCCGACCATCAGCGAGGCCGGCAGCGGCCACGGCTGCGAGGAGTGGTAGTGCACCGCGCCCACCCGCACGCCGGCCTCCTCGGCCACCTCGCGGCGGACCGCGTCTTCCAGCGATTCGCCGGGCTCGACGAAGCCGGCCAGCGCCGACCAGCGGCCCCTTGGCCAGCTCGCCTGGCGCCCGAGCAGGCAGGCGCCCTCATGCTCGACGATCGCGATGATCGCGGCATCCGTACGAGGGAAATGCAGCCGTGCGCACGCCGGGCGGGTGCAGCGCATGCGATGGCCGGCGGCAACCCGCTCCAGGGGCGCGCCGCAGCTGCCGCAGAAGCGCGTCTCACGCTGCCAGTGCGCCAGGCCCTTGGCGTAGGCGAACAACCCCGCCTCGGCGGCAGGCAGGCGCAGGCCCGCCTCGCGCAGGCCGATCCGGC
This sequence comes from Frateuria sp., assembly GCF_035695185.1. GTDB lineage: Bacteria > Pseudomonadota > Gammaproteobacteria > Xanthomonadales > Rhodanobacteraceae > Frateuria_A. Next base: position 37,610 of record NZ_DASSES010000123.1, read on the forward strand.
GTGCCGCCAGGCGCGCTTCGAGCGACTCCAACGGGTGGCTTTCGTCGAGCGCGAGCAGGAAGTGCGGCCGCTCCTGCGCGACCCCCAGCAGACTGGTGGGCACATCGGGGAACAGCTCGCGGCGCTCGGTCTCGTCGACCCAGCGCAGGCCGTCGGTTTCGGGGAGCAGGTAGCTGTCGCCCGAAGGATCGAGCAGCAGGTAGCGCGCCTCGCCACGGCCGGCCTGCTCGGCGACCCATGCCTGGTGGTCGCGGCACTCGGCCATGCGGTCGAGCACCAGGCTCAGACCGGCAAAGATGTTGGTGACGGCAGCGGCCATCGGCAGCTCAGGTCGAGAACGAGGAGCCGCAGCCGCAGGTGGTCTTGGCGTTGGGGTTGCGGATCACGAACTGCGCGCCGGAAAGGCTTTCCGCGTAATCGATTTCCGCGCCGGTGAGGTATTGCAGCGAAAGCGGGTCGACCAGCAGCGTTACGCCCTCCCGATCGAGCGCGAAGTCGTCCTCGGCCTGGGCCTCGTCGAAGGTGAAGCCGTACTGGAAACCCGAGCAGCCGCCGCCGGTGATGTACACACGAAGCTTCAGCGCGGGATTGCCCTCCTCGACGATCAGCTCGTGCACCTTGCGCGCGGCGGCTTCGGTGAAGACCAGCGGGGCGCCGGCCTGGCGGTAGTCGGGTATCGAGACGAGGGTTTCCATGCGGCGAATGTGCGGTTGCGAAGGCGCGATCTCAAGGATAGCGCCTGGCGGGCCTCGCAGTCCGGAACAGGCTGCCGATACCGGCAAGCGGCCGGAATTCAGGCGGGTACGGCCTCGTCGAGTTCGGCGTCCGGCTGCGAGGGGGCGGGCAGTTCGCGCGCCACCGGTTCCACCCGATGGCTCATGCGCCCGTTGACTTGCGCGCCGGCCGCCATCTCCAGCGTGCGGTAGTGCACGTCGCCGGTGATCCGCGCCAGCGGCGCCAGTTCCAGCCGCTCGCCGGCATGGATGTCGCCCTCGACGGAGCCGTTGACGATCGCATGCGGCACGTGGATGTCCCCCTGCACCTGGCCGTGCTCGCTCAGGGTGAACACCGCGTCCTCGCCCTCGGCCAGCACGGCGCCCTCGATGCGTCCATCCAGGTGCAGCGCGCCGCTGAAGCGAAGATCGCCGCGGATCACGGTCCCCCGGGCTATCAGGCTGGTGTCGTTGCTGCCGCTGGTGCGGTCGGTGCGTCGACGGTTGAGCATGGTCAGTTTCCCCCTTCGATCGTGGTGAGGTTGCCAGACAGCGCATCGCTCCACGCCACGGTGCGGTCGACGGCGTCGGCATCCCCTGGTTTGACGTGCAGCCGCAGCCGGGTCGGCTTGAAGTCGGCCGGCAGCATGAACGTCGCATGCAACTGCTGGAAATAACGGAACCGGAAAGGCATGCCGTCCCGCTGCGCAGCATCGCCCAGCTGCGACCAGCCCAGCGCCTCTACCTTGTCGCCGCGCACGCCTTCCACGCTGAGCGTGACGGTGCCGCTGACGTCGCTGCCCCGCTTGGCGTTCTGGGTCAGGCTGAGGGCGAGGTTCCAGGCGTGCGAACCGGCCACCGGACGCAACTGCACTTCCTGCACCTTGAGCCCCTCGCGCGGGGCGTTGCCGCCGACCAGGCGCGAATAGAAGCCTAGGTCCGCGCGCAAGCCGTTGATCTCCTCGTCGCGCTCGGTGAGCGTGCCGCGCAGCGAGCGCGTGGCGATGTCGGTCACCTGCTGCGCGCGCTTGAGGTTGGCGACCTGCTGCTTGAGTTGCTCGTTCTCGGCAGCCAGGTGCCTGGCCTCGCGATGGTCGACCGCGGCCGGCGTGGTGCGCCAGGCCAGCGTGCCGACCACAATCCCGGTCAGCACCACGCTGGCCAGCCAGGCCGCGCCCAGCCACAGCCGGCGGCGGCGCAGGCTGGCCTCATCGTGCGGGCGCACGACGAAGCGCGGAGGCGGGCGTGAGGCCATGTGGAAATCCGGAACTGCTGGGGTGACCGATATAGCCGCAGTGTGACGAAAGCGTCAAGGAACGGCCGCACGCTTTGCGTGGGCGTGTGGTGCCGGGCTCCGGCCGGCCCGCTCCATGCGCCGGTCAGCTACCCATCTTGCTTTGCAGGTAGCGCTCGGCACCGATGTCCTCGACCAGACTGAGCTGGGTCTCCAGCCAGTCGATGTGCTCTTCCTCGTCATGGAGGATGGTCTTGAACAGATCGCGGCTGATGTAGTCGGCAATGCCCTCGCTGTGCGCGATCGCCGCCCGCAGGTCGACCGCGGCGGCCAGCTCCAGGTCCAGGTCGCCCCGGATGCATTCGAGGACGTTCTCGCCGATGCGCAATTTGCCCAGGTGCTGCAGGTTGGGTAGGCCATCGAGGAACAGGATCCGCTCGATCAGGCGATCGGCGTGCTTCATTTCCTCGATCGATTCCTTGTACTCGTGCTCGGCCAGCTCGCCGTAACCCCAGTCCTTGAACATGCGGTAATGCAGGAAGTACTGGTTGATGGCCGTCAGCTCGTTATAGAGCACCTTGTTGAGGTACTCGATGACCTTGGCGTCGCCTTTCATGGGAGGTCTCCATCCGGTTCGACCGGCGACTATACGGGCTCGCCCGTGCGCGGGAAGAAACGCGAATGGTTGCGGTTTGGGCTTCGCCCCCTCAGGCGGTGACCAGCGGCAACGGGAACGCCACCTGCGCCAGCGCGGCGTCGAGGGTGGCGCGCGCTTCCGGTTCGCAGCAACCGCAGCAGTCCGAACAGCCGGTACGCGCTTGCAGCTCGGGAAAGGTGCGGACGCCGTCGGCAACGGCGCGGCGGATGTCGCCGTCGGTCACGGCGTTGCAGAGGCAGATGTACATGCGCGCATTCCATCGCGAATGCGAATGATTGTCAAACAGATCCCCGTCCCGCTGTTCAGGCAACTGCGCGGTTGCCGGGCCGGGCGCCCTCCGCGGCGCGAGGCAACGTGCCCAGCTTGAGGCTCAGCAGGTCTTCCACCAGCGGCGCGAAGTGGCGCAGCGCCCGCTCGTACACCTGGCGTTTGAAGCTGACCACATGTCCTGCGGGATACCAGAAGTCGACCCAGCGCCAGATGTCGAATTCCGGCTTGTCACAGGCATCGAGTTTGAGCGCGTCCTCGCCCCCCACCAGACGCAACAGGAACCAGACCTGCTTCTGGCCGATGCAGGTAGGCCGCTGGTGATGGCGCACGTAACGGTTGGGCAATCGGTAGCGCAGCCAGCCGCGGGTGCTGGCCACCACCTCCACATGCTCGGGTGCAAGCCCCGTTTCCTCGGCAAGCTCCCGGTACATGGCCTCGAGCGGGGTCTCGTCGCTGCGCATGCCGCCCTGCGGGAACTGCCAGCCGTCGTGGCTGACCCGGCGGGCCCAGAACAGGCGGCCCTCGCCGTTCAGCAGTACGATGCCTACGTTCGGGCGATAGCCATCCGCGTCGATCATGTCGCCTCCTCAAGCCCGCATGCCGCGCATGCAGCGGCCTTAAGCCCGGCGTCAACCATAGCGCGCGCCGCGCTGGAAAGCGAAGAGGCTTGAACCGGCAGGACGTGCCGATTACACTGCCGGGCTCCGTTGGCGTCCGACGCCGGCGACGCCCCTTGGCTATGTAGCTCAGCCGGTTAGAGCACAGCACTCATAATGCTGGGGTCGGTGGTTCGAGTCCACCCATAGCCACCACGCCTGCGGCGTCGCGCCTCCCGCATCCTACCAGTCTTGCCCGCCCGGGCCCTGGCCGTGGGCCGGGCATACAATGGCTCGTCATGCACATCCATAAAGTGTTCCAGATCGAGGCGGCGCATCGGCTGCCCAACGTGCCGCCCGGGCACAAGTGTGCACGGCTGCACGGGCATTCTTTCCGGGTGGAGGTTCATGTCGAAGGCGAACCGGACCCTGCCATGGGCTGGGTGATGGACTTCGCCGACGTCAAGTCCGCATTCGCTCCGCTGTTCGAGCAGTTGGATCACCATTACCTCAACGAGATCGAGGGGCTGGAGAACCCGACCAGCGAAATGCTCGCGCGCTGGATCTTCCGCCGCCTGGAGCCGCGCCTGCCGGGGCTCGATCGCGTGGTGGTCCATGAGACCTGCACCTCGGGCGCCAGCTGTAGTCGCGGCAGCTTCTGACGCGGCGCAATAAGAGCAAGCGGGCAGCTATTGCGTAGCTTCATCTGGTCTGATGTTGCAATGCACAATTTCCTTTGTTAGGCTTTGGTCCCACCCCAAGATGCCCGCGAGGGACATGCCATGACCAAGCCGTTCGATTCCCAGGCGTTCGCCTATGCCCGGCAGTTCGCCGACCACGCCTTCAAGGCGCAGGCGCTGGTACTCAAGGGCCTGGAGCAGGTCGCCGTCCTGCAGTTGGGTGCGCTGGAGCAGCAGTCCCGCGCCGCCGCCGATTTCCTGCTCGCCGCTGGCGACGCGCGTGACCCCGAGGCCCTGCGTGGCCTGTGGGACAAGGGCGTGGCGCTGGGCCGCGCCCAGGCCGAGCAGGCCGTGGCATTGACCCAGGGCGTTGCTGCCGTGGGTCGCCAGACCGCCGAGTCGCTCGGCGCGCTGGTGCAGCCGCTTGCGGCTGCCAACGACGCGGCTGTCGCAAGCGCCGGGGGTGGCCGCAAGGCTGCTGCCAGGTAAGGGCTTGCTGCCGCGCGCCGTTGTTCCTCCCGCCCCGTACTCCCCAAGGCCGGACAGCTGTCCGGCCTTTTTTTTGCCACGCGCCTGCAAGAACTTGCGCCCCATCCCAAAGTGAACGCGGACGCCCGCACGACAAGATGTCGCATCGCCCGCGGCTTGTCCCTGCAAATGCCCGGCTGATATACTTTTGCGGATTGGATCGTGGCCCGCAGCTGCAAGGGTGACGCCTGGTGCGAAACCGCGCGGGAACACACGTGCTCAACAGTCCAGCCTCCGGTCGCCGCCTGGCCCTGCGCATCGTGATGTGGCAGGTCGCCGTGGCAGCACTGGTTGGCCTCGTCTTCCTGATGCAGGGGCGCCGCGAAGCCTTGGCGGCCCTTGCAGGCGCCCTCGTGGTGGCGCTGGGCAACGCGCTGCTTGGCGCGCGGGCCTTCGCCGGGTTGCACGGGGCAGGTGTGGCGCTGGGCCGGCTGCTGGTGGGCATGGTCCTCAAGTGGATCGCGGTCATCGGGGGGATGGGCGTGATCCTGATCAAACTGAAACTGCCGCCGCTGGCCGCCATCACGGGGCTGGCGGCTGCTTACGCGGTTCATCTGCTGGCGTTTCGATTCAAGGGTTGACACATGGCAAGCGAGCCGCAGGGCGGTCTTACCGAATACATCTCCCACCACCTCAAGCAC
>NZ_DASSES010000124.1:0-3078 GCF_035695185.1 Frateuria sp.
ATCCTGGTCAACTCCAACCCGGCCACGATCATGACCGACCCGGAGATGGCCGACGCGGTCTACATCGAGCCGATCAACTGGCAGACGGTCGAGCGCATCATCGCCAAGGAAAAGCCCGACGCGGTGCTGCCGACCATGGGCGGGCAGACCGCGCTCAACTGCGCGCTGGACCTGGCCGACAACGGCGTGCTCGAGAAACACGGCGTCGAGCTGATCGGCGCCTCGCGCGATGCGATCCGCATGGCCGAGGACCGCGAGCTGTTCAAGCAGGCGATGGCCGACATCGGCCTGGACTGCCCGAAGGCGGAAGTGGCCCGCAGCTACGAGCAGGCCGTCGACATCCAGACCCGGGTTGGCTTCCCGACCATCATCCGCCCGAGCTTCACGCTTGGCGGCTCCGGCGGCGGCATCGCCTACAACGTCGAGGAGTTCGAGGAAATCGTCAAGCGCGGTCTCGAGCTCTCGCCGGTGCACGAAGTGCTGGTCGAGGAATCGGTGCTCGGCTGGAAGGAATTCGAGATGGAGGTGGTCCGCGACAAGGCGGACAACTGCATCATCGTCTGCTCGATCGAGAACCTCGATCCGATGGGTGTGCACACCGGCGACTCGATCACCGTGGCGCCCGCGCAGACGCTCACCGACAAGGAATACCAGCGCCTGCGTGATGCCTCCATCGCGGTGCTGCGCAAGATCGGCGTGGACACCGGCGGCTCCAACGTGCAGTTCGGCATCAATGCCGAGAACGGCCGCGTGGTGGTGATCGAGATGAACCCGCGCGTGTCGCGTTCCTCGGCGCTGGCCTCCAAGGCGACCGGCTTCCCGATCGCCAAGGTTGCCGCGAAGCTGGCCGTGGGCTACACGCTGGACGAGCTCAAGAACGACATCACCAGCGGGCTTACGCCGGCGTCGTTCGAGCCGACCATCGACTACGTGGTCACCAAGATCCCGCGCTTCGCCTTCGAGAAATTCCCGTCGGCGGATGCACGCCTGACCACGCAGATGAAATCGGTCGGCGAAGTCATGGCGATGGGCCGCACGTTCCATGAGTCGCTGCAGAAGGCGCTGCGCGGGCTGGAGATCGGCAAGACGGGCCTCAACCCGACGGGCCTGGACCTGACCAGCGCCGAGGGCCTGGCCACGGTCCGGCGCGAACTGCGCGAGCCCCGGCCCGAGCGCGTGTTCTACGTGGCCGACGCCTTCCGCGCCGGCCTGTCGCTGGAAGAGATCTACGACTGCAGCCGCATCGACCCCTGGTTCCTGGCCGCCTTCGAAGACATCGTCCTGACCGAAAAGGAGGTCAGGGCGCAGGGCATGACCGCACTCAATGGGCGGCGCATGCGCGAGTTGAAGCGCATGGGCTTCGCCGATGCGCGCATCGCCCAGCTGCTCAACACCGACGAGGCCGCCATCCGCCACCTGCGCCACACGCTGGGCGTGCGTCCGGTATACAAGCGCGTGGATTCGTGCGCAGCCGAGTTCGCCACCAGCACCGCCTACATGTACTCGACCTACGAGGAAGAGTGCGAAGCCAATCCGTCCGACCGCGAGAAGATCGTGGTGCTGGGCGGTGGCCCGAACCGCATCGGCCAGGGCATCGAGTTCGACTACTGCTGCGTGCACGCAGCGCTCGCCCTGCGCGAGGACGGGTTCGAGACCATCATGGTCAACTGCAACCCGGAAACCGTCTCGACCGACTACGACACCTCCGACCGCCTGTACTTCGAGCCGTTGACGCTCGAGGACGTGCTGGAGATCGTTGAACTGGAGAAGCCCAGGGGCGTGATCGTGCAGTACGGCGGCCAGACCCCGCTCAAGCTGGCGCGCGCCCTGGAAGCTGCCGGCGTGCCGGTCATCGGCACCTCGCCCGATTCGATCGACCTGGCCGAGGACCGCGAGCGCTTCCAGCAGATGATCCACAAGCTGGGCCTGCGCCAGCCGCCCAACCGCACCGCGCGCAACGCCGACGAGGCGCTGGCGCTGGCCCGCGAGATTGGCTATCCGATGGTGGTGCGCCCCAGCTACGTGCTGGGCGGCCGGGCGATGGAGGTGGTCTACGACGACGCCGACCTCTCGCGCTACATCCGCGAGGCGGTGCAGGTGTCCAACGACTCGCCCGTACTGCTCGATCGCTTCCTTGATCACGCGGTCGAGGTGGACGTGGACATCATCGCCGACGCCGAGGGCAACGTGCTGGTCGGCGGCATCATGGAGCACATCGAGGAGGCCGGCGTGCACTCGGGCGACTCGTCCTGCTCGCTGCCGCCGTACTCGCTTTCCGCGGAGATCCAGGACGAACTGCGCCGCCAGGTAGCCGCGATGGCGAAGGAGCTCAAGGTCATCGGGCTGATGAACACGCAGTTCGCGATCCAGGGCGATACGGTCTACATCCTGGAGGTGAACCCTCGCGCTTCGCGCACGGTGCCGTTCGTTTCCAAGGCCACGGGCGTGCCGCTGGCCAAGATCGCGGCCCGTTGCATGGCCGGCCGCACGCTGGCGAGCCAGGGCGCAACGCGGGAAATCATCCCCGACTACTTCTCGGTGAAAGAGGCGATCTTCCCGTTCCTGAAGTTCCAGAACGTCGATCCCATCCTCGGTCCGGAAATGCGCTCGACCGGCGAGGTCATGGGCGTGGGGCGCAAGTTCGGTGCCGCCTTCGCGCGTGGCCATGAAGCGGCGGGCATCCTCGCGCCCAACACCGGCAAGGTATTCCTGTCCGTGCGCGACGCCGACAAGGAGCGCCTGCTGCCGGTCGCAAGGGAAGTGCTGGCGCGCGGCTTCAGCCTGGTCGCCACCGGCGGCACCGCGGCGTTCCTCGACGAACACGGGGTGCCGTGTGAGCGCATCAACAAGGTGCTGGAAGGGCGACCGCACATCGTCGACCTGATCAAGAACGGCGAGATCGTCTATATCGTCAATACCACCGAGGGCAAGCAGGCCATCGCCGACTCGTTCTCGATCCGGCGCGAGGCCCTGCAGCACCGCGTCACCTACTCGACCACCGTGGCAGGCGCGCGTGCGCTCGTCCACTCGCTGGATTTCCACGGCGAGGCGGACGTGCACAGCCTGCAGGAACTGCAC
>NZ_DASSES010000125.1:0-7085 GCF_035695185.1 Frateuria sp.
GCCCAGTACGGTGCGCGCGTCCTCGGCTTCGCCGTTGATCATGAACACGAAGCCGCTCTTGCGGTCGGGCAGCAGCGCCAGCATCGAGTACATGCCGCCCAGCGTGCCGGTGTGCCAGACCACCCACTGCCCGTCCACGTCGGCCATGCGCCAGCCGTAGCCGTAGGCCATCACGTGCGTGTGATCCCAGGCGCGGCGCTGGTCGGAGACCGGGATCAGCATGTGCGGCGACTGCAGCACCTGGCGCTGGGTGGACGAGAGCCACTTCAGCTGCGCCGGCGTGGGCACGAGCCAGTTCTTCGCCCAGCGCAGCATGTCGGTGAGGTCGCAGCGGATGCCGCCGGCCGGATCGGAGGTGATCGCGGGAATGGTCGGGCCGTCCTCGCGCATGACCCGGTTGCGGCCGTCCTTGCGGTAGTGCGGCTGGGCCAAGTTGCCGACGGCATCGCGGCTCCAGGTGCCGACCTGGCAGCGCGACAGGCCCAGCGGCGCGAACACCTCGCTATGCATCAGGGTTTCATAGGGCGCGCCGGCGGCGGCCGCGGCGACTTCGCCGGCGACCACATAGAGCAGGTTGTCGTACTGGTACTGCGAGCGGAAGCTGTAGCCCGGCTCGATGTAGCGCAGGCCGTGGATGATGTCCGCCCGCGTGAAGGCATTGGGCTCGGGCCACAGCATCAGGTCGCCGCCGCCTTCGGGCAGGCCGCTGGAGTGGGTGAGCAGGTCGGCCACGCGCATGTGCCTGGTGACCCACGGGTCGGCCATACGGAAGTCGGGCAGGTATTTCGTGACCGGGTCGTCCCAGGCGAGCTTGCCCTCATCGACCAGCCGGCCGAGCAGCGCGGTGGTCATCGCCTTGCTGTTGGAGGCGATCTTGAACAGCGTTTGCGAGGTGACCGGGTGGCCCGAGCCAGCCACGGTCTCGCCACGGGTGGCGGTATAGACGACCTGGCCGTCCTCGATCACGCCGACGGCGATGCCAGGCAGGTGATAGCGGGCGACGACGGCGTCGACGATGGGGTCGTAGACCGGATTGGCCGGGCCCGCCGCGGCGCCCGGGGCCGCCAGCAGGAGCGACAGCAACAAGCCCGCACGCATCCAGCTCCTCCCCCTGCTCGCAGGGGGAGGTCGGGAGGGGGTTGTCCGGGTGTGCGCAAAGGCACCCCTCCCCAGCGTTCCCCTGTGCTGCAGGGGAGGGAGCGACTCAGTGCCGCGCATCGCGCTCGACCTCGCGCCACACGCGCAGCAGGTTGCCGCCCCAGATCTTGGCGATCTCCGCGTCGCTGAAGCCGGCGCGACGCAGCGCGGCGGTGACGTTGCGGGTCTCGCTGGCGTCCTTCCAGCCGGTGATGCCGCCACCGCCGTCGAAGTCCGAGGCAATGCCGACGTGATCGATGCCGGCGACGTCCACCATGTGGCGGATCTGCTTCACGTAGTCGTCGACGGTGGGCAGCGGGAATTTCTTCTGGATCTCCGCCATCCCCGCGGCCATCGCCGGCAGGTAGTCGTGCTTGTCGCTGTCGTATTCCTTGTCGCCGGCCGCGTGGGCGACCTCGGCCTGCAGCTGCTTCTCGGCCGCCTCGCGACCGGGGTCGTGCTTGAGGAATTCCTTGTAGGCCACGGCCTGGATCACGCCGCCCTTGGCGGCGATCGCGCGCAGCAGGTCGTCCGGCAGGTTGCGCGGATGGTCGAGCACGGCACGCGCGCCGGAGTGCGAGGCGAGCAGCGGCGCCGTCGACACCGCCAGGGCATCGCGCACGCAGGCATCGGAGGCGTGCGAGATATCGACCATCATGCCCAGCGCGTTGGCGCGCGCGACCACCTGGCGGCCGAAGTCGCTCATGCCGTGGTCCCCCTTGCTGTTCATCGGCGGCTCGCCATGCTCGGTGTCCGGCAGCGAGCTGGTGCACAGGTCGTTGTTGCCCACGTGGACCAGCCCGACGTACCGCGCACCGCGATCGTAGGCCGCGTCCAGGCGGCGCAGGTCGTGGCCGAGCGAATAGGCGTTCTCGATGCCGATCATCGCCGAGAGCAGGCCGGCCTTGCGGTTGGCCATCGCCTGCCCGGGCGAGGTCGCCAGGCGGATCCGGTCCGGATACATCATCAGCATGCGGCCGATCGCCTCGTATTTCCCCTCCGCCTGCTCGATCGCCTTGGCGTAGCCGGCCGCGTCGAGCGCGTGCTGCGGTACCCAGACCACGAAGAAGGCGGCGTTCAGCCCGCCACGCTCCATCTTGCCGAGGTCCACCAGCAGCGGCGTGGCCTTGCCGACGTCGAAGCGCGCTTCGCGCATGTAGGTGAACGGGATATCGACGTGCGTGTCGATCGTGATCGGCGGATCCTGCCGCGCGTGCGCGGGAAGCGCGACGGCGAAGGGCAGGGCGAGCAGGGCGAGGCGGGCGAGCTTAGGCATGCGCGGCGTTTCTCCTCATGGCGTGGCCCAATCGTGCGCCGGCTGTTCGCCGGCGACCATCTCCTCCAGCGTCTGCCGGCGACGGATGAGCGCATAGCGTCCCCCGTCGAGCAGCGCCTCGGCGGCGAGCGGGCGCGAGTTGTAGGTGGAAGCCATCGAGGCGCCGTAGGCGCCGGTGCCCTGGATGGCGAGCAGGTCGCCGGGTGCGCACTCGGGCAGCACGCGGGCGCGGGCAAAGGTGTCGCCGGTCTCGCAGACCGGGCCGACCACGTCGTAAGTCGCCGCCGGGCGCGTCCCGGGCGACACCGGCACGATGTCGTGCCAGGCGTCGTAGAGGCTGGGGCGCTGCAGGTCGTTCATCGCCGCGTCCAGCACGAGGAAGCGGCGCTCGCTCCCTTCCTTGATGCGCAGCACGCGGGTCAGCAATACGCCCGCTTCGGCGACCAGATAACGACCCGGTTCGAACAGCAACCTGCCGCGGTAGTCGCCCAGCGCCTCGCGGACCAGTCCGGCGTAGTCGGCGGCGCGCAGCGGCCGGTCCTCGCCGGCGCGGTAGCACACGCCGAGCCCGCCACCGAGGTCGATGCTGCGGATCGGGTGGCCCGCCCGCTCGAGTTCTCGCCAGAACGCGGCGACCCGCTCGAAGGCGAGGCGGAACGGCTCGAGCGTGAGGATCTGCGAGCCGATGTGTACGTGCAGGCCATCGAGCTGCACGTGGCTGAGCGCCTGGCGCGCGGCAAACCAGTCGCGCGCCTCGGCGATGCTCACGCCGAACTTGTTCTCCGACTTGCCGGTGGAGATCTTCGCGTGGGTGCGGGCGTCCACATCCGGGTTGATGCGCACCGCTGCGCGTGCGACGACGTCCTGCGCCTTCGCCAGCCGCTGCAGGGTGTGCAGCTCGTCCAGCGATTCGACGTTGAAGCGCGCGATGCCCACGCGCAGCGCCTCGGCGATCTCCTCGCCGCTCTTGCCGACGCCGGAGAACACGATCCGGTCGGCCGGCATGCCGGCGTTGAGCGCGCGGCGAAGCTCGCCCGCGGACACGATGTCGGCTCCCACGCCCGCCTGCGCCATGAGCTGCAGGATGGCGAGGTTCGGGTTGGCCTTCACCGCAAAGCAGATGCCGGCATCCAGCCCCGCCAGGGCGTCCTGCAGTTCGCCGATGCGACGGCGGATCGCGCCGGCGGAGTACACGTTGAGCGGCGTGCCCAGGCGTTCGGCCAACGCGTGCAGCCCGACCCCGTCGAAACACGCCATGGCACGGCCCTGCCCCTCGCCGGCCACCGCCTCCCGGGAGGTGGTGCCGTCCTCCATCGTCGTGCATGGAGCCGTGCCCTCGGGTGATTGCACGGCGCTGGTTGTCGGTTGGGTCATCGGTGGGACAGTGCGGTCCGCCGGGCCTGCCGGCGGCAAAAAAAATGGCGGCCCGGGATGACCGGGCCGCCCACGGGGAGTGTCAGAAGTCCACTGACACGGTCAACTGCGCATAGCGTGGCGACTGCAGGAACCGCTCCTTGCCGAAGTAGGGGTCGCGGTCACCCACGCCCGGTTCGAGCTCCTGGTAGACCCACACCGGCTCCTGCCGGTTCAGCAGGTTGTAGACGGCCAGCTTGGTGCGGAACGTGGCCGAGCTGAACTTGTGCTCGTAGGAAATGCTCGCGCCCAGGTCCACGAACCACGGCATGCGGCCGGCACCACCGCGCGGCGAGTGCTCGAACACGCGGTCGGAGGTGCTCCAGGTATCGCCTTCCTGCGGGTTCGGGTAGGTCTCCTCCGGCGTGCAGTTCGCGGTGCACAGGTAGTAGCTGTGATAGCTCTTCCAGTTGTACGGATTGCCCACGCCCATCGCGGTGATCGGCCCGCCCGAGTGGGCGTCCAGGGTGGCGCCGATGTGCCACTGCTCGGTCAGCGCGTAGGTGCCGCGCAGCTTGATCTGGTGGCGATGGTCGTTGGCCAGCGGGCCATTGCCGCCGAGGTTCACGAACGGATCGTCGAAGTTCTCGGTGCGGCCGGTATCGCCGAAGTTGGTGTCGGTGTTGACCGGGCCTTCCGCGTTGCCCTGGTTCCAGGACAGCGTGTAGGAGGCGTTGAACGCCCACTTGTTGTCCCAGGCGCGGTCGATCTGGAATTCCAGCGCCTTGTACGAACGCTTCGGCTTGACCCAGCCGCGCTGCGAGCCGCCGGTGGAATTGACGTACTCCCATTCGCCGTTGGTGTACTGGTAGTTGTCGTTTTCCGTCCAGTAGCCGGCCTTGGAGGTATCGATCGACACGTAGCCGTCGTCGACGCCGTCGCAATTGGTGTCACCCCAGATGGTGACTTCCTTGCCGGGGTTGGCCATCACCCAGTGGCTGGGAATACGGCCGCACGAGGTGGCGGTGATGTTGATGTCGTCGATGGCGTTGTGCAGCTTGCGGTAGATGCCGCGCACGCCCCACGACCACATCTGGTCGAGCTGCTGCTGGAAGCCCAGGATCAGTTCGTCCTGGTAGACCGGGTCCATGTCGTGGTCGACCTCGGAACGGAGGTCGCCGACCGTGCCGTCGCCCTGGTCGTTGCTGAAGCCGAACTGCGTGCCCAGCTTGGGCATCGCGTACTGCACGCCGTCATGTTCCAGGATCTCCCAGCCGTCGAAGCCGTAGAAGGTGCGCTCGTCCAGCAGCGCGCCACCCTGCTTGATGTTGATGACGTTGGCGACCGGCAGGAAATAGCGACCGACGTTGCCGAACAGCTTGGTGTTGCCGTCGCCGGTCATGTCCCAGGAGAAGCCGACCCGCGGCGACACCATGTGGTCCATCTTGATGTAGCTGCGACCGCTGGCGTCCTTGTTGTTGAAGCTCTCGTTGCGCAGGCCGAGGTTCAGCACGAAGTTGTCGTTGAGCGACCAGTTGTCTTCCAGGTAGAAGGCGTTGTTGGTCGATTCGAAGTTGCCGAAGATCTCGTAACGCCGCGCACGCACGTAGGCGGTGTAGCCGGGCGGCACCGGGTTCTCGGCATCGGGAATCGAGGCGCCCGGCGAGGTCGCCACCACGTCGTATTCGATGCCGTCCGGACCGGCGTAGCGCGAGCTCAGGTCGGAGGTGTCGCTCTCGCGGTCCACGCCGAAGCGCAGCAGGTGGTCACCCAGCGTCCACTCGAAGTCGGCGCGTGCCTGCTTGCGCAGGTCGTCGCGGTCATACACCGAGAGATTGTTGGTGCAGCCCACCGGCACGCCCGGGTCTTCCACGCCCGCGTCCCGTGTCACGTAGTTGCAGGCGGCGTCCGCGGGCGAGGCCGCCACGCTGGTGCGGTCGTTGCGGCCGTACATCAGCTTCATCGACAGGTCGTCGGTGAAGTAGGAGGTCCAGGTCAGCGCCCAGTTGCGGCCACCGTTTTCGGAGTAGGAGTCGGCGAGCTTGTCGCCGCGCGTCTTGCTGTCGAAGTCGTAGGCGTAGGTACTGGTGTCGGTGCGGTTCTTGTTGGAGAACGCCATCAGGCTGAGGATGTTGCTGCTGGTGATGTTCCAGTCGATGGTGGTGCCCCAGAAGCCGTCGTTCGACTTGCCCTTGTCGAAGCTGTTGCCGGCATCGTCGGTGTTCTGCGGGCGGATGTCGCGGCCTTCGTACATGGCGAAGAAGAACAGCTTGTCCTTCACGATCGGCCCGGACGCCCACACGTTCAGGCGGGTGGAGTCGGTCGAGTCGCGACTGCGGGTGAGGTAGCGGTCGCCATCGAGGTAGCTGTCGCGTGCGCTCGCCTCCCAGTCGCGCGGCGCCCAGACCAGCTTGCTGCCGAAGTGGAAGACATTGCTGCCCGACTTGGCCACCGCGTTGATCACGCCGCCGGTGGTGCGGCCGTACTCGACCGAATAGCCGCCGGTCTTGACCTGGAACTCCTGGTAGAAGTCGAACGGCGCCTCGGAGAAGCCGATGCGGTTGTAGAAATCGGTGACGTTGAGGCCGTTGATGTAGAACGCGTTCTCGGCCACCGAGGAGCCGCCGAAGGAGATGCCGCCGAAGCCCGCCGAACCGGGCGTCACGCCCGGCGCCAGCAGGGCGACGGCGCTGACGTTGCGCTCCACCGGAAGGCGCTGGATGTCCTGCGCGGTGATGTTCAGCGCCGACTCGGTGGAGGAGACATCCACGCCCGGCAGGATCGTCCCGCTGACGCGGATCGTCGCGAGCTCCGTGGCCTCCGCTTCACCACCGATGTCGGCCGTGGTGGCGCTGCCGAGGCTGACGGCGACCTGGACCGGCTTGCCCACCGGCGTGCCGCCGCTGGTCGCCTGCAGGGTGTAGGTGCCCACCGGGAGGAACGGGATGCGGTAGTTGCCCTGCGCATCGGCGGTGACGCTGCGGGTGAAGCCGTTCTCGGTGTTGGTGATGGTCACCACGGCGCTGGCGGCGGTGTGGCCGATGACCGATCCGTCATTGCTGCCGGCGAAGGCCGCCGGCACGGCCAGCGATGCCAGTCCGAAGCCGAGCGCCATGCAAAGCGCGGTCCTGCGGACGTTCCAAACCCTGCTGCTCATTTCCCCTTCTCCCCTCGACCCCGGGTCGATGTCAGTTGAACTGTTGGTTACTTGTAAGAACCGCCGCCTGTTGTCTGCCCCTGGCCGGCCGGTGGCTCATTTGTGGTTGCGTCCGTGCAGGAACTGCCAGTCGAAGTGGTAATCCCACTTGTCGAAATACAG
>NZ_DASSES010000126.1:0-22480 GCF_035695185.1 Frateuria sp.
GCTCTTCCGATCTATCTCCACCGGCACCTGGTAGCGCGACATGCGGCGGCGGATCGACTCGGCCATCGAGAAATAGCCGACCACGAACAGCACCGGGTAGGCCAGCACCAGCAGCAAACCCAGACCGACCAGGCCTGGACTGCGCGCTTCGCTGCCCGCCGACGCTGCGCCGCCAAGGATCAGCGCATAGCCGAAGATCCAGCAGCCCAACGCCAGGCCCAGCAGCATCGTGGCCTTGCTTTCGCGATCGATCTTGCGCACCCAGCTGGCCTGGATGAAGGGCCACACGATGCCGAAGATGCCCAGCGTGAGGACGGTGAACAGCAATACCAGGCCCCAGTGCAGCGCGGGCGGCGACGGCAACGAGTTGCGATCATCGTGCGCTTCCTCGTGTCCATGGCGCCGGGCGGCCCAGGCACCGGCCATGGCCGCGCCTGGATCATGGGCTGGCGTGGCCTGGGCGTACCAGGCGGGCGGGGGAGGGGCCATCGGCGGCGGTGCGACCGGTGGTGGCATTGCAGAGCCTGTATGCGTCCCCAGCAACGTCGCCAGCGGTACCCAGTCGGGCATGCCCTTGCGCCATGCAACGGCGTCGCTGCCGAACCGGCCTTCGGCCTGCCAGCGACGGACGTCGGCTTCGCTATAGGGGCCGTACTGCTTGCCGCCCTGGCCTATCCAGATACCTTCTTCCATAGGGTTCCCCTGTTGGTGATGCGTTGGTTTCTGCTGAAAACGGTCGCTGCTTCGATTGCCGTCAAACGGGCGGCCAAGTTGGGGCGCCGGCCAGGTGTTTCATGCGCGTGTGCGCCCGGCGCCGTGCCAGCAAGACCGGGCACCACCTCACGCTCCGGCCAACCGGCCGAAGCGCCGCACGTTCGCACGATCCACGCTTTCCCCTTCCCCTGGCCGCCAGAGTAAGCGGGCGGCTTTTCGCGCCGCAAGCTGGCCACAGCTCGGTGCCAACCTGACGATGGACTGCTATCTTGATGAGCCACCCTCGTCACCCGTGGCTCCCGTGATCTCCCGAACCCAATTCGACGCGCTGGCCGCGCAAGGCCATACGCGCATTCCGCTGGTGCGCGAGGTGTTCTCCGACCTCGACACGCCGCTGTCGGTGTACCTGAAGCTCGCCGACGGGCCGTACACCTTCCTGTTCGAATCGGTCGAGGGCGGCGCCACCTGGGGCCGGTATTCGATCATCGGCCTGCCGGCCCGGCGCGTGTACCGCCTGCGCGGGCACGAGCTGGAAGTGGAGGACGCCGGCGAGGTCATCGAACGGCGGCGCCTGGATGATCCGCTGGGGGAAATCGAGGCGCTGCGCACGCAGTACTCGGTGCCGCGCCTGCCGGAGCTGCCCGCCTTCACCGGGGGCCTGGTCGGCTATTTCGGCTTCGAGACGATCGGCTACATCGAGCCGCGCCTGGCGCAGTGGGACCGTCCCGACGAGCTGGGCACGCCTGACGTACTGCTGATGGTGGCCGAGGAAGTGGCCGTCTTCGACAACCTCAAGGGCCGCCTGTACCTGATCGTGCATGCCGACCCGTCACAGCCGCAGGCCTACGCGCAGGCACAGCGGCGGCTGGATGCACTGGTCTACCGGCTGCGCCAGGGCGGTGCGGCCTACCCGCAGCTGACCCAGTCGACCGCGCTGGACGAGAGCGACTTCAAGTCGTCCTTCACCCGTGCGGAATTCGAGGCGATGGTGGAGAAGGCCAAGGCATACATCCGCGCGGGCGACATCTTCCAGGTGGTGCCCTCGCAGCGGCTCAGCGTGGGCTTCAACGCCCGGCCGGTCGATGTCTACCGCGCGCTGCGGGCGTTGAACCCTTCGCCGTACATGTATTTCGTCGACCTGGGCGCCACGCAGATCGTGGGCTCCTCGCCGGAGATCCTGGCGCGGCTGAAGGACGGCAAGGTGGTGGTGCGCCCGATCGCCGGCACGCGCCGCCGCGGTGCCACCGCGGCCGAGGACCTCGCGCTCGAGGAGGAGCTGCTGGCCGATCCCAAGGAGCGCGCCGAGCACGTCATGCTGATCGACCTTGGCCGCAACGACGTCGGCCGCATCACCGAGACCGGCAGCGTGGCGGTGGGCGAGTCCTTCGTCGTCGAGCGCTACTCGCACGTCATGCACATCGTCTCGCAGGTGGAAGGACGCCTGCGCGAGGGGCTGTCCTACATGGACGTGCTGCGCGCCACCTTCCCGGCCGGCACGGTCAGCGGCGCGCCGAAGATCCGCGCGCTGGAAATCATCCAGGAGCTCGAGCCGGCCAAGCGCAACATCTACGCCGGTGCGATCGGCTGGATCGGCTGGTGGGGCGATGCCGACACCGCGATCGCCATCCGCACCGCGGTGATCCAGGACGGCCGCCTGCACGTGCAGGCCGGCGCCGGCATCGTCTACGACTCCGACCCGGCGGCCGAGTGGGAGGAAACCATGAACAAGGGCCGCGCGCTGTTCCGCGCGGTGGCGCAGGCGGCCAAGGGGCTCTGAGGCGTCTGCGGATCCGCGCCGCAGCGGTGGGCCGGCGACGCGGCCGGCCTGCCCGAGGATGGCGGGCACCCGCGGCGCCTGATTTGCGCAAGAACTTTCGCGCGTACCCGTGACTTCCGGCAGGGCAGGGAGGTGCTTGCAACGTTATATTGTTGCGCTCCTCTTTCCTGCCCGAAGATCCATTGCATGATCAGGTCGTCCGCCGCCGTGCTGGCCTCGCTGTTGTTGGCCGGATGCGCGGCAGGTCCGGACTTCCACCGCCCGGTCGCCCCGGCGGTCCACGATTACACCGCCGCACCGCTGACGACGACGGCCGCCACCCCGGGTTTCCCGGGCGGGGCGCCGCAACACTTCCGGCAGGGCGGTGACATCCCTGCCCGGTGGTGGCAGCTGTTCCACTCGCAGCCGCTCGATCGGCTGATCAGGCAGGCCCTGGCCGGCAATCCGGACCTCAAGGCCGCGCAGGCCGCACTCCTCGCGGCCCGGGAAAACGCGCTGGCCGGGCGCGGTGCGTACTACCCCGGCGTGGACGTGGGCGTCTCCGCCAACCGGCAGCAGGATCCACCGGGGGCGCTGGCACCGGTGCCCAGCTCCAACGCCTCGCTGTACAACCTGCTCGGCGCGCAGGTCAACGTGTCCTACATGCCCGACGTGTTCGGGCTGAACCGGCGCACGGTCGAGTCGCTCGACGCCCAGGCGCAGGCCGCCCGCTACGAGATGATCGCCACCGACATGGCGCTGGCCGCCAACGTGGCCGTGACCGCGATCCAGGTCGCCTCGCTGCGCGAACAGCTGAAGGCCACGCAGCAGTTGGCGGGCATCGACGCGCACGTGCTCTCGATCATGCGCTACCAGCTGGCCAAGGGATATGTCGGACGGCTCGACGTGGCCGCGCAGGAGGCCCAGCTGGCGCAGGTCAACGCGGCGCTGCCCGGGCTGCGCACGCAACTGGCGCAGCAGCAACACCGCCTGGCAGTACTCGCCGGGCGCTTCCCGAGCGAGGGCGCGGCTGCGACGTTCACGCTTGCCGACCTTGCGCTGCCGCGCGAGCTGCCGCTCAGCCTGCCCTCGGCGCTGGTCGCGCAGCGGCCGGACGTGCTGCAGGCGGAGGCCAACCTGCACGCGGCCAGTGCGCAGGTCGGCGTCGCCATCGCCAACCGGCTCCCCAACCTCACGTTGAGCGCCGACGCCGGCAGCACGGCGCTGACGATCGGCCGGGTCTTCACCGCCGGCACCGGCTTCTGGGGGCTGGGCGCCGCGCTCGCCGCGCCGATCTTCGAGGGCGGCTCGCTCCGGCACCAGGAGCGCGCTGCCAGGGCTGCCTACACGCAGGCGGCCGAGCAATACCGCAGCACCGTACTCGCCGCCTTCGAGGACGTGGCCGACACGCTGACCGCGCTGCAACAGGACGCGCAGGCGCTCCAGGCCGCTGCCGCGGCCGACCGCGCCGCCGGCGTCACGCTCGACCTGGCGCAGCGCCAGTGGAAGGACGGCTACGCCGGCTATCTCGCCGTGCTCAGCGCCGAGCAGGCCGCGCTGCAGGCCCGCATCGGCCTGGTCCAGGCGCAGGCCAGCCGCTACGCCGACACCGTGGCGCTGTTCCAGGCGCTCGGTGGCGGCTGGTGGCACCGCGCCGACCTGGCGCAGGACGACGACGCTCCCGCTGCTTCCTCCACGCTTCCGACCAAGGGTGACCATGAACACTGACGCCCGCGCGACCGCGCGTGCGCGGCTTGCCGCGATGACGCTGGCCGTCGCCGGCCTGCTCGGCGGATGCGGCTCGCATGCCGCCGCGCCGCCGGCGGCCGACCGGCCGCACAACCCCACGTTGACCGCCGCACAGCGCCAGCACATCACCCTCGACACGGTGGTGTTTGCACCTTTCCACAAGGCCATCGGAGCGACCGGCGTGGTCGATTTCGACAACGACCAGGCCACCCGGGTGCTGGCGCCGTTCTCCGGCCCGGTCGCGCAGCTGCTGGTCAGCGCCGGCCAGCACGTGGCCAAGGGCCAGCCGCTGGCGCGGGTCGACTCGCCCGACTTCGCCGCCGCCGTGGGCGCCTACGGCAAGGCCCTGGTCGCCGCCCGCAACGCCCGCCGGCTGGCCGAGGCGGACCGCGACCTGGGCGAACACGAAGGCTTGCCGCGGCGCGAACTGGAACAGGCCCAGACCGACGCCGCCAGCGCCGACGCCGACCGCGCTGCCGCGCTGCAGGCGCTGCTTGCGCTGGGCGCCGATGCGCCGACGATCAGGGAGATCGAAGCCGGCCGCACCGGTTCGCGCATCCCGGCGGTGATCCGCGCACCGGTCGCCGGCACCGTGGCGGAGAAACTGATCACGCCCGGTCAGCTGCTGCAGGCCGGCGACACCGCCTGCTTCACCGTGGCCGACCTTTCGCGCATGTGGGTGATCGCACAGGTCGCCCCGGCCGAGCTGGCGGGTGTCGCGGAGGGCGATGCCGCCAGCATCGACGCCGGCGGCATCGGCACCCTGCAGGGCCGGGTGGACAACATTGGCACCGTGGTCGACCCGGATACGCGCGCCGTGCCGGTGCGCGTGGTGGTGGACAACGCCGCCGGCCGGCTCAGGAAGCAGATGTACGTGCACGTGCGGATCCACTCGCGCCGGGCCGAGCGCGGCCTGCTCGTGCCGGTGTCCGCGATCCTGCGCGACGAGCAGAACCTGCCGTTCGTCTACGTCGCGCAGCCCGACGGCAGCTTCGCCCGCCACGGCGTGGCGCTGGGCTACCGCGCCGGCGACCGCTACCAGGTGTCCGAGGGCCTCCGTGCCGGCGACCGGGTGGTGGTCCAGGGTGGCCTGTTCGTCCAGTTCATGCAGAACCAATGAGCGAGCACCTGCCCCCGATGCCGCCGCGGTCGGCGTCGTTGATGAACCGCCTGATCGGTGCCTCGCTGGCACAACGTTTCCTGGTGGCGCTGCTGATGCTGGTGCTGGTCGGCGCCGGCATCCGCGCGCTCGAGCGCCTGCCGGTCGATGCCTACCCGGACCTGTCGCCGCCCAGCGTGGACATCGTCACGCAGTGGCCGGGGCACACCGCCGAGGAAGTCGAGCGGCTGATCACCGTGCCGGTGGAGCGCGGCATGACCGGCATCCCCCGGACCACCAGCACGCGTTCGGTCTCGCTGTACGGGCTGTCCGACGTCACCCTCAATTTCGCAGCCGGCAGCGACTACGCCCAGGACCGCCAGGAGGTGTTCAACCGGCTCGGCGACCTCGAGTTGCCCGAGGGCACGGCGCCGTCGGTGTCGCCGATGTCCTCGCCCTCAGGGTTGATCTACCGCTACGTGCTGGAAAGCTCCGACCGTACGCCGACCGAGCTCAAGACCTTCGAGGACTGGGTGGTCGAGCCGCAGTACCGCACCGTCCCCGGGGTGGCGGACGACTCCGGCTTCGGCGGCGGCACGCTGCAGTACCAGGTGCTGCTCGACCCGCTGAAGCTGGCCGGCCTGGGTCTCACGGCGACCCAGGTGCAGGCCGCGCTGTCCGCCAACAACGCCAACGCCGGCGGCGGCTTCTACGCCCAGGGCGGGCAGTTCTACTACGTGCGCGGCGAAGGCCGCCTGCGCTCGCTGGAGGACATCGGCAACGTGGTGCTGGCCGTGCACGACGGCAAGCCGGTGCTGGTCCGGGACGTCGGCCGCGTGGCCACCGGCATCGCGCCGCGGCTGGGCGAATTCGGCTACGAGAACCAGGACGACGCGGTCGAGGGCGTGATCTCCCTGCGCACCGGCGAGAAGACCCAGGATGTGTTGAAGCGGGTCGAGGCGAAGACGAAGGAGCTCAACGAGCGCATCCTGCCGCCGGACATCAAGGTCCACCCGTTCTACGACCGCAGCGACCTGGTCGCACTCACCGTCCAGGTGGTGCGCGAAAACCTCGTGCGCGGCATGTTGCTGGTCGTCGTGGTGCTGATCTTCTTTCTCTACGACGTGCGCGCCGGCCTGATCGTCGCCACCACCATCCCGCTGGCGCTGCTGTTCGCCTTCACCTGCCTGGATCTGCAGGGCGCCTCGGCCAACCTGCTGTCGATCGGCGCGATCGACTTCGGCATCCTGGTAGACGCGGCGGTGGTGATGGCGGAGAACATCTACCGCCAGATCGCCGACCGCGAGGGCGAGAGCTTCGACGTCATCGAAGTCATCCGCGACGCTGCCGCCGAGGTGGACCGGCCGCTGTTCTACGCGGTCGCCGTGATCGTGGTCAGCTTCCTGCCGATCTACGTGCTGTCGGGCCCCTCCGGCACGCTGTTCAAGCCGATGGCCGACACCATGGTGTTCGCGCTGGCCGGTTCGCTGATCGTCACGCTGACGCTGCTGCCGGTGCTCTGCTCGTGGCTCATGCGCAAGGGCGTGCGCGAGCGGCGCAACGCGATCTTCGAGGCGATCAAGCGGGCCTATGCCCGCGGGTTGGACCTGTGCCTGGCGCATGCGCGCGGCACCATCGTCGCCACGGCACTGCTGCTGGGCGCCTCGCTGCTGCTGATCCCGGCGATCGGCGCCGAGTTCATGCCGCACCTGGACGAGGGCGCGCTGTGGGTGCGGGCGACCATGCCCTACACCATTTCGTTCGACGAGTCGGCCAGGATCACGCCGCAGATCCGCGCGATCCTCCATTCGTTCCCGGAGGTCACCACGGTGGCCTCCGAACTGGGCCGCCCGGACGACGGCACCGACGCCACCGGCTTCTTCAACGTCGAGTTCTACGTGGCGCTCAAGCCGTACGACCAGTGGCACGGCGCCTACCATGACAAGGACGGCCTGATCGCCGCGATCAACCGGAAGCTCGCCGCCTTCCCCGGCATCATCTTCAACTACACGCAGCCGGCCGAGGATGCCGTGGACGAGGCCGAGACCGGCCTGAAGAGCGCGCTGGCGGTGAAGGTGTTCGGGCCGGACCTGGCCACGCTCGAAGCCAAGGGCAAGGCGATCAAGCACGTACTCGAACACGTACGCGGCATCCACGACGTCACGCTGGTGCAGGAGCTCGGCCAGCCGTCGCTGAGCATCGTCATCGACCGCGCCGCGATCGCGCGCTACGGCCTCAACGTGGACGACATCGACGGACTGATCCAGACCGCCATCGGCGGCGACGTCGCCACGCAGGTGATCCAGGGCGAAAAGCAGTTCGACCTGGTGGTGCGGCTGGACAAGCCTTACCGCGACGGCCCCGAGGCGATCGGCGACATCCTGGTCGCCACGCCGGGCGGCCAGCAGGTCCCGCTGCGGACACTGGCGCAGATCCGGGTGACCGATGGCGCCGCCTTCATCTACCGCGAGAACGACTCGCGCTACATCGGCGTGCAGTTCTCGGTGGCAGGGCGCGACCTGGCCGGCGCGGTGGAGGACGCCATCGCCCAGGTGAACAGGCAGGTCAGGCTGCCCCAGGGTTACCGCGCCGACTGGGGCGGCGAGTACTCCGAGTACACCGCCTCGCGCACGCAGCTCGCCGTGATCGTGCCGTTGACCCTGGCGCTGATCTTCCTGCTGCTGTTCACGCTGTACGGCAACTTCAAGTTCCCGCTGATCACCGTGGCCGGCGTGCTGCTGTCGGCGCCGGTCGGCGGCCTGCTGGCGCTGTGGCTGACCGGGACGCCGTTCTCGGTGTCCTCGGGCATCGGCTTCCTGGCGCTGTTCGGCGTCTCGGTGCAGACCGCGGTGGTGTACATCTCCTACGTCAACGAGTTGCGCCGCAACGGCACGCCGCTGGCCGAGGCGATCCGCGAGGGCGCGATCCTGCGCCTGCGTCCGATCATGATGACCGCGCTGGTCGCGGCGCTCGGCCTGCTGCCGGCGGCGATGGCCACCGGCGTCGGCACCGACACGCAGCGGCCGTTCGCGCTGGTGATCGTCAGCGGGCTGTTCACGCGGCTGCTGATCAGCGTGTTCCTGATGCCGGCGCTGTACGCCGTGGTGGCGCGGCCGGGTGACCGGCTGGAGGTGTAGCCACCGCTACACTTCCGGGCTGGTTGTCACACGGGAAGAGACATGCATCGCGACTCCATGCCAGGGCGAGCGACTTTCACGGTGCGGAGCGCGGGATGCCTGGCGGCACTGCTGCTCGGCATGCTGGTCCCGGCGGCCACCGTCGCTGCGGACTGGCCCGACACGCCACTGGCCCGCACCGAAGCGCTGGCCCTGCTGCAGACGCTCAACGCCGAGCTGCTGAGCCATCCGAGCGCCACGCTCACGCTGGAGCGCTGGTGCGGATCGCACCGGTTGGCCGCCAAGCCCACGGTGGTCGCCCTGCGCGACCGCAAGGCGGGCAAGCCGTTGCCAGACGACCTGCGTCGCGCGCTCGGCATCGACGCCGGCACGCCCGTGCGCTACCGCCGCGTGCAGCTCGCCTGCGGCAACCGCGTGCTGTCCGAAGCCGACAACTGGTACCTGCCCGGACGCCTCACCACGGCGATGAACCAGTCGCTCGACCAGACCGATACGCCCTTCGGCAAGGTGGTCGCGCCGCTGCACTTCCGGCGCCACACGCTGTCCGCCCGGCTGCTGTGGTCGCCACTACCGGACGGCTGGGCGATGGACGGCCTGCCGCCCGCCGGCAAGCAGCGGCTCGTCTTGCCGCACCAGCTCCTGCAACACCGTGCCCTGCTGGAGGATGAGCACGGCCACCCGTTCAGTGCACTGGTGGAAACCTACACCGACCAGGTGCTGGCGTTCCCGCCCCCAGCGGCCCGCGACTAGCCCGCGCGTCGCCGGATCTGCGACGCACCGCCGCTATCATGGCCGGCATGCCAGCCTTCTCCCCCGACGACCTGACCCGCGGACTCTCCGTGATCCGCGCCAGCCGGCTGGAGGCGCTGCTGGAGCCGCTGGTGGCGCTGCTCGACGCGGCGCCGCCGGCCAGCGTGCTGGCGCCGCAGACGGTGATCGCCGCGCACCCGGGCATGCGCCAGTGGCTCTCCGGCGCGCTGGCCCGCGCGCGCGGGCCGGGCGGCATCGTCGCCAACCTCGACATCCGCCTGCCCAGCGCCTGGCTGGATGACCTGGCCCGCGCGGTGCTCGGTGAATCGGCGGTCGCCCTCGCACCGTACCGTCGCGAGCGGCTGCGCTGGCGCATCCACGAACTGCTCGACGGCACCGACGACCCGCAACTGCGCGGCTACCTCGACGGTGGCGATCCGGCGCGCCGCCGCTACCAGCTCGCCGACCGCCTCGCGCGGCTGTACTCGCAGTACCTGGTCTACCGGCCCGACTGGCTCAGCGCCTGGCAGGCCGGCCGTGACGACGTGCCCGAGCGCAGCTTCCTCGCGCCGCTGTGGCGTGCCTTGCGCCGTGCCATCGACAAGCCGCACCGCGCCGAGGTGCTCGGCGGGCTCCTGCAGGCGCTGCAGCGCGAAGCGCCCGCCGGCCTGCCACGCGAACCGCTGCACGTGTTCGGCATCAGCCATCTGGCGCCGGCCGAGCTGGCCGTGCTCGCCGCGGTGGCCCGCCACCGGCTGGTAGTGCTCTACGTACCCGATCCGTGCCGCGAGTACTGGGCCGGCCTGCGCGGCGAGCGCGCGCAGCTGCGCGAGCTGGCCCGGCGCCTGGACGCGGGCGAACGCGAGGAGGGCTGGTTCCTCGAGCGCACGGGCCATCCGCTGCTCGCCGAGTGGGGCCGCCTGGGCCAGCACTTCATGCTGGCGCTCTCGGGCCAGGCGGAAATCCGCCTCGACGTGCGCCACTGGCGCGACGAGGACGCGGGGCTGCCGACCGCACGCACGCTGCTGCACCGCCTGCAGGAAAGCATCCGCCAACTGGATCCGGCCCTGCTCCGGCCGGGACAGGGCGATGCGCTGCACGACCGCTCGCTGCGCGTGCACCTGTGCCACACCCGCCTGCGCGAACTGGAAGTGCTGCGCGACGTTCTGCTGCACGAGCTGGCCCTGGACCCCACGCTGCATCCCTCCGACATGGTCGTCATGGCGCCGGACATCGGCGCCTACGTGCCGTTGCTGCCGGCGGTGTTCGGGGCGCCCGGCCGGGCGCAGGGGCCGCTGCCCTATCACCTGGCCGACGTGGCCGTGGCGCGCGTACACCCGCTGCTCGCCGCGTTCGATCGCCTGCTCGACACGCCACAATCGCGCCTGACCGCGCCGCAGGTACTCGACTTCCTGAAGACGCCGGCGATCGCCGCCGCCCTCGGCCTCGGCGAGACCGCGGTGGACCTGCTCGGCCAGTGGCTGGGCGAGGCACGCGTGGCCTGGGGCCTGGATGGCGACTGGCGCGAGGCCTTCGGCGTGCCCGGCATCGCGGAGTACACCTTTGCCTGGGGCATGGACCGGCTCGTTGCCGGCTACGTGATGGGTGAGGACGCGGTCGCGACGCTGCCCGATGGGGAGCTGTCCCCGGTCGCCGGCGCCCACGGTCCGCAGGCCGCCGCGCTCGGCGCACTCGACCGGCTGCTGCAGGAACTGGCCGCCCTGCACCGTGACGCGTCGCAGGTGCGCACCGCCGCGGCCTGGGCCACGCGGCTGGAGGGCCTGCTCGATGCCCTGTTCCGCGTCGATGCGGGCGATCACGCCGGGCGCGAGGCTCTCGGCCTGCTGCGCCGGATGATCCGCGCGACGGTCGCCGAGACGCAGGACAGCGGTCTCGATCCGGCGCTGGACTTCACCGTCGTGCGCGAAGTGCTGCGCGAGCGCCTGGCGGCCACGCCCGAGCGCCAGCGCTTCCTGCTCGGCGGCATCACCTTCTGCGGGATGGTGCCCCAGCGCGCGATCCCGTTCCGCGTGATCGCCGTGCTGGGCCTGAACGATGGCGAATTCCCCCGCAGCGCCAGCGACGCCGGGCTGGACCTGATGCTGCGCCATCCGCGCCTGGGCGACCGCGATGGGCGCAGCGACGACCGCTACCTGTTCCTCGAGACGGTGATGGCCGCCCGCGACGTGCTGCATCTGTCCTGGCTCGGCGAGGGCGTGCGCGACGGCAAACCGCGCAATCCGGCTGCGCCGCTGGGCGAGCTGCTCGCCCTGCTCGACGCGCAGGCGGACCTGGTGGACCTGCCTGCCGATGCGGACGACAAGGCGCGCGCCGAGGATCCGGCCGCACCGGTGCGCCGCCCCTGGCGCGTGCGCCATCCGCTGCAGCCGTTCGACGCGCGCTATTTCGACGGCAGCGACCAGCGGCTGTTTTCCTACCAGGCCGCGTTCGCCGAGATGGTGCCCGGCGGCCGCCGCGCGGGCTTTCTCGCCGAGGCCGGCACGCTCGAGGGCCTGCCGCTGGAGACGCCGGTACCGCTGCGCGAACTGCTGGCCTGGTACCGCGATCCGGCCAGGCAACTGCTGCGCAGCCGTCTGGACGTCCGTCTCGATGCGCTGGACGAGGACCGCCTGCGCGAAAGCGAGCCGCTCGAGGCGAAGTTCGAGGCGCTCGACCGGGTCGGTCGGCGCCTGCTGCTCGATGCGCTGGAGGCGGGGCTGGTGCTGCCGGAGCAGCCGCCGGCCTGGCTGCGCCTGACCGGCGTGCTGCCGCCGGGCCGCAGTGGCATGGCCGCGTGGGCCAGCGAACGCGAGCGCGCGCTGGCGCTGCTCCAGGTCGCCCGCGAGCACCCGGTGCTCGCCACCGGCCTGCCGCCGCGCGTACCGGTCGCCCTGGAAATGACGGTCGGCGATGCGCGGATCGAGGGCGAGCTCGCGCACGTGCACGAGCACGCCGGCACGCGCTGGGTGTTCGAGCTGTTCGTCGGCAAGCAGGAGGCGGATCTCGGCTTCCGCGAACGGCTGCCGCTGTTCATCGAATGGGCGCTGCTGCGCCTGCTCACGCCGGCCACGACGCCGGTGCGGCTGTGCCTGCTCGCCGAGGGTGAACATCCGTGGCAGGAGCGCATCAACGCGTGGGACGGGGCGCTGCTTGCCGCTTCGCCCGACCGACAGGTGGCCATGCGCGCCGAGCTGGAGGCGCGCCTTGGCGTGCTGCTCGAGCTCTGGCGTGACGCCCAACGCCAGCCGGCCCGCTACTTTCCACGTACCAGCTGGGCCGTGGCGCAGTGCCTGAGTGGCGGCAGGCCGCCGAGCCTGGCCGCCTGGCTCGGCAACGAGCGCACCCAGGGCGAGTGCGACTACGCGCCCGGCTATGCGCGGCTGCTGGCCGGCGACGTGCGCTTCGAGCCGGGCCAGCCCGAATACGACGCGCTGGTCGAAACCGCCGCGCGGCTGGCGCGGCTGATCGACCTGGAAACGGCCGCATGAGTGCACCGCTGCGTGTGCACGACTGGAGCGACCTGCCGCTGGCGCATGCGCCGGGGCAGGGCGGGCGCTGCCTGATCGAGGCCAGCGCCGGCACCGGCAAGACCTGGACCATCGCGGTGCTGTACCTGCGGCTGCTGCTGGAACAATCGCTGAGCCCGCGCCAGATCGTGGTGACGACCTTCACCGACGCGGCGGCGCAGGAATTGCGCGAGCGCCTGCGTGCGAAGCTGCGGGCCGCCGAACGGCTGGGGCAGGCGCCGGGTGCGCCAGCCACCGGGCCCGACGAGGCGTGGTTGCAGGCGCGCTGGGCCGAGGATCCCTCCTGCCTGGCGGCCGACATGCTGCGCCTGCGCCTGGCGCAGGCCGAGCTGGACCTCGCGCCGGTCGGCACGCTGCACGGGCTGTGCCGGCGCATCCTCACCGACTTTCCGTTCGAATGCGGCAGCGCGTTCCGGCTGGGCGAGCTGGTCCCTGGCCGTGCGCTCGACGACGAGCTGATCGAGGACCTGTGGCGGCGGCTGGTGCAGTCCGCCGGGGAACTGGCGGCCGGCGACCTGGCGTGGTGGCAGCAGGGCCTGGACGGGCTGCGCCGGGCCTTGCGCGCGGTGATGAAACCCGGCGTGCGCGTGCGGGTGGAGCCCGAGGAAGACGCCGCCGCGCTGATGCAGCCTTCGCATGCGCGGGCGATCCGCGAGTGGGTCGGTGACGGGTCGCAGTTCAAGCGCAGCAACAGTGCCTTGCTGACCGCACTGCGCAAGCTGGCCGATTACCTCGAGGCGAACGATCGCTCGATCCCGTTCCCCGACCTGTCGGAGGCCCTCGACAGGCCGCTGGAGTCGCAGCTCAAGGCCGAATTCGTGGAAGACGCGCGCGCGAGCGGGATCGTGCCCTTCGCCCAGCACCTGTCGCGGGTGCTCGCCGACCCCGGCCTGCCGGCCCGCAGCGTGGCCCTCGCGGGCTATCGCGACGCCCTGCTGGCGCGCCGCGAGGAGCGCCTGCGCGAGCGCGGCCAGCTCACCTTCGATGCGCTGATCACGCAGGTCCACCAGGCGCTGGCCGCGCGCGGCGGCGTGCTGGCCGACCGCCTGTTCCGCGAATGGCCGGTCGCGCTGGTGGACGAGTTCCAGGATACCGACCAGCAGCAGTACGCCATCCTCGACCGCATCTACCGCGACGACGAGGGCGCCACGCGCGGGCGGCTGGTGATGATCGGCGATCCCAAGCAGGCGATCTACCGCTTCCGCGGCGGCGACATCCACGCCTACCTGGCGGCCCGCCGGGGCATCGACGCGGAACTTCGCCTGGATCGCAACTTCCGCTCCTCCCAGGCGCTGGTGCAGGGCTTCAACGAGCTTTACGCACTGGCCGGGCCCGCGCTCTCGCAGCAGGCCGGCGACGCCATCGCCTACGAGCCGGTCAGTGCCGGGCGCGCCGCGAGGCCACTGTCCTGCCGGGGCGCGCCGGTCGAGCGGCCGCTCGCGCTGCACCTGTGCGCCGAGGTGCCGCCCAACAAGGATGCCCGCATCGCCTTCGCGCTGGACGCCTGCGCCAACCACGTCGCCGCATTGCTCGCGGGCGACTGGCAGATCGGCGACCAGCCGCTGCGCCCCGGCGACATCGCCGTCCTGCTGCCCACCAACGAGCACGTCGCCGGCCTGCGCGACCGCCTGCGCGAGCGCCAGGTGCCGTGTGTCGGCGCCAGCCGCAGCAGCGTGTTCGCCACGCCGCTGGCGCGCGAGCTGCAGATCGTGCTCTATGCGATCGACCAGCCGGGCGACGAAGGCGCGCTGCGCGCGGCATTGGCCACCCGCCTGCTCGGCGTCGGCCTGGCCGAGCTGGCCGCACTGCGCGACTCGCCCGACGACTGGCTGCGGCACGAGCAGCGTTTCGCCCAATGGCACCGGCAATGGCGCCAGGACGGCGTGCTGGCGGTGGTGCAGTCGCTGCTTCACCAGGCTGCGCCAGCGTTGTTGGCCACGCCCGAAGGCGAACGGGCGCTGACCGACCTGCGCCATCTGGGCGAACTGCTGCAGCAGGCCGAAGAAGACATCCCCGGCAGCGAGCAGTTGCTCGCCTGGCTGGCCGAGCAACGCGGCAGCGAGGGCGCAGCCAGCGACGACGCGGCCGAGGAGCAGCAGCTGCGCATCGAGTCCGACGCCCGCCGGGTGCGCCTGATGACCCTGCACGCCAGCAAGGGCCTGGAATTCCCGGTGGTCCTGCTGCCGCTGATGTGGGCGCAGGAGGGCCGCGAGGAAAAGCTGCCGCTGCGCCATGACCCGGCGACCGGCGGGCGCGAGCTGGTGCTCGGTGGTCCGGCCCATGCGGACGCCTGTGCCGAGGTCGCGCAGGAGGACCAGGACGAACGCTTCCGTGTGCTCTACGTCGCGCTGACCCGTGCCGAGCTGGCCTGCCACGTCTACGTGCTCGACCCGCGGCGGGCGACCAACGGCAGCGTCAAGCGGCCGCCGGCCGATCCTTCGCGCTCGGCACTCGACGCCACCGTCGAGCGGCTGCTCGCGGCAGGCGTGGCGAACGCGCAGCACCTGGCGTGGTTGCCTGACGACTGGTCGTGGCCCTACCCGGTCGCGCCGGATGCTCCGGCGGCGACCGGCCGATTGCGCGAGGCGCTCGTAACGCCGGCGCCACGCCCGATGCAGCAACTGCACAGCTTCTCGACGCTGGCCCGGATCGAACGTGCCGTGCTGGAGGACGAGGCCGCCAGCGACGAAGCCGCGCCCAGCGCCGCGCCCGAGCCCGACGACCTCGCTGCCGACATGCTGCCCGCGCCCGCCGCGGATGATCCGGCGCTGCTTGCCCTGGCCGGCTGGCGCGGCGCCGAGTTCGGCAATGCGATGCACGCGGTGTTCGAACACCGCGAGGTCGGCGTGCCGGTCACCCGCCAGCACGCGCTGGTCGCCCGCTGCCTGCACGAGGCGGGCGTGCGCCACGGCGACGAACCGGCCGAGCTGCTGGTGCGCCGGCTGGCGGCGCGGGTGCAGGCCACGCTCGACGCACCACTCGCGCCGGGCCTGGTGCTCGGTGCGCTGCCGCGCTCCGCGTTGCGAGCGGAAATGGCATTCCACTACGTAGTCGACGCGGTCTCCCTGGATGCGCTGCGCGAGGCGTGCGCGCGGCATGGCGAACCCACGCTGGTGCCGCGGACGTCGCCCGGCATCCTGCGCGGCCTGATGACCGGCAAGATCGACCTGGTGTTCGAACACGCCGGCCGCTTCCACGTGCTCGACTACAAGAGCAACTGGCTGGGCGAGCGCCTGGACGCCTATGCACCCGAGCGCCTGCCGGCGGCGATGGATGCACACCATTACCGGTTCCAGGCACTGCTCTACACGGTGGCGCTGGATCGCCTGCTGCGCCAGCGCCTGTCCCGCTACCGCCGGGACACTCACCTGGGCGAGGCGATCTATCTGTTCGTGCGCGCGGTCGGACTGGGGCCAGGGGCTGGCATCTGGACCCAGCGCTTCGACGACGCGCTGCTGGACGCGGTCGATCGCGTGCTCGGCGCCTGCGTGGGAGAGCCCGCATGACCCGCTCGAGTCTGGTCGGAAAGCTCGCCGCAGCAGCGCCCTCTCCCCGGAGGGGGAGGGAGCGCGTGGCGCGGCGGAGGTTTGAATGAGCCAGTTCGATTTCCAGCCGCGAACGGACGAGCCGGCCGAGGCGCCCTGGCGTCCGCTGGACCGCACGCTGTGGCGCTGGGTGCGCGCGCACGGCGGCTCGCCACGCCTGGCGACGCTGGCCGCCTGGACCTCGTTCGCCGACGGCGCCGGCGACACCGCCCTGCCGCTGCTCGGTGAGGACGCCGGCCGCCACGGCCTGGAACCGCTCGAACGCGATGCGCTCGACGCGCTGCGCGGCGAGCCGCTGGTCGGCGATGGTGCCGGCGCGACCCCGTTCGTGCTCGACGACGCCGGCCGCCTGTACCTGCGCCGCAACTATGCCGACGAGCTGGCCGTGGCCGCGCTGGTTCACCAGCGCCTGCGCGGAGGCCCGTCCGGCACACCGGCAGATGCCGCGCTGGACGTGCTCTTCCACGGCGAGCGTGGCGAGGCGGTGCGGCGCCAGCGCGAGGCCGTCGAGGGCGTCGTGGGTCGACGACTGTTCGTGCTCACCGGCGGCCCGGGCACCGGCAAGACCACCACCGTGCTGCGCATGCTGCTGATGCTCCAGCAGCAGGCCACGCAGGCATTGCGTATCGCCGTGGCGGCACCCACCGGGAAGGCGGCGCAGCGCCTGCTGCAATCGCTGCGCGCGGGCAAGCAGGGCCTGCTCGAGCATCCCCGCACACCGCTGCCGGCCGCATGGCTGCCGCTGCTCGAGCGCATCCCGGACACCGAGGCGCTGACCTTGCACCGCCTGCTCGGCTACAGCCCCCACGGCAATCGCTTCACCCGCGACCGCGGGCATCCGCTGGCGGCGGACGTGGTGGTGGTCGACGAGGCCTCGATGGTCGACCTGGGCCTGCTTCGTGCGCTGCTGGAGGCGGTGCGGCCGGAGGCCACGCTGATCCTGGTCGGGGATGCCGATCAGCTCACCTCGGTCGCGGCCGGTTCCGTGCTGATGGACCTGGTCGGGGTACTCGAGGCGGAGCGGTCGCCGGCGCTGGTGCGGCTGGAGCACAGCTTCCGCGCGGAGCGGCCGCTGGTTGCGCTGAACCGGGCGGTGCGCGCAGGCGACGTGGCGGCGCTGGAATCCAGCTTCGGTGCGCAGGTGCTGGCGCAGCCGGTCGCCGGCGGTGCCTCGCTGCGCCACGCGCTCGAGGCGTGGGCCGACGCGCTGGCGGCGCTGCCGATCCGCCCGGGCGTGCCTGCCGCGGACGAGGGCCCGGCCGCGCCCGCGCAGGCCCCCGCGGTGCTGGGCGCGCTGCACGCGCTCGGTGGGCGCCAGTTGCTGTGCGCGCTGCGCGAGGGCGAGTTCGGCGCGCTGGCGGCCAACGCGCTTATCGAGCAACGCCTCAAGCGGCGCTGGAACGTGGCGGCCGACCGCGTGTGGTACCCCGGCCGGGCGGTGCTGATCACCCGCAACGACTACGCCAGCCGGTTGTTCAACGGCGACGTCGGCCTGTGCCTGGCCGACGCGGACGGCCGCCTGCGGGTGTGGTTCGAGAGCACGGGCGGTGACGGCGCGGCCGGCGCGCGCAGCTTCAGCCCGGGGGCCTTGCCGGCACACGAGGGCGCCTTCGCGATCACCATCCACAAGTCACAGGGCTCCGAATACGCCCGCGTGGCGGTGCTGCTGCCGCCGGATCCCACGCACCGGATCCTGTCCCGCCAGTTGCTCTACACCGGCGTGTCGCGCGCGCGCCGGGTGGTCGAGCTGTGGGCCGGGGAGGCGACGCTGCACGCGGCGCTGGCGCGGCCGATCCGCCGCGCCGGCGGGCTCGCCGACCGGCTGGCGGGCGTGACGCCCGGGACACCGCAGCAGCTGTCGCTGTTGTAGGAACGCCTGCAGGAGATGGAGGGGAGGGCCGGTCGCGTCCCGCGGCGCCTGTGCGCGACCCGGACACCCGGTCGCGCACAGGTGCGCTCCTGCAGGGGCGTCAGCTCCCGAGGAACGGCTGCGCGATCTTCAGCACCGTCCGATACGGCTCGGGGTCGTTGCGGTTGCTGAGCAGGATCACGGTGAGGTGCTGCTTCGGCCAGCGCACGATCACGTTGCGGAAGCCGATGCTCTCGCCCGAGTGCCACAGCGTGTCGCCGGTGATGCGCCAGCCGTAGCCGTAGCTCGCTACGTAGGGCTCGCCGGTGACTTTCACGTGCGGGCTGAAGGCGGCCTTGCGCGAGGCATCGCCGAGCAGGCGGTCGTCGTAGAGCGCCGCATCCCACTTGGCGAGGTCGTCGATGCTGGAATAGATGCCGCCGTCGCCGCGGGTGGCGGAGGTCAGGCTCTGGTCGGTGCGCAGCCAGCGGCCCTTGGTCCAGCTGTAGCCGTAGGCGCGGTCGGGCACCGTCTTGTCGTCGTGCACGTAGAGCAGCGTGTGGTCCATGTGCAGCGGCGCAAAGATGCGCTGCCTGAGGAACTCCTGCAGCGTCTTGCCGGAGGCCTTTTCGACCACCAGCCCGAGCAGTACGTAGCCGGTGTTGCTGTAGCGGTAGGCGCTGCCCGGCGCGAAGTAGCTGCGCGGCGTGGCCGAGAGCATGCGCAGCACGTCCTGGTCGTTGAGCTGGGCGGTCTGCCCGGGCGGGATCAGGTCCTCGTAGTCGATCAGCCCGCCGGTATGGCTGAGCAACTGCCGCAAGGTGACTTTGTCGGTGGTGGCCGGCAGCGAGGGCAGCCAGTGGCGGATCGAATCGTCGAGCCTGAGCTTGCCGTCCTCGGCCAGCAGCAGGATCGCCGCTGCGGTGAACTGCTTGCTCACCGAGGCGAGGCGGAAATCGGTGTCGGGCGTGACCTTCACGTGCTGCTCGAGGTTGGCCAGACCGTAGCCGGTGCGCAGCAGCGGCTTGCCGTCCTTGAGCACGAGCAGCGCGGCACCGGGGACGTCGCCCTGGTACTTCTGCATCAGGCGGTCGGCGTTCTGCACCGCGTCGGTGGCGTGGGCGGCGCCGGCGACCATCAGCGAAGCGAGGAATAGGGCAAGGCGCATCGTCCTTCTCCGTGCGTGGAACCCGAAGCCCCTCTCCGGCCGGGAGAGGGGCTGGGGTGAGGGTACGGCCAGCGCGCGGTTCACGCTCCGCCCGAACCTCCACCCGCCTGTCGGCACCCTCTCCCGGCGGGAGAGGGATTCGACCGTTTGCCGTGAGGCAAGTGTCACTTCACCGGCACGTCGTAGATCGTGTTTGGCGTGGGCTCGTCGGCCCAGGTGTAGTGCCACCATTCCAGCGGATAGTTCCTGAAGCCCTCGCGCTCCATGGCCGTGCGCAGGCGCAGCCGGTTGGCGTGCTGAGCGGGCGTGACGTCCGGCGCTTCGGTGTGCGCGCGCACGTCGAAGAAGTCGAAGTGCGTGCCCATGTCCAGCTCCCGGCAATGGCTGCCCTGGGCGTTGCACTGCTCCATCGTGAGGTCGGCGGTGCCGCCGCGGCTGTGGCCGGAGATCGGGGCGATGTAGTCACCCAGCAGCACGCGCTTGTCCAGGCGTGGGTAGTGCTCGGCCCTGGTGTGCGTGTCCGACAGGTCATGCGCCCAGCGCACGAAGTGCGCCACCGCGCGCGCGGGGCGGTAGCAGTCCCACAGCTTGAGCCGCTGGTGCTGCTTGCGCAGGTCGTGCTCGACGCGGGCCAGCGCTTCGGCGACCGGGCGTTTCAGCAGGCACTTCGGCGCGAGGTAGCCGTCCACCGGCGCGCCGACGAAGTTGTCGTGGCCGGCGTACTTGATGTCCTCGGCGATGTCCGGTACCAGCGTGCGGATGTCGACCAGGCCGGCCGTGGCGGCGGTCTTCGCGGGCGACAGCGTGACCGGCTGATCGGCACGGGCCGTCAGGCTCACGAGCAGCGGACACGCCATGGCGAGCAGCCCGGCGGCGAGCTTTCCGGCGCGTGCGGGGGACGCCGTCGCCCGCGGGCGACGGATCGGGTGGTGGCTCATGGGCAGTCTCCGGTGCGTTCGAAGTGCAGGTCTTCGTAGTCCGAGCTGAAATCGCCCTTCGGGTCGAGCTTGGCCATGGTGAGCGTGGGTGGCGAGCCGGCGTGCGGGTCGAGCCAGGCATCCAGGTCGACGGCCGGGTCGTCCCAGTGGACCAGGTAGCGCTTGCCCAGTTGCCTGACGGTACCGTGCATGCGCGGCGACCGGCGCGCGGCCCATTGCACGGTGCCGTCGCGCGGGCAAAGCATGATCTCGCCGAACCATGGGTCGCGGTAGCGGCCACTCCAGGCGAAGGTGCGCGCGGCCACCGTGGTGGCGCCGGAAGCATCCGGCGCCCGCGCGGCCGCGGGGTGCTGTGCGGCCTCGTCGTCGAGCGCATCGGCGTACCAGGCCACGCCGCGGCCGTCGCCGGGCGCGGTGAAGTGCTTGGTCAGCACCTCGCCCAGCACGGTGCGCGCGTCCTCTGCCTCGCCGTTGATCATGAACACGAAGCCGCTGCGGCGATCCGGCAGCAGCGCCAGCATCGAGTACATGCCGCCCAGCGTGCCGGTGTGCCAGACCATCCATTGCCCGTCGACGTCGGCCATGCGCCAGCCATAGCCGTAGGCCATCACGTGGGAGTGATCCCAGGCGCGGCGCTGGTCGGAGATCGGGATCAGCATGTGCGGCGATTGCAGCACCCGGCGCTGGGTGGCGGAGAGCCAGTCCAGCTGCGCCGGCGTGGGCGCGAGCCAGTTCCTGGCCCAGCCCAGCATGTCGGTGAGATCGCAGCGGATGCCGCCGGCCGGGTCGGAGGTGATCGCGGGAATGGTCGGGCCGTCCTGGCGCATGGCGAGGTTGCGGCCATCCTTATGGTAGTGCGGCTGGGCGACGTTGCCGACGGCGTCGCGGCTCCAGGTGCCGACCTGGCAACGTGAAAGGCCCAGCGGCGCGAACACCTCGCGATGCATCAGCGTCTCGTAGGGCGCACCGCCGGCGGCCGCGGCCACTTCGCCGGCGACCACGTAGAGCAGGTTGTCGTACTGGTACTGCGAGCGGAAGCTGTAGCCGGGCTGGATGTAGCGCAGCGCGTGGATGATGTCCTGGCGGGTGAAGGCGTTGGGCTCGGGCCACAGCATCAGGTCGCCGCCGCCTTCGGGCAGCCCGCTGGAATGGGTGAGCAGGTCGGCCACGCGCATGTTCTTGGTGACCCACGGGTCGGCCATGCGGAAGTCCGGCAGGTATTTCGTGACCGGGTCGTCCCAGGCGAGCTTGCCCTGATCGACCAGCCGGCCGAGCAGCGCGGTGGTCATCGCCTTGGAGTTGGAGGCGATCTTGAACAGTGTTTCGGGCGTGATCGGCTGGCCCGAGCCGGCCACGGTCTCGCCGCGGGTGGCGGTGTAGACGACCTGGCCGTTCTCGATCACGCCGACGGCGATGCCGGGGAGGTGGTAGCGCGCGACGACGGCATCGACGATGGGGTCGTAGGTTGTGTCCGCCGGCCGCGCCTCGGCGCCGAACGCGGCGAGCAGGAGCGGAAGGCACAGTGCGGCGGCCCGAAAGCGCTTCCTGCCGATCATCGGGCGCCGGTCATGGTAAGCGGACGGCTCCCGCTCAATGCCGCGCATCGCGCTCCACCTCGCGCCACAGGCGCAGCAGGTTGCCGCCCCAGATCCTGGCGATGTCGGCGTCGCTGAAGCCGGCGCGGCGCAGCGCGGCGGTGACGTTGCGCGTCTCGCTGGCGTCCTTCCAGCCGGTGATGCCGCCGCCGCCGTCGAAGTCCGAGGCGATCCCGACGTGGTCGATGCCGGCGACGTCGGCGATGTGGCGGATCTGCCTGACGTAGTCCTCGACCGTGGGCAGCGGGAACTGCTGCTGGATCTTCGCCATGCCCGCGGCCATCGCCGGCAGGTAGTCGTGCTTGTCGCTGTCGTATTCCTTGTCGCCCGCCGCGTGCGCGACTTCGGCCTGCAGCTTCTTCTCGGCGCCCTCGCGGCCCGGGTCCTTCTTGAGGAACTCCTTGTAGGCCACCGCCTGGATCACGCCGCCCTTGGCCGCGATGGCGCGCAGCAGGTCGTCGGGCAAATTGCGCGGGTGGTCGAGCACGGCGCGCGCACCGGAGTGCGAGGCCAGCAGCGGCGCCTTGGACACCGCCAGCGCATCGCGCACGCAGGCGTCGGAGGCGTGCGAGATGTCGACCATCATGCCCAGCGCGTTGGCGCGCGCGACCACCCGGCGGCCGAAGGCGGTCATGCCGTGGTCGCCCTTGCTG
>NZ_DASSES010000127.1:0-17670 GCF_035695185.1 Frateuria sp.
CGACGCCATTGACGGTGGCCTGGCTGGACGCGAGGAAGGCTTCCAGGTCGGTCTTCAGCGGATCGTGGAAGAAGCCCTCGTAGACCACCTCCACCCACTTGCGCGCCACCTCCGGCTTGAAGCGGTTTTGCTGCTTGGAAAGCACCGCTTCCTCGAGGGCACGGTGTGCGGCGAGGAGCGCGACGAGGCCAGGCGCCTCGAACACGATGCGGCCCTTCAGGCCGATGGTGGTATCGCCGGTGTACATGCCGCGGCCCACGCCATAGCGGGCGAACAGCGCATTGAGCTTCGCCAGCAGCTGATGTCCCGGCAGGCGCTCGCCATCCAGGCTCACCGCCTCGCCGTGCTCGAAGCCGAGCTTCACCACCAGCGGTTCGGACGGCCATTCGGCGCGCGGCTTGCACCAGCCGCGCGCGCCCTCGCCCGGCGCCTGCCACCTGTCGATCTCGCCCCCGGACATGGTCACGCCCAGCAGGTTCTCGTTGATGGTGTAGGCCTGCTGCTTGGCGCGCACGCCGAAGCCGCGTTCCTCCAGGTACTTCTGCTCGTAGGCACGGGTCTGCGTGTGCTGCTTCTGGATCTCCCGGATCGGCGCGACGATGCGGTAGTCGCCCAGCGCCTTGACCGCCAGGTCGAAGCGCACCTGGTCGTTGCCCATGCCGGTGCAGCCGTGCGCGATGGCGTTCGTGCCCAACTCCGCGCAACGCTTGAGCGCGGCCTCCACGATCAGGTAGCGGTCCGAGACCAGCAGCGGGTACTGGCCCTGGTAGCCCTCGCCCGCCCACACGAACGGCTTGACGAAGCCGTCCCAGATCGCCGGGCCGCCGTCGACGGTGCGATGGCTGGCGACGCCCAGCTCCTGCGCGCGGTTTTCGATGAAGGCACGCTCCTCCGCGTCGACGCCGCCGGTGTCGGCGAACACGGTATGCACGTTCCAGCCCTGTTCCTTGAGGTAGGGCACGCAGAAGCTGGTGTCGAGGCCGCCGGAAAAGGCGAGGACGATGTCTTGCTGGCTCATGGGTTGTCTCGGTCGGGGCGGGCGGTCAGGAAGCGAGCAGCGAGGCCATCACGGCCTTCTGCACGTGCAGGCGGTTTTCCGCCTCGTCGATGGCGATGCAATAGGGCGCGTCCATCACGCCATCGGTGGCCTTGACGTTGCGGCGCAGCGGTAGGCAGTGACTGAAGAGGCCATGGTCGGTCAGCGCCATCTTGGCTTCGTCCACCATGAAGTGCCGGTGTGCCTCGCGGATCGGCTTTTCCTGCTCCCAGCGGCCGAAGTACGGCAGCGCGCCCCAGCTCTTGGCGTAGACCACATGGGCGCCGCGGTAGGCCTCCTCGATGTCGTGGCTGACCTTCAGCGATCCGCCGTTCTGCGCCGCGTTTTGCCGGCCGGCTTCCATGTAGCGCTCGTCCAGCACGTATTCGGGCGTCGGGCACAGCAGCGTCACGTCCATGCCGAGCTTGGTCGCGATCAACAGCGCCGAGTTGGCCACCGCTGTGTTCAGCGGCTTGGGGTGGTAGGTCCAGGTCAGTACGTATTTCCTGTTCTGCAGGTCACCGAGGTGCTCCTTCAGCGCCAGCGCGTGCGCCAGCTCCTGGCAGGGATGGGTGATCGTCTCCATTTTGATCACCGGCACGGTGGCGTAACGGGCGAAGGCCTTGATGACGCGGTCCTCGCGATCGACCGACCAGTCCTGGAACTTGGGAAAGGCGCGCACGGCGATCAGGTCGACGTAGCGACTGAGTACGCGCGCCACTTCGGCGATGTGCTCCTCGGCCTCGCCGTCCATCACGGCGCCGACCTCGAATTCGATCGGCCAGGCGTCCTTGCCGGGCGACAGCACGACCGCGTGCCCGCCGAGGTGGAACGCGCCCAGCTCGAAGCTGGTGCGCGTGCGCATGGAGGGGTTGAAGAACAGCAGCGCGATGGACTTGCCGGCCAGCTGCTGCCCGCGCGGCGAGCGCTTGAACGCGGCGGCCTGCTCCAGCAGGGCGTCGATCTCGGCGCGGCTATAGTCTTGGGTGGTGAGGAAATGTCGAAGGGCCATGGAGGGGCTCGCGTGAAGTAGGTCTTGGGGTGACCGCGGCGAGTTCCATGCAACAAAAACCCGGCGCGGTGGCCGGGTTCGTTCGTCGTTGCGCCTTGTGCGCGTGCAGCGACAGCCTACCCGGCCGAATGTCGGACCAGCGGTCGGCGCGCACGCGAGGTCATGCCAGCGGCCATGCGGGCGCTGGTGAGGACGGTGGCGGTGTAGACGGCTGCGGACATGGGGTTTCCGGGCAGGGAACCGGCATCATGCCGGCATTCGTGTGGCGGCGCAACAACTATTTCGGACGTCCATTCGGGTGCGGACGTCCAAACGGAAAACCGCCGCCCGGAGGCGGCGGTTTCGGACGGCAGGCCATTTACTCGGCCGGAGCGACGCTCACGCGCACCCTCAGCCGCTCGCCCGGATCGTAGTTCAGACGCGAGACATAGACGTCGCCGTGGTAACGGTACTCGACGTCATAGCCCATCAGGCGACGCTGTTCGCTCACCGAACTGACCTCCCGGCAGCGGGTGACGGTGTCGTCGTACTCACGCTCGCCACGGCGGGCCACGCCGTGGCCGACCGCGCCGCCGGCTACTGCGCCGGCGACCGTGGCCGCCTTGCGGCCGTCGCCCTTGCCGATGGTGTTGCCGAGCACGCCACCGATCACGGCGCCAAGCACGGTGCCCCCGGTCGTGTTGCCGCCTTCGCGACGGACCACGGGCTCGTCGTAACACTCCTGGCGTGGCACTTCGGTACGGGCGACGCCATAGACCGGATCGACCCGCAGCACGTCGGCCCAGCCATAGTGGGTGTTGGCATCGTCGCCCTCGGCATAACGCCCGTCCTGCGCGTGCAAGGCGCCGGTGGCGAGGACGAGCGCAAGGACAGGTAGCAACATCTTGTTCATGGGACCCTCCAGCATGGTCCGAAAGCGCTTCTGCGCGATTGTCATTGCAGCAAATTCACGCTGAATCAACGCTTAGAGCGCCCGGGGGATGACTGGCGGTGCGCGGGGCGTTCAGCTGCCGTCGGCTCCCGGCCGGATCATCGGAATCCTGCGCACGCCCCGCCCAGCTCTGCCCGGCGCAGAGGGGACACGAGCTCGGCCTGCTAAGATGCGCGGCTTGGCCGCGCCACCGACACGCCCCATGCCGATCACGCTCTACAACAGCCTCACCCGCCGCACCGAACCCTTCGCGCCGCTCGATCCCGAGCGAGTGACGATGTACCTGTGCGGGCCCACGGTCTACAACTACGTGCATATCGGCAACGCGCGCGGTCCGGTGGTGTTCGACGTGCTGGTGCGGCTGTTGCGGCGGCATTACCCGCGCGTGGTCTATGCCCGCAACATCACCGACGTGGACGACAAGATCAACGCCGCGGCACAGGCCCAGGGCACGCCCATCGGCACGATCACCGACCGCTTCACGGCTGCCTACCGCGAGGACATGGCCGCGCTGGGCATCGCCCCGCCGGACCTCGAGCCCCATGCGACGGCGCACATCGGCGAGATCATCGCCATGATCGAAGCGCTGATCGCCGGCGGCCACGCCTATGCGGCCGAGGGGCACGTGCTGTTCGACGTGGGCACCTATCCGGCCTACGGCCAGCTGTCCGGACGCGATACCGACGAACTGATCGCCGGCGCGCGCGTGGAAGTGGCGCCGTACAAGAAGAACCCGACCGATTTCGTGCTGTGGAAGCCTTCCACGCCGGAACTGCCAGGCTGGGACAGCCCCTGGGGCCGCGGCCGCCCGGGCTGGCACATCGAGTGCTCGGCGATGAGCGCGGCGCACCTTGGCCGGACCATCGACATCCATGCCGGCGGGGTGGACCTCACCTTCCCGCACCACGAAAACGAGATCGCCCAGTCCACCTGCGCGCACGGCGGCGACGTGTTCGCGCGCTGGTGGCTGCACAACGGCATGCTCACCTTCGACGGGCGCAAGATGTCCAAGTCGCTCGGCAACGTGCTGCTGGTGCACGAACTGCTCAAGCACCATCCGCCCGAAGCCCTGCGCCTGCTGCTGCTGCGCGGCCATTACCGGCAGCCACTGGACTGGTCGGACGCGGCGCTGGCACAGGCGGTGAGCACGCTGGATGGCTGGTACCGCGTGCTGCGCGATCTTGCGCAGGTGCCCGTCGAGGGAGACCTGCCAGTCCCCGCGGGGGTGGAGGCGGCACTTTGCGATGACCTCAACACGCCGCAGGCGCTCGCCGAATTGGCGCTGCTTGCCGACGCCGCGCGCCAGGGCGGCAACGCCGGGACCAAGGCTGCCCTGCTTGGTGGCGGCGCACTGCTTGGCCTGCTGCAGCAGGATCCGGAGGCATGGTTCCGGCGGGGCGACGACGGCATCGACGAAGCGCGCATCGAAGCCTTGCTGGAAGAGCGCCGCGCCGCCCGCGCCGCCCGCGATTTCACCCGGGCCGACGCGATTCGCGACGAACTCTCGGCCATGGGCGTGGCGATCGAGGACGGCGCCCAGGGCACGCGCTGGAGCGTCCAGAAGAACGGACCTGCGTAGGGTGGGCTTCAGCCCACCACCGGCCGGTCGCGCGATAATGTCGCCATGAACACGACCACACCCAGCGCCGCACAGGTGCAGCAGGACATTGCCGAGGAGTTCGCTTTCTTCGGTGACTGGTCCGAGCGCTACCAGTACCTGATCGACCTCGGCAAGCAGTTGCCGCCTTTCCCCGACGAATGCAGGACCGAGGAGCACCGCGTGCACGGCTGCCAGTCGATGGTGTGGCTGGTGCCCAGCGGCGACGCGACGAAGATGCACTTCGCCGCAACCAGCGATTCGGCGATCGTTTCCGGGCTGATCGCACTGGTGCTGCGCGTGTACTCGGACCGGTCGGCGGCCGAGATCCTCGCCACCGAGCCGCAGTTCGTGCAGTCGAT
Source organism: Frateuria sp. (assembly GCF_035695185.1). GTDB lineage: Bacteria > Pseudomonadota > Gammaproteobacteria > Xanthomonadales > Rhodanobacteraceae > Frateuria_A. The sequence continues at coordinate 4,939 of NZ_DASSES010000127.1, forward strand.
CGGCCTGGCCAAACACCTTTCTCCGACGCGCTCCAACGGCCTGGCCGCGATGCTGGCCAGGCTCAAGGGCTACGCGGCGCAAGCACTGGCCTGAGGCTGGTCTCCTGCAGGGACGCAGCCCTGCGTGAACCGGGAGCCCCGGCGGTCGCGACGGTGCGGCCTTGCATGAATTCCGTCGGCCCAAAAAACAAGGCCCCGCATGTCGCGGGGCCTCGCTCTGCAGTCAAGGACCGAGACCGTCAGTCGCCCATCTGCTTCTGCAGATGCTCGCGACGCTCCTGCGCATCGAGCGACAGCGTGGCGATCGGGCGGGCGTCCAGGCGCTCCAGGCCGATTTCCTCGTCGGTCTCCTCGCAGTAGCCGTAGCGGCCTTCCTCGATCCGGCGCAGCGCCTTGTCGATCTTGGAGATCAGCTTGCGATAACGGTCGCGGGTGCGAAGCTCGAGCGAGTTTTCGGTCTCGCGCGTGGCACGCTCGGCCTCGTCGCCGACGTCGCGAACCTCGTCACGCAGGTTCTCCATCGTCTGACGGGACTCCTCCACCAGCTGATCGCGCCAGTCCCGCAGCTTGTTGCGGAAGTAGGCGAGGTGCCGGGGGTTCATGTACTCCTCGTCGTTCGAGGGACGGTAACCCGGCGGCAGGTCGATGTTGCTGGTGGAAGGCAGGGCGTAACGGCCATCCTCGCGGGTCACGCCATTGTCGAGAGTTGTAGCGGAATTATTCATTGAGGACTGCGGGGTCTTCTGCTTTTTGGGTGGGGTATGGCGGGCGGTGGCTGTGGCCACGCGCGGGGACACCATGGCGACGGCACTCGCCACTTTGCCCTTCATGGGCGCAACGGCGGGTGATGGAGATGTTTGCTTGACCGCGACCGGCGGTGCCGCGGGCCGCGCCGGCGAGGGCTTGCTGACGACCTTGTACGGCTGGGGTGCGGGCCGGGACGCCTTCGCGGCAGGCTTCACCGCCGGCTTGCTCGGAGCCGCCTTTTTCGCGGCAGCCTTGGGTGCCGGCTTCGCCGCCTTCTTCGGTGCTGCCTTCGGTTGCGGCTTGGCGGCCTTCCTGGCCGCGGGCTTCGGCTGCGGCCTGGCCTTGGCGGGCGCGGCCTTCTTCACTGCCGGCACCGGCTTGCGTGCGGCGCTCTTGCTGGCAGCCGCCTTTTTGGAGGGTGCCTTTTTGGCCGGGGTCTTCTTTGCCACGGACTTGCTGGCCGGCCTGGCCACCGTCTTAGCAGCCGCCTTGCCGGTGACTGGCTTGCGCGCAACGGGCTTCTTCGCCGAGGCCTGCTTGGCGACCGGCTTGCGGGCGGGCGTGGCCTTCTTCGCGGCGGCGCTCTTGCCGGCCCGGGCGCTGGCAGCGGCGACCCTGGGCTTGCTGCCGGTCTTGGCTTCTTTCGCCTTGCCCGCAGCCTTCCCTTTCTGCGCCTTGGCGGCGGTCGAACTACGCGTCGTTTTCGCCATATCCCTTCACCGTTTTGGCCGTGGCGGCCGGGTGTTATAGCCCATGCGTCTTACACCATCAACAGGCATCTGGAATACTGGAGGGCACTACATGCCGCGAGCCGTTTGGGCTGCGTGAACGAAGTGACCCGATTCCTGCTCCTCCTGCTCGGCGCCTACAAACGCTTGCTGAGCCCCCTGCTGGGGCAGCGTTGCCGCTTCCACCCCAGCTGTTCCGATTATGCACGGATTGCCATCGTACGCTTCGGTCCGTTGCGTGGCAGCGCGCTGGCGCTGTGGCGCATCCTGCGCTGCCAACCCCTGTGTACCGGCGGTGAAGACCCGGTGCCGGAACATTTCCACTTCAACCGTTGCCGCCCCACGGAGAACCCTGATGTCCACTGACTGGCTGATCAAGAACGCCGAACTGGTCAACGAAGGCCGCCGCTTCCACGCCGACCTGCGCATCAAGGGCGGGCGCATCGAGGGCATCGCCGGCGACCTGGACGCGCGGCCGGGCGAACAGGTGATCGACGCGGCCGGTCTGTGGCTGCTACCCGGCATGATCGACGACCAGGTGCATTTCCGCGAGCCGGGCCTCACCCACAAGGCGGACACCTGGCACGAGTCGCGTGCCTGCGCCGCCGGCGGCATCACCAGCTTCATGGAGATGCCCAACACCAAGCCACCGGCGCTGGACCGCGACACGCTGGAAGCCAAGTACGCGCGCGCCGCGGAAACCTCCGCGGTCAACTACGCGTATTACATGGGCGCGAGCAACGACAACCTGGAGGCGATCCGCGCCCTCGACCCCAAGGCCGCGCCGGGGGTGAAGGTGTTCATGGGTGCCTCCACCGGCAACATGCTGGTGGACGACCCTGAAACGCTGGACGGGATCTTCCGCGACTGCCCCACGCCGATCATCACGCACTGCGAAGACACGCCGATGATCGACGCCAACCTGGCCCTCGCGCACCAGAAATACGGCGAGGCGATCCCGGCGCGCGAGCATCCGCTGATCCGCTCGCGCGAGGCCTGCATCAAGTCGACCCGGCTGGCGATTTCGCTGGCGAGGAAGCACGGCACCCGCCTGCACGTGCTGCACATTTCCACCGCGGACGAGCTGGCGCTCTTCGAACCCGGCCCGCTGAAGGGGAAAAAGATCACCGCCGAGACCTGCGTCCATTTCCTGCACTTCGACGCGGCCGATTACGAGCGGCTGGGCTTCCTGATCAAGTGCAACCCGGCGATCAAGACCGCTGCCGATCGCGAGGCGATCACCCGCGCCCTTGCCGAGGGCCGCCTGGACGTACTGGCCACCGATCACGCCCCGCACCTGCTGGCGGAGAAGGAAAACCTCTACGACAAGGCGCCGTCCGGCCTGCCGCTGGTGCAGTTCGCGCTGCAGGCGGCGCTGGAGCGCGTGTTCGAGGGCAAACTCACGCTGGAACGGGTGGTCGAGGCGGTCACGCATGCGCCAGCCACGCTGTTCGACGTCAGGGATCGCGGCTACCTGCGCGAGGGCTATGCGGCCGACCTGGTGCTGGTCGACCCGCGCAAGCCGCACACGGTGCGGCGTGAGGACGTGCTCTCCAAATGCGGCTGGTCGCCGTTCGAGGGCACCACCTTCTCCAGCTCGATCGCCGCCACGTTCGTCAACGGGCAGCGCGTATGGGATGGCCGCCGCGTGGACGATGCCGTGCGCGGCGAGCGCTTGTCGTTCGATCGCTGAGCCTGGTGGCTCCCGCTCCCCGGCATGGACGAGCGAGGGGCCCGGTTCCCTGGACGGATGCTCAGGCGGCGGAACCGTAGCCGCCGGGCACGCCCTTGCTGGCGTAGGCCACCGCATCGTGGGGGTGCAGGCTTTCCTGGTGTTCCAGGCGGACGTGGAAGTCCGCGATGCGCGGATCGGCGTCAAGCGCCTTCTGGATGCGCCGCGCGGCATCCTCGCAGAACATCAGGTTGCCGCCGTTGGCCAGCGCGAAGGCCTGCTCGTCCTCTCGCTTGACCGCCGTCTGCACGGGCGTGCCGAGTGCCTGCTCCACTCGGTCGAGTGTCGAGACCAGGTTGAAACCGACGCCATCGGCCAGCCGCACCAGCAGCCGCGCCACGCTGCGCTGCGCGTGCGGCGTGGCGACGATGCCCTGCTCGCTGCCCAGCCAGGCCATCACGGCGGCATGGTCGACCGGCTTGCCGGCATCGAAGTCACGCGCGAACTGTTCCTGGATCAGCTGCCGCGACAGCGCCGCCGACGCCGGGCATGTCGAGGAATAGACGACCTCGGTGCCCAACTCGAGCCGGAAGCCGTCTGCGCCCAGGCTCGCCTCGATCGACACCGGGTAGGCGCGCCAGCCGCTGTTGCCGCTGCGCAAGGCGGGACGGCGCAGCAGGTGGTCGAAGCGGATGCTGATGCGGGCGCGATCGGCCAGGTCCTTGTGCGACTCGAGGAAGGCCCGCAGCAGCGCCTCGATCATCGCCGCGTCGAGCGGCTGGGCGGAGAGATGCCTGTCGACCAGCAGGTAGAGGCGCGACATGTGGATGCCACGCTTGTCCGGTCGCGTCAGATTCACGAACGCACCGACCTGCGCGCTGGCGCGCTCGGGGCTGCCGTCGCCGGCATCGAAACGCACCGGGACCTCGATGCCGTCCATGCCGACCCAGTCCAGCGCGCCGGCCAGATGCGGCTGCGCCTGTCCGGCAACGTCGGGCATCAGGCGGGCGGTGTTTTCGTGGCTGTGCATCGGGATGTCCTCGCGGCAGGCGGTCGCGCCGTGCGGTGTTCTATTTTGGGGCAGCGCGCGCCGGGGCAACAGGCAGGCTGCGGAAACACTGTGTCGCGGGTCTGGCGCCGCCCGGCCACGGTTGGGTCAGCCGATGCCTCCGCGGCGCCAGCGTCGCGCGGCCTGCCAGGCGGCCAGGGTCGTGGCCAGGCCACCGGACGGGCGCGCCCGTTGCAGGGCCTGCAGCGGCTCGGCGGCAGCGGCCGCGCGCTGCGCCAGGCGCTCGCCCTCGCGCGCTTCGATGGCACGAAAGACGCTGAGCGGACCGGCCATCCCTGCCGCGTCGCGCCAGGCGGTGGTGATCCGGTCCAGCTGGTCGCGCACGGCAGCATTGCGCGCGGCACCGGCATGGCGCAGCTGGTCGCGGCTCAGCCCGTGGCGGGCGAGCGCGGTCATCGGCAGCGGCAGACGGTCGCGCTCGGCATCGTCATCCAGCCGACGCAGCGCATGCAGCAGGTGCGCGAGCGTCGCGACCCGTGCGGCGCGGTCGATCGGCGCGCTCCCGCCGAACCACCAGGCGGTTTCCAGCGCAGCCAGCGCACCGTGCAACTGCGAGGCGGCCACCAGTTGTGCGCCGAAGTCGGCCGCAGTGCCCTCTTCCAGCTGGGCCATCGCCGCCAGCACTGGCGCCAGCCAGCGCTCGTTGTCGATACGGGTGGCGCGTTCGTCGGCGAACAGCACCTGGGTCAGGGGATGGCGACCGCCGGTCTGCGCCGCTGCGGCCAGCTCCTCCGCCCACCAGTTGAGCTTGGTGGCGGCCACGTGCGGCTCACGGATGCCGTAGGCCGCGGCCAGCAGCTCCTGCTCCAGCGCGGCCAGCGCGATGTGTCCGCCGTGACGCGCGGGATCCACGAAGGCCAGGCCCACGCGCTGGGCCGGCTGCGCGGCAAGCCACTTGTCCACGTAGCTCTGCAGGGCGTCGTGGCCGGCGTCCATCAGGCGGGCACCTGGCCGAGGCGCAGCCATTGGGCGAACTGGGCCGGCGTGTCGAGCACGGCGTCGGCGCTCCAATCCCGCGGGTCGCCGCCATCGAGATAGCCCCAGCCCACGGCAACCGTGTACAAGCCGGCCGCGGCCCCCGCCATGACGTCACGGCGGTCGTCACCGACGAACAGGCTGTACGCCGGGTCGATCCGCGCGCGTTCGCAGGCAAGGTGCACCGGCGCCGGATCGGGCTTTTTCACCGGCAGGGTATCGCCGCTGACCACCGCCGCGGCGCGGGCGTCCCAGCCGATCCGCCGCAGCAGTTCGTCGGTGAGGAACCCGGCCTTGTTGGTGACGATGCCCCAGCGCACGCCGGCGGCCTCGAGTTGGGCCAGCAGGGGCTCGATGCCCTCGAAAGGGGCCGTGGCCTGGCCCATCACTTCCCCGTACAGGGCCAGGTAGCGCTCCACGCGCGCTTCCACGGCGGGCTCCCCCAGATGGCCGAAGGCGCAGCGCAGCACCGCCCGCGCGCCGCGCGAAACCACCTCGCGCACCGGCGCGTAGGGCGGCGCCGGCGCCCCCTCCTCCTCGCACTGGCGCTTGAGCGCCGTATAGAGATCCGGGGCACTGTCGAGCAGGGTACCGTCGAGGTCGAACAGGACGCCGTCGAGGCGGGGCGGGAACGGCTTCATGCCGGCTTGCGCGCGCACAGCAGGTAGTTGACCGCGGTAAAGCGGCTCAACGACGCCTTGCGCGTGATCGGGTTGTAAGCCAGGCCGGAGACGTCCTCCAGCTCCAAGCCGGCCTGACGCACCAGGCGGCCGAGTTCGGAGGGCTTGAGGAACTGCGCGTAGTGGTGGGTACCGCGCGGCAACAGCCGCATCACGTATTCGGCGCCGAGGATCGCCGCGCCGAACGCGGCCGGCGTGCGGTTGAGGGTGGACATGAACAGGCGCGCGCCCGGCTTGAGCAGCGCGGCCAGATCGTTCACCAGCGCCAGGGGGTCCGGCACGTGCTCGATCAGTTCCATGCAGCAGACGGCGTCGAAAACCGCCGGTTCACTGGCCGCGAGCGCGGCGGAAGACTGCACGCGGTAGTCGACCTCCAGCCCTGACTCGTACAGGTGCAGTTTGGCCACCTCGATGACCTTTTCGCCGAGGTCGATGCCGGTGACCCGGGCGCCATCGCGCGCCAGCGCCTCGCTGAGCAGGCCGCCGCCGCAGCCGACGTCGGCTACCCTGGCGTTGCGAAGATCCACGCGCGTGGCCACGTAGGCGGCACGCACGGGGTTGAGGTCATGCAGCGGCCGCGATTCGCCGTCCGGATCCCACCAGCGGGCGGCGAGCTTGTCGAAGCGGGCGATCTCGTCGGGGCTGACATTGGCGGTCGTGTCGGTCATCGGGACAGTCCTTGCGTGCGCAGGCCCTTGCAGGCCCTGCTTGCGGGGGCGGGACGCTAGCGCGCCTGCCATTCGTACACCGTCACATCCCAACCGCCGCTGACGTGCGTCGGGTCGCGGTAGGCGATCGCCTGCGCCTCGGCCAGGTCAGCCGCGTGCAGCAGGTAGGCCCCGCCGGACTTGTCGCCGAACGGGCCCGATCGCTCGAGGCGGCCCTCCGCGCGCAGTTCGTCCAGGAAACCCTGGTGGGCCGGCACCACCGCAGGGTCGAACTGCGGGCGGCGCATGACCATGACGAGGTAGAGGTTCATGCGGGTTCCTCAGGAGAAAGCGGCGATGCGCTCGCGCCAGGCATGCGCCTTGGCCAGGATCGCCGCGGCATCCAGGTCCACCAGCTCACGCGCGGCCAGCTTGCGCCGACCAGCGATCCACACGTCGGTGACCTGGTGGCGCCCGGCCGCGTAGGCCAGCTGCGAGGCGACGTGGAACAGCGGCTGCGTTTCGATATCGCTCAGCCGCACGGCGGCGAGGTCGGCCTGCTTGCCCACCTCGATCGAGCCGATCCTGCCCTCCAGACCGATGGCCTTCGCACCGTTGAGGGTGGCCGAGCGCAACGCCGAGGCGGCGTCGAATGCGGCAGCGTCGGCGGCGACGGCCTTGGCCAGGATCGCCGCAGTGCGCAGCTCGCCCAGCATGTCCAGGTCGTTGTTGGAGGCGCAGCCGTCGGTACCGATGGCAAGGTTGACCCCGGCGCGGCGGAATTTTTCGGCCGGGCAGAAGCCGGAGGCGAGCTTGAGGTTCGATTCGGGGCAATGCACCACCGACACGCCCGCCTCCGCGCAGGCGGCGATCTCGCCGTCGGTCACCTGGGTCATATGCACCGCGATCAGCCGGTCGTTGACCAGGCCCAGCTTCTGCAGGCGCTGGAACGGGCGCAGGCCGGACTTCTTCTTTTCCTCCTCGACCTCGTGCGCCGTTTCGTGCAGGTGCAGATGGACCGGGATGTCCAGCTGGTCGGCCAGCACGCGGATGCGCTCGAAGCTTTCGTCGGAAACCGTGTAGGGCGCATGCGGGGCGAACGCGGTGCCGACCAGCCCGTCACCGCGGAAGCTGTCGTGCACCTCGCCGGCGCGCTCGAAATACTCGTCCTGGCTCCTGGCCCAGGCGGTCGGGAACTCGATCACCGGCAGGCCGACCACGGCGCGGAAGCCCAGCTGCCGGTAGGTGGCGCCGATCACGTCGGGGAAGAAGTAGTTCTCGTTGGCGCAGGTGGTGCCACCGCGCAGCATCTCAGCCACGGCCAGCTCGACACCGTCGCGGACGAACTCCGGACCGATCACCTTGGCCTCGGCCGGCCAGATGTGCTGCTGCAGCCAGGCCATCAGCGGCAGGTCGTCGGCGAGTCCGCGCAACAATGTCATCGGGTTGTGCGTGTGGCTGTTGACCAGGCCCGGGATCAGCGCGTGCTCGGCCAGTTCGACCCGCTCGCGCGGCGCATAGGCCCCTCGCGCCTGGGCGATTGGCAGGATCGCCCTGATCTCGCCACGGTCGATCGCCACCGCATGGTTGTCCAGCACCACGGCGTGGGGTTCCACGGGAACGACCCAGCGGGCTTCGATGAGGAGGTCGATCTCGGTGGTGGCTGGGGTCATGGCGGTCTCGTGTGCGTTGGAACGAAAACGGCACGGCGCCTGCGCTGCCGTGCCGTCGTTTGCTGCAGCCGTCGCTTACTTGCCGACGCGGCTGACGTACTCGCCTGTGCGGGTATCGACCTTGATCACCTCGTCGGTGCCCACGAACAGCGGCACGCGCACCACGGCGCCGGTTTCCAGCGTGGCCGGCTTGCCGCCGCCGCCGGAGGTGTCGCCGCGGACACCCGGATCGGTCTCGGTGATCTTCAGCTCGACGAAATTCGGCGGCTGCACGGTGATGATCTCGCCGTTGAAGAGCGTCACCACGCACTCTTCCTCGCCCTTCAGCCACTTGGCCGCATCGCCCACGCCGGCCTTGCTGGCCTGGTGCTGCTCGAAGGTTTCCTGCTGCATGAAGTGCCAGAACTCGCCGTCGGAGTACAGGTACTGCATGTCGGTATCGGTGACGTCGGCGACTTCGAAGGAATCGCTGGACTTCATCGTCTGCTCGGTGGTGCGGCCGGTCTTGAGGTTGCGGATGAAGATGCGGGTGAAGGCCTGGCCCTTGCCGGGCTTGATGAAGTCGGCGTCGGTGATGACCCACGGGTCGTTGTTGTGAAGGATCTTCATCCCCTTCTTGACGTCGTTGAGACCGGCGGTCGCCATGCGCTTCTGCTCCAGAGGTAAACACCGCCCTTCCGGCGGCTAAAATAGGGGTTTGCACGGGCGCAAGGCCCGCTTCAAGGCCCACCATGATAACCGCAAGCCCGACCGCCCGCCTATCGCCGACCACGCCCGACTGGCGCGAGCTGTGGCGGGAGGCGTTCACCGATGCCGGCGAGCTGCTCGCCGCCGTGGGGCTGGCGCATCTGGCCGAGCACCTGCCCCCCGGCAACGCCGGCTTCGCGCTGCGCGTGCCACGCGGCTTCGTGGCACGCATACGCCCAGGCGACCCGCGCGATCCGCTGCTGCTGCAGGTGTTGCCGCAACTGGCCGAACAGGAGCAGGTGCCAGGCTTCGTCGCCGACGCGGTGGGCGACCTGGCCGCACGCGAGGCGCAGGGCGTGCTGCACAAGTACCAAGGTCGCGCCCTGCTGATCGCCAGCGGCAGCTGTGCGATCAACTGCCGCTACTGCTTCCGCCGTCACTTTCCCTACGGCGAGGAGATCGCCGCGGCAGGTCAGTGGAAGGACGCACTGGCCCATGTGCGCGCGGACCCCACGATCAGCGAACTGATCCTCTCCGGGGGCGACCCGCTGGCGCTGGCCACGTCCAAGCTGGAGGAGCTCGGTCGCGGCCTGGCCGACCTGCCGCGGGTGACCCGCCTGCGCATCCACACCCGCCTGCCGGTGGTGCTCCCCGAGCGCATCGACGCACCCTTCCTGGCCTGGCTGGAGGCCCTGCCGCTGCAGAAGGTCGTCGTGCTGCACGCCAACCATGCCAACGAATTCGACCCGGCCGTCGACGCCGCCTGCGCCGCACTGCGTCGGGCCGGGGCGACCCTGCTCAACCAGTCGGTGCTGCTGCGCGGGATCAACGACGAAGCCGGGACCCTGGCAGCGCTGTCCGAGCGGCTGTTCGCCGCCGGCGTACTGCCCTACTACCTGCACCAACTCGACCGCGTGCAGGGCGCCGCCCATTTCGAAGTGGACGACGCGTGCGCCCTGGCACTGGTCGAGGGCATGCGCCGGCGCCTGCCCGGCTACCTGGTGCCCCGGCTGGTGCGAGAGGTTGCCGGGGATGCATCCAAGCGTCCGCTGTAACAGGGCGCGCGCCTGAGCTACCCGCCCGCACGCGGAGGGCCGCCTTTCGCCCCAGGGCAGCCGCCGGGGGCTTCCGGATGAGGCGGCTGTTGCCTTTATGAGGCTCGCCGCTGGCGCTCGTTCGGGGAATCCGTTACAAACCTCTGGCGAAGGATGGACGGCCAGATGCCGCCCGCCTTCCGGTCGCGGCGAGGGGCGCCAGCGACCCCTCCGACAGGGGCAGCCGCCAGGGCTCAATGAAAAGAGATTCCGTCATCAAGATCCTCTTCGTGGAGAAATCCGTCGAGGACGCCGAACAGATCATCAGTCTGTTGCGCAATGCGGGCATCGCAGTGCGACCCGCACGGGCGACCCAGACCGACCAGGTGCAGGCAGCGCTGGACGAACTCGAACCGGACATCGTCCTGTTCGACCCGGCCGCCGGCATGGAGCTGCGCGAGGTCGCCCATCTGCTGGACGCGCATGGGCGCGACGTGGCGCTGGTGGCACTGGTCAACCAGCTCGACACCCAGAGCGTGGCCGAAATGTTCGCTGGCGGCGTGCGCGGCACCGCGCTGCGCACCCAGCCCAAGCAGTTGATCGTGGTGCTGCAGCGGGAGTTCGATGCGCTGCATACGCGCCGCCAGGTACGCCTGCTGGAGGCGGCGCTGCGCGAGTCGGAGCGCCGTTGCGACGCCCTGCTGGACTCCTCGACCGACGCCATCGCCTACGTCCACGAGGGCATGCACGTGCGCGCCAACCGCGCCTACCTGGAAACCTTCGGCTACGACGATTTCGACGACCTGCTGGGCCTGCCGGTGCTGGACATGATCGGCACCGCCGACGCGGAGACGTTCAAGAACCTGCTGCGCGCCCACTCGCGCAAGGAAAAGGCCGCCAACCAGGTGGAACTGCAGGCGCGCCGCGCCGATGGCAGCACGTTCAAGGCGACGGTGGAGTTCGCCAGCGCGACCTTCGAGAGCGAGCCGTGCCTGCAGATCGTGTTCCGGCGCCAGCAGGTCGATCCGGCGCTCATCGAGCAATTGCAGCGCGATCCGGTCACCGGCCTGTTCAACCGTGCCCGGACCCTCGAGACCATCGACGAAGCGGTCGCCGCCGCCGCCAAGCGCAAGAAGGGCCAGACGCTGCTGCTGATCGAGCCGGACAACTGGCAGACGATCGTGGCCGGCATCGGGCTGGGCCAGGCGGACGAACTCCTGGCCGCCTTCGCCGGCCGCGTCAGCGCCCTGCTCGGCGAGACCGATACCGCCGGCCTGCTGTCCGAGCACACCATCGGCGTGATGCTCGACTCGCGCAGCGACGAGGCGATCAAGCAGTGGATAGACGCGCTGCTGCAGGCCGTCGCCAGGGACATCTTCGATGCCGGCACCCGTTCCATCACCGTGACTGCCAGTATCGGCGGCAGCCTGCTGAGCGAGAAGAACGCCAACGCCGAGCTGCTGTTAAACCAGGCCAGCCAGGCCCTGCGCAATGCGCAGAGCCAGGGCGGTGGGCGCATGGAGCTGCACGATCCGGCCGCGCGCGAGAAGGCCGAGGAGGAGCGCGAGCGCTATTGGTTGGGGCTGCTCAAGCAGGCGCTGACCCAGGACGGCTTCGTCCTCTACCACCAGCACACGATCAGCCTGCAGGACGCCGAAGGCGAGTATTCCGAGGTGTTGCTGCGCATGAACGGTCCGCAGGGCGAGGTATTGCCCGGCTTCTTCATGCCGATCGCCGAGAAGCACCAGCTCACCCCGGCGATCGATCGCTGGGTGATCAACCGTGCCATCGAGATGCTCAAGACGCGCGACGGCCAGGGCATCCACACCACCTTCTTCGTCAAGCTCACCGCCGAATCGATGCAGGACGCCGCCTTCCTGCCATGGCTGGAGGAGCGGCTCAAACGCGCTGCACTACGCCAGGGCCAGCTGGTGCTTGAAATGACCGAGAGCAAGGTGGTGACGCTGCTGCGCCCGGCGCAGGAGTTCATCAACCGCTGGAAGAAGATGGGTGGCCGCTTCGCCCTGGAACAGTTCGGTTCGGGGCTGAACTCGTTCCAGCTGCTGGCCCACATCGACGCGGATTACCTGAAGATCGACCGCACCTACATGAACCAGCTGCCGCAGCACCCCGAGAACCAGAAGAAGATCGGCGAGATCTGCGCGCAGGCCCACGAGATGAAGCGCCTGACCGTGGCCGAGTGGGTCGAGGATGCGACCAGCACCTCGCTGCTGTTCGCCTGCGGCGTCGACTTCGTGCAGGGCAACTTCCTGCAGGAGCCGCAACGGTTGATGTAGCCTTCCGCCCTGGCGCCGTGCAGGGGCGCGCTCGGGCTCGATCGCTGCAACCGAGGAGCAACACCGTCCTTCATGCGCATGGCGGTCGCGCTGCAGTGGTCCATCGACAACCGCGCGCACGGGCGATGGGCTTCATGGAACGCAAAAGGCCCCGCGGATCGCTCCGCGGGGCCTTTCGTGACAGCTTTTCCCGAGCTTACTCGGAAGCAGCGGCCTTGGCGGCAGCCTTGGCGGCCGACACGGCAGCGATGTCTTCCTTGATGCGGGCGGCCTTGCCTTCGAGGCCACGCAGGAAGTACAGCTTGGCGCCGCGCACCTTGCCCTTGCGCTTGACCTGCACCGAATCGATCGCCGGGCTGTGCGCCTGGAACACGCGCTCCACGCCGGTGCCGTGCGAGATCTTGCGCACGGTGAAGGCCGAATGCAGGCCGCGGCTGCGCTTGGCGATGACGATGCCCTCGAAGGCCTGCACGCGCTCGCGGTTGCCTTCCTTCACCTTGACGTTGACCACCACGGTGTCGCC
>NZ_DASSES010000128.1:0-23323 GCF_035695185.1 Frateuria sp.
GGCCTGCTGACCTTCAACGGCTCCTGGCCCAGGCTCAAGACCGACCCGGCCGCCAAGTTCATGGTGATGGCGCTGGTGTTCTACGCCGGCTCCACCTTCGAGGGCTCGATGATGGCGGTCAAGACCGTCAACTCGCTCTCGCACTACACCGACTGGACCATCGCCCATGTGCACAACGGTGCGCTCGGCTGGGTGGCGATGATCACCATCGGCTCGCTCTACGCGATGGCCCCGCGCGCGCTCGGCCAGCCGGCGATGTACTCGCGCAAGCTGATGGAGTGGCACTTCTGGCTGCATGTTTTCGGGGTGGTGCTGTACGTCGGGTCGATGTGGGTCGCCGGTGTCACCGAGGGCCTGATGTGGCGCGCCACCCTGCCGGATGGTTCGCTTGCCTACCCGTTCATCGACAGCCTGCTGGCGATCCAGCCGGCGTACTGGACGCGCTGGTTCGCCGGCGTGGTGATCCTGGCCGGCATGGTGCTGATGGCCGTGAACCTGTGGTACACCGCGGCCGATGCCCGCGCGCGGCTGATCAAGCCGATCCCCGTGCCGATTCCGGAGCCGGACCCGCACCAGGTGCCCGAACCGCTGCCGGCGATCAACTGATGCGCCCGTCCATGATCGCCGCTTCGGCCCGGTTCCCGCGTGGGGAACGCCGAGCGGTCCTGCAAGCCCAAACGCGGCCACCCCTGGCCGCACCCTCCAGGTAAGAGCCCTCGCGATGGCTTACAAGCATTTTGAAATCATCGAGAAGAATGCCGCCCTGCTCGGCATCCTCACCGCGGTCATGGTGTCGATCGGTGGCCTGGCCGAGATCACCCCGCTGTTCATGGAGGCCCATGCGGTGAAGGCGCCGGTGGGGGTCAAGCCGTACGACCCGCTGCGCCTGGCCGGCAAGGACGTCTACGTGCGCGAGGGCTGCTATCTGTGCCACTCGCAGATGATCCGCGCGCTGCGCGCGGAGACCCAGCGCTACGGCCACTACTCCACAGCGCAGGAATCGGTCTACGACCGCCCGTTCCAGTGGGGCTCCAAGCGCACCGGTCCGGACCTGGCCCGCGTCGGCGGCAAGTACAGCGACCAGTGGCAGCGGCTGCACCTGGAGAACCCGCGCCAGGTGGTGCCCGACTCGAACATGCCGCAGTACGACTGGCTCGAGCACAACAAGATCAACGCCGAGGACATCCAGGCGCGCATGCGTGTGCTGCGCAAGCTGGGCGACCCGTATACCGACGCCGACATCGCCAGCGCGAAGCAGGCGCTGGCCGGCAAGACCGAGATGGATGCGCTGATCGCCTACCTGCAGGGCCTGGGCATCCAGAACGAGCCGGCCGGCCAGGTGCCGGTACCGGCCGGGCACGGAGGTGCGCCATGAACCATCCCATGATGGACCCGTTCTGGGGCCACCTGACCGGCGTGGTCACGGTGCTGCTGATGCTGGTGTTCCTCGGCATCTGGATCTGGGCCTGGCGCAAGCGCCACCGGTCCACCTTCAAGCGGATGAGCGAACTTCCCATGGAAGACAAGCCGGAAGGGCCGGTGCGGGACAAGCCGCACGCGGGTGCGAACGAAAACGACAAGGGTGGACAGCCGTGAGCGCGGGTTGGTCGTTGTGGGTGATGTTCCTGGTGGTGCTGAACTTCGGCATCACGTTCCTGCTTTTCCTGTGGGCGCCGCGCGCCAAGATCCCGACCCTGCCGGACCAGACCAGCGGCCACGTGTGGGCGCACGGCACCATCCGCGAGGGCGTGCGCCGGCTGCCGCTGTGGTGGCTGCTGCTGTCCGGCGCGATGTTCGTCGTCGGGGCGTTCTACCTGGTGCTCTACCCGGGCTTCGGCAGTCACAAGGGCGTGCTCGGCTGGACCGCGCACGGCGAACTGGCCAAGGCCGAGGCGGCCAACAACGCCAGGCTGGACGACCTGATCGAGCGCTTCCGCAAGTACCCGGTCGAGCAGCTGGCCAACGACCCGGCCGCGCAGCAGATGGGCGAGCGCCTGTTCGTCGACAACTGCGCGGCCTGCCACGGCCGTGGCGCCTACGGCAACGTCAAGCTCGGCGCGCCCAGCCTGATCGATGACGACTGGCTCTACGGCGGCAGCGGCCAGGACATCCTGTCCTCCATCCACGACGGCCGCAGCGGCCTGATGCCGCCGTGGGCGAGCCTGGGCGAGGACAACGTGCACAACCTCGCCAACTACGTGCTGAGCCTGTCCGGCGCGCCGCACGACGCGGCGAAGGCCGCCGCCGGCAAGCCGCTGTTCACTACCTGCGCGGCCTGCCACGGTCCTCAGGGCAAGGGCAATCCGGCACTGGGGGCGCCCAACCTGACCGACCACATCTGGCTGCACGGCGGCAAGTACGAGGACATCGTGCGCACCATCGGCGGCGGCCGCCAGGGCCACATGCCGGCGTGGAGCAAGCGCTTGACCGAGGACCAGATGCGCGTGCTGGCCGCCTACGTCTACCACCTCTCGCACCAGGGCGATGCAGCAGCACAAGCTTCCCGATGAGACGGCGCCGGCCGGGGCCGGCGCCTGGTACCGGCAACCGGTGCTGTGGCTGGGCGCGGCGATCCTCGTCGCGTCGCTGGCCGGCTGCGTGTGGATGATCGTGCTGGGCTCGCGCCACGCCGATCTGCCGCTGCAGACGACCCGCCACCCGCACACCCTGCTGGACATGCCGATGCATGGCGAGGAGACCGGCGCGGACACGAAAGCCGGGCGGGCCATGGCGGCACCGGCACCGGCGTCCTCCTCCGGTCACCGGCCGTGAACGCCGTCGGCGCGCACGCGGCCTGGCAGCACCCGCGCCTGGCCGCGCAGGTGATCCGCCCCCGGCGCGACGGCCGCGCGGAGATCGCGCTGCGCGTGGAGGACCTCGCCGACCCGCGCCGGGTGCTGCGCCTGGACGAACGCCTGCATGCCCTGCCCGGCGTCGTGCGCGTGGCGATCGATGCCCGCGCGCAGCGTGTGCGGATCGTGTGGAACCCCGAGCGCCTCGCGCTGCCGCAGCTGCTCGATGCGTTCGGTGCGGAAGGTTGCAGCGCACGGCCGCTGCGTCGCGAGCACATCGACGACGCGCGCAGCGGCGAGGCCAACGACGCCCTCAAGCGCCTGCTGGTTGCCGGCATGTGCGCGATGCAGGTGATGACCTACGCCTTCGTGATGTACATCGGCGTGGTCGACTTCGTCGACTTCACCACGCGCGGCCTGTTTCGCTGGTTGAGCCTGCTCACCACCGCGCCGGTCGTCGCCTACTCGGCGCAGCCGTTCCTCGCCGGCGCCTGGCGCGAGCTGCGCACGCGACGGCTGGGCGTCAATCTCACCGTGTCGCTGGCGGTGCTGCTGACCTTCGGCGCCAGCTTGTGGAGCACGCTGCGGGGCCGGGGCGAGATCTACTTCGACTCGGTCAGCATGTTCGTGGTCCTGCTGCTGGCGGCGCGCCATGTCGAGCTGCGCGCGCGCCACGCCAGCGGGGCGCTCGGCGAGGCCGCGCAGGACGCCACCCCGCTGCTGGCCGAACGCCGGCGCGCCGACGGCAGCCTGGAAACCGTGCCGGCACTGGAGCTCCTGCCGGGCGACCGCGTGCGCGTCGCCGAAGGCGGCACCGTGCCGGCCGACGGCGTGCTGGAAAGCGAGGCGGTCGACGTGGACGAGGCGCTGCTCTCGGGCGAATCGCGCCCGTGCCGGCGCCAGCGCGGCGAGCGACTGGTCGCCGGCGCCGTGGTGCTGGGCAGCCCGGCCGAACTGCGCGTGGAACACAGCGGGGAGGACACCACCGCCGCGCGACTGGGCCGGCTGGCCGGGCGCGCGCGCCCGGCACGTCCCGGCGATGACGCCGCGGACCGCGAAGCGACCCGCTTCGTGGTGCGCGTGCTGGTGCTCACCGCGCTTACCGCGCTGGCCTGGCTGTGGCTCGACCGCGCGCGTGCCTTCGACGCCGCCGTCGCCGTGCTGGTGGTCGCCTGCCCCTGTGCCTTCGCCCTGACCCGTCCGGCCGCACTCACCCGCGCGCTGGGCGTACTCGCCGGGCGCGGCGTGCTGGTGACCGAAGCGGCCACGCTCGACATCCTGGCGCGCGTGGACTACGCCCTGTTCGACAAGACCGGCACGCTGACCACGCCGTGGCTCGACGCCGACGCGGTCGAACCGCTGCGCGACGGCCTGGCCCCGCGCGAGGCATTGCGCCTGGCCGCGGCGCTGGCCCGCGAGAGCACGCATCCGCTGGCGGTGGCGCTGGCCGCCGCGTGGCCGGGCGACACGCCGGTGGTCCACGCGCTGAAGATCATCGCCTCGGCCGGCATCGCTGGCGAGGTGGCCGGCCGCGCACTGCGCCTGGGCCGTCCCGATTTCGCGCTGGCCCCGAGCGGGCGCGTCGCGCCGACCGGGACCGCCGGCACGCTGCTGCTGGCCGACCTGGATGGCCCGCTCGCCGCCTTCCACCTCAGCGAAGCGCCGCGCGCCGAGGCCGCGGCCACGCTGGAGGCGTTGCGGGGCGACGGTATCGTCACCGTGCTCGCCAGCGGCGACACCCGCGGCCGCGTGGCCCCCGTCGCCGGCGCACTGGGCATCGCGCGCTGGGCCGGACGCCAGTCGCCCACCGACAAGCTCGCGCTGCTCAAGGCGGCACGTGCACAGGGCCATGTCACGCTGGCGGTCGGTGATGGCAGCAACGACGCCCCGGCGCTGGCTGGCGCGGACGTCTCGGCGGCACTCGCCTCCGGCACCGACCTGGCCCAGGCGCATGCCGGCCTGCTGCTCGCGCGCGGCCGCCTCGACGGCCTGCTCGAGGCGCGCCGCGTCGCCCGCCAGCTCGCCCGCGTGGTGGCGCAGGGCCGGCGCTGGTCGCTGGCCTACAACCTGCTGGCGGTGCCCTTCGCCGCGGCGGGCCTGGTGCCG
Organism: Frateuria sp.; assembly: GCF_035695185.1. Taxonomy (GTDB): domain Bacteria; phylum Pseudomonadota; class Gammaproteobacteria; order Xanthomonadales; family Rhodanobacteraceae; genus Frateuria_A. The sequence goes on from NZ_DASSES010000128.1 coordinate 4,899, forward strand.
CCCTGGCTGGCCGCGATCGGCATGTCGGCCAGTTCACTCGTGGTGGTGCTCAACGGCCTGCGGGTGGGCCGCGCACCGGTCGCCCCGGTACTGCGCGCATGAACATCCTGCTGGTGCTGATCCCGGTGACCGGCCTGGTCGTGCTGATCGCGGTAGCGCTGTTCTTCTGGGCCGCCAACCACCAACAGTTCGACGACCTGGACAGCCCGGCCGTGCTGCCGCTGATGGAGGACGAGCCCGCCCCCGGGCCGGCTGCCGGCGAGGCGGACGATCCCGCTCCCCCCGAACACCCGGGAGCCGGCCAGGAAACCCCTGCTTTTCCCCGACACGGCCCTGATGAAGGGCGCGTCGGCCGCGCCCGGTACGATGATCCAGCGGCGCCGCGGCCCGTCCGCGGCGACGCCCCCACCCGATAGAGACATGCGCGATACCACGCTTACCGAACCTGCGATCGCCCGCCTGGTCGATCGTTTCTATGACAAGGTCGCCGCTGATCCGGTGATCGGCCCGGTGTTCAACGCCGTGGTGCACGACTGGCCCGGACACAAGCGCCTGCTCACCACCTTCTGGTGCTCGGTGGCGCTGGGTGCGGCCAGCTACCGTGGCAACCCGATGGCCGCGCACCGCCCGCTGCCGGTCCGCGCCGAGCACTTCGACCACTGGCTGGGTCTGTGGCGTGCCACCTGCGCGGAGCAACTGGACGAGGCCGGCGCGGCGCAGATGGTCGAGTACGCCGAGCGTATCGGCCGCAGCCTGAAGTACGGGCTGGGACTGAACCCGGACGCGCGCGGCATCGGCGTGCCGCTCGTTTCCGTCAGGCGTTGATCGCGCGCGACCGGGTCGCGCTATTGCGTGCCGGATCCTGTCCGCTCGAAGCTTGGCAGGAGCGCACCCGTGCGCTCCTGCATGGAAGCTGCGCTCAGCCCAGCGCGGCCAGCGCCGCGTCGTAATCGGGCTCGTGGGTCAGCTCGTCAACCAGCTGCGCGTGCAGCACCCGGTTGTCCGCATCCAGCACCACCACCGCGCGCGCGGCCACGCCGGCCAGCGGCCCGGTGGCGAGCGCCACGCCGTAGTCGGCCAGGAATTCGCGCCCACGCATGGTCGAGAGCGTCACCACGCGCTCCAGCCCCTCGGCGCCGCAGAAGCGCGCCTGCGCGAACGGCAGGTCGGCCGAGATGCACAGCACCACGGTATTGGCGAGCCCGGCCGCCAGCTCGTTGAAGCGGCGCACCGACGCGGCGCACACGCCGGTATCGATGCTCGGGAAGATGTTGAGCACCTTGCGCTGGCCCGTGTAGCTGGCAAGCGCCACGTCGGCAAGGCTCTTGTCGACCAGCGTGAATGCCGGCGCCTGCGCCCCCCTGGCCGGGAACGTGCCCGTGACCTCGACCGGTTCGCCCTTGAACTTGACCTGTGACATGACGCTTCCTCCTGGGGATGAGACCTGCAAGTAGAACATGGTCCTGGCCAGGAACACGATGCCGACCATCAACGCCAGCACCAGCCGATGGGTGTGGCGGAAGCGGCACACGCGCATGCGCCCGTGCGCACGCGGCAGGCCCGGATCTTGCGACAAGCGTCCGGGCGGCCTTCGTGCTACTTCGCCGTCGCCTTGCGCACGGCGGCCACGAAGTCCGGATCGGTGCGACCGATGATGCCGGTGCGCGCCACGAGGCGCCCCTCCCCGTCCAGCAGCAGCAGCGCGCTGGAATGATTGAAGTCGCCGCCGGGCAACTGGCGGTACTGCACGCCGAGCAGCGCGGCAAGCGAACGGGTGTGCTGCGGCGGGGTGCGCGACAGCGTCCACCAGCGCAGGTCGAGTTTATGCACGGCGGCGTAGCGGCGCAGCGCCTCGACGTCGTCGCGTTCGGGATCGAAGCTCACCGCCAGCAGGTGCAGGTTCGCGGGCTCGCCGGCGGCGCGGCGGGTCGCCTTCATGGTGTCGATGATCATCGGGCAGACCATCGTGCACGAGGTGTAGAACATGCTCACGACCTGCGGCGTACCGCGGTGCGCGGCGAATGGCGCGGTGAGCCCGTCCTGGTCGGTGAGCGGTACCGACAGCTGGTAGAGCGAATCGGAGGGCAGCGGCGAGGCCGCGTGGGCGACACCGGCAAGCAGCAGGGCGAACAGGGACAGCAGTCGTTTCATCGGGATCACTCCGGCCGGGCGCAGCGGAAGCCCAGGTTGGCGGTGGTATCGGTGGCCTTGAGCGAGGAAAGCATGGCGACGCGCATCAGCGTGGCGTAGTTCTCCTTCTGTTCCATCGAGATCGCGCCGGCACCGCAGAACTTCAGCTTGTCGGCGCCATCCTGCTCGCGGCTGTCGGCGCTGGTCATCATGGCGTTGAAGTCCTCGACCCACTCCCACACCAGCCCGTTCAGGTCGCGCACGCCGTGGACGTCCGGCTTGCCGCCGACGGACGGCAATGCGTCGCTGGAGGGACGCGCGTACCAGGCCAGCACGCGCTCGCGCCAGGCCGGGTCGCCGCGCGCGTCGGCGCGGGTGGCATCGGCGGCCGCGGCGTACTCCCACTCGTACCAGGTCGGCAGGCGCGCGTGCTCGCTTTCGCAATACGCCTGCGCGGCGAACCAGCTCACCTGCGTCACCGGCTGGCGCGGCAGCGCGGCTGGCCCGAGCCGGTCCGGTGCGGCCCACTGGGCGAGGTAGCGGCCGTCGGTGAACACGCTGGGTACGCGGTCGCGTCGCCATTGCGGCTGGCGTTGAACGAAGGCGAGGAACTCGGCGTTGGTGACCGGCTCGGTGCGCAGGCGGAAGGGCCTGAGCACCGCCGGCGCCGTCTTGCCGTCGGCCGGCAGCACGCTGGCGAAGCGGCCGCCCGGCAGCGGTGCGTAGTCCGCCGCGACGGCCGGACCGGCAAGCGAGACGCCGAGCAGGAGCAGGGCGAGCCGCCGGCGCATCGTTCAGTGCTCCGCCGCGGGCGCCGCGGCCGGCTGGGCGCGGACCCTGGCCACCTCGTCCTTGGTCACCTGCCCGCCCGGGTTGCCCCAGCTGTTGAGCACGTAGGTGAGCAGGTTGGCGACCTCGTCGTCGGTCAGCTGGGTCATCGGCGGCATCACCGAGTCGTATTCCTTGCCGTTGACGGTGACCTTGCCGGTCAGCCCGTGCAGCGGGATCGAGATCAGCTTGTCCTTGTCTTCCTTGGCCAGCTTCGCCACCAGGTCGGACTTGGCCAGCGGCGGGAACACGCCCGGCAGGCCTTCCCCGTTGGCCTGGTGGCAGACCGAGCAGGTGCCGGTGAACAGCTGCCTGCCGGCGGCGACCTGGTCGGCCTGGCTGAGGGTGCCGGCGGCGCCGGCCTTGGCCGCGGCGCTGACGGCCTTGAGGTTGGGTTCGGCACGGTCACCCAGGTACACCGAGTCGACCTCCTTGCCCGAGTAGATCGCCTTGTTCTCCGGGCCGTCGACTTTCAGGATGCCCATCGCGCCCTTGTTGAAGGCGCGGAAGATCGAGTGGTCGACCAGCACGTAGCTGCCCGGCACGTCGGTGTGGAACTCCACGATCGCCGCGCCGCCGGCGGGGATCAGCGTGGTCTGCACGTTCTCCTGCGGATGCAGCCCGCCCTCCTGCTGCACGCGGTCGAAGATCTCGCCGATCACGTGGAAGCTGGAGACCAGGTTCGGGCCGCCGTTGCCGACGAACAGGCGCACCGTCTGGTTGGTCCTGGCGGTCAGCGCGTGGTCACCGGTCAGCGCGCCCTCGCGGCCGTTGAACAGCACGTAGGTCGGGCGCTCGTCGATCGCCTTGTCCATGTCGAACGGCTGGTGGCCTTTCTCGCGGTACTTGCCGGTGGTGTAGAAGTCGCCCTGCATCACGTAGTACTCGTGATCGACCCTGGGCAGGCCCTGCGGCGGCTCGACCAGGATCAGCCCGTACATGCCGTTGGCGATGTGCATGCCGACCGGCGCGGTGGCGCAGTGGTAGACGAAGATGCCGGCGTTGAGCGCCTTGAAGGTGAACTGCGACTCGTGCCCCGGCGCGGTGAAGCTCGACGCCGCGCCGCCGCCCGGGCCGGTGACGCCGTGCAGGTCGATGTTGTGCGGCATCTTGGAGTCGGGCGAGTTCTTCAGGTGGAACTCCACCGTGTCGCCCTGGCGCACGCGGATGAAGCTGCCCGGCACGGTGCCGCCGAAGGTCCAGTAGGTGTAGGTGACGCCCTCGGAAATCGGCATCTCCTTCTCGATCACCTCCAGCTCGACGATGACCTTGGCCGGGTAGTTGCGGTGGATCGGCGGCGGCACGTTCGGCGGGCTGGTGAGCACCGCGTGGATCGGCGCGCCCTGCGGCGGGCCGAAGTCGGTTGGCGTGGCCAGTGGCGCGGGGTTGGCGACGGCGGTGGCCTGGCCGGTCATGGCGGCGTCGGGCTTGTCCGAGCAAGCCGCCAGCGCCAGCAGGGCGGCGGCAAACACGGTCGACAGCAGTACTCGAGGCATGGGTGTCTCCTTGATCCCGGGCGTCAGGCTAGGTCCCGGGCCGGCGACGCGCTTGACCTGCGTCACGCCCACTGCCGGAACCGGCCGTCTGCGGCACCCTGCCACAGGCGCGCGTCGGCGTCGTGTGCGCTGCCGGGCAGCTAGCCCGGTCGACCGTCCACGCGCGGGGTCAGGTAGATCCAGGCCGAGCGCAGCACCCAGGGCAGGAATGCCACCAGCCAGCCGCACGTGGCCAGCACCAGCCACAGGTAGCTGTCGCGCGCCAGCTCGGCCCACACGCGCAGCAGCACCACACCCTGCAGCAGCGCGAAGCACGCCCAGGGCACCGCCCCCATCTGCAGCGGCCGGCCCGAGTGGCCCTGGGTGACGCGGGTGACCATGGCCACCAGCATCGAGCCGAAATAGCCGATGGTCAGCACGTGCAGCGGCGCCAGGCCGAGCACCGGGCCGCGCCCGGCGAACAGGCACAGGCTCTGCATCGCGTACAGCACGAACGCGACCGGCAGCCAGGCGAAGGCCAGGTGCAGCACCGCCAGCAGGCCCGGTCGCATCGCCTTCCACGGCTGCCAGGCGAGCGCGTGCCAGCCGAACAGCAGGGCCAGCGGCGCATCGACGGTCCACAGCCAGGCCTGCGCGTGCGCAAGGTCCAGCACCAGATGCCCCAGCAGCAGCGGCCACATCAACGGCAGGCTCCAGGCCGGACGACGCACCACGTAGCCCGGCACGACGTTGCCGCTGAAGAAGGCGACCATCCGGTGCGCCACCGAGAAGTACACCGGCACCAGCAGGCCGAACGTGCCCAGTTTCACCGCGAAGCGCGCGCTAGCTGCGGGCGCGCCGAACAGGAAGCCGAGGAAGGCGCCCAGGCCGAGGATCCCCAGGCCCAGGGCGGCCAGGCAGGACCAGGCGTGCTGGTTGCCTTGCCCGGCCGCATGCAACACGCCGGCCAGTGTCGCCACGCCGACCAGGTAGCCGGCGAGCATCAGCGCGATGCCCACGCGCAGCACCCAGGGCATGCCCAGCAGCCCGACGTGCGAGAGCAGGTAACCGGCAAACACGGCACCGGCCACCGTGACGGAGCGACGCGGCCGGATGGATGGCCGGTTCAGCCAGCGCGGGAAGGTGGTCAGCAGGAAGCCGAACATGAACATCGGCAGCATGCCGTACTGGGTGAGCATGGCGTGTGCCCAGCCCGGCGGCACCGGCGGCTGCGGCCAGCCGCTCCAGCCGAAACGCAGCGAGGCCAGCTCCAGCGCCCACCAGGCCATGCTGGTCAGGACCGCCAGCGCACCGGCGAGGAACAGCGGCCGGTGCGGCGCGGCAGCCAGCAGGGCGGCCAGTGAGGAGGCGGCGGGGGAATCGGTCGAACGCATGCCTTGGGGTCCCGGAGCTGCAGCAGGACCCCATTGTCGGAGCGGCCGGCCCGAACGGCCGTGACATGGATCAGGCGCAAGGCGTGGTCCCCCGCGCGGCCCTCCGGGGAAGCCAGGGACGCCGCGCGACGTCAGCCGCAGGAGCGTCCCCGCTTTGCTCGGCGAGTGCGGGGCAAGCTGCGGCGCCGCGTCAGTCCGGCAGCAGGCTGCGACCGACGTGGCGCAGGCTGGCCGGATCGCGGATCAGCAGCTGCCGCCCTTCCACCTCGATCAGCCCCTGGTTGCGGAAGCGGCTGAGCACGCGGCTGACCGTCTCGGCCGCCAGGCGCAGGTAGTTGGCGATGTCGCCGCGCGACATGCTCAGCTGGAACTGCGTGCCGGAAAAGCCGCGCGCCGCATAGCGCTGGCCGAGGTCGGTGAGGAACGCGGCCATGCGCTCGTCCGCGCTGTGGTCGCCGGCCAGCAGACTGGCCGAACCCAGCTCCTTGCTGAGCAGGCGGAACAGGTGTGACTGCACCGCCGGCATGCGCGCGGCCAGCGCGCTCATCGCCGGGAACGAGAAGCGGCAGAAGTAGGAGGTTTCCAGTGCGATGGCATCGCACGGGAAATGCTCGGGGTAGATGGCGTTGAGCCCGATCACCTCGCCGGGCAGGTAGAAGCCGAGCACCTGCTCGCGGCCTTCCTTGTCGACCATGCTGGTCTTCACCGTGCCCGAGCGCACCGCGAAGATGGCGCGGAACGGGTTGCCGGTGCGGAACACGTGCTCGCCGGCGCGGAACGGTCCCACGTGCTCGACCAGGCAATGCAGCTCGCGCAGCTCCGGCTTGCCGTAGCCGACCGCCTGGCAGGCGCCGGCAAACGCACAGGTGCGGCAGAAGTGGGCCTCGTCGCCGTCGTCGGCGATCGGGCTGGGCGGCTCGGGCAGGCGGCCCGCCTGGTTTTCCAAACGCATCGGCAACGCCTTGTGAGGTCGGTCAGATCGTGCGCGAGAAGCGGCGTGGCGCTTCGTCGGCATGCAGGTAGGCATCGAAACACATGGCGATGCTACGCAGCAACAACCGCCCGCGCGCGGTCACCCGGATCATGCGACCGTCCAGCGTCACCAGTCCGTCGTCGGCCAGCACGCGCAGGCGCGCCAGCTCGGCGGCGAAGTACTCGTCGAACAGCAGGCGGTGGCGGGCGCCGAACAGGCGCATGTCGACCTCGCCGTGGCACATCAGCTCGCCGATCAGCGCGCGGCGGATGAGGTCGTCCTCGTCCAGCTGCAGGCCACGCGCGATCGGCAGGCGGCCGGCGTCCAGCGCGGCGTAGTAGCCGGTGAGGTCACGCGCATTCTGGCCGTAGGTGTCGCCGATGCGGCCGATGGCGCTCACTCCCAGCCCGACGATGTCGCATTCGCCGTGGGTCGAATAGCCCTGGAAGTTGCGTTGCAGCGTGCCGGCGCGCTGGGCCCGCGCCAGTTCGTCGCCGGCGCGGGCGAAATGGTCCATGCCGATGTAGACGTAACCGGCGGCACTGAGCCGCTCCAGCGCCCGGCCGAACAGGGCCAGCCGGGTGGCCGGGTCGGGCAGTTGCGCCGCGTCGATGTGCGTCTGCGCCTTGAACAGGTCCGGCAGGTGCGCGTAGCCGTACACGGCAACGCGGTCCGGCTCGAGCCCGATCACCTCGGCGAGCGTGCGATCGAAGCCCTCCAGCGTTTGCCGGGGCAGCCCGTAGATCAGGTCCACGCTGGCCGAGACGAAGCCGGCGGCCCGGCCGGCCTCGATCACCTCGCGCGTCTGCGCCACGCTCTGGATGCGGTTGACCGCCTGCTGTACCGCCGGGTCGAAGTCCTGGATGCCGACCGAGAGGCGGTTGAAGCCCAGCTCGGCCAGGCCGCGCATGTAGTCGCCGTCGGCGAAGCGCGGATCGATCTCGATGCCGAACTCGCGCGTGGCGTCGCGGGCGAAGCTGAAGTGACGGGCCAGCGACTCCATCAGCTCGCGCATGCGCGGCAGGTCGAGGAAGTTCGGCGTGCCGCCGCCGAAGTGCAGCTGGCGTACCGGGCGATCGCGGTCGAACAGGGGCGCGGTCAGCTCGACCTCGCGGTACAGCCGTTCCAGGTAGCGGTCGGCCTTGGCGACCTCGCGCGTGATCACGCGGTTGCAGCCGCAGTAGAAGCACGGGCTCATGCAGAAGGGCACGTGCACGTACAGCGACAACGGGCGCGGGATCGGCTCCTGGTTGGACTGGCGGATCGCCTCGCGCAGTGCCGCCTCGCCGAAGCCCGCATGGAAGTGCGGCGCGGTGGGGTAGCTGGTGTAGCGCGGGCCGGCGGTGTCGTACCGGGCGATCAGCGCCGGATCGAAGGCGGGGGCGGCAAGGGCGTGGCTCATGGCGCCAGTGTGCCCGCCCGCCGCGCAGGGCCCTTGATCCGGATCAAGCCACGGCCAAGGCCGGCGGGACAGAACGTCGCGGGTGCCCGCCGGGCCCCAGGCCTCGTGGCAGGGGCCCGGCCGTGATCATCCGGCGAGCGGCCGACGCTAGCCCCGCCGTGCGTCCGACAGGTAGAGGCGCGCCATCGCCAGGTCGCGGGTGGCGAGCCTGTCGCTGCCCGCGGCCGACACCACCTTCCGGCTGGCATGGCAGGACGCGCAAAGGTTGTTCGGCAGCGCGGCGGCGGCGCGGGCGACCACCGGGTCGCCGGCAGCATGGGGCGAGGCGGCGTGCATCGCCAGGCCGAGCAACGGCGCGGCGAGGACGGCGGCAAGGGCAGGCAACGGATGCGGCATCGGCAGACTCCTTCTGTGAACGACGGCCGGCAGGCCAGGACCGCCCGGGCGCCTGTGCGCCCGGGCGGCCCGATCATGCCTTCAGTGGCGTGACGGTTTGCTCGATGGCACCGAAGATCGAGGCGCCCCTGGCATCGGTGACCTCGATGCGCAGGCGGTCGCCGAACTTCAGGAACGGCGTGCTCGGCTTGCCGTCGCGCAGCGTTTCCACCGTGCGCTGCTCGGCCAGGCAGGAGGCGCCCTTGCTGGTGTCCTGGTTGGCGATGGTGCCCGAGCCGACGATGGTGCCGGCGGTCAGCGGGCGGGTCCTGGCCACGTGCGCGACCAGCTGGGCGAAGCTGAACTGCATGTCCACGCCGCACTCGGCCTCGCCGAACCACTTGCCGTTGAGCCAGGTGCGCATCGGCAGGTGCAGCTTGTCCTCCCGCCAGGCCTCGCCCAGTTCGTCCGGGGTGACCAGCACCGGCGAAAGCGCCGAACGCGGCTTGCTCTGCAGGAAGCCGAAGCCCTTGGCCAGCTCCCCCGGGATCAGGCCGCGCAGCGACACGTCGTTGACCAGACCGATGAGCTGGATGTGCGCGGACGCCTGCTCCGGCGTGGTTCCCATCGGCACGTCGTCGGTGACCACCACGACCTCGGCCTCCAGGTCGATGCCGAACTCCTCGCTCGGCACCACCACCGGATCGCGCGGCCCCAGGAAACCGGCGCTGGTGGCCTGGTACATCAGCGGATCGGTGTAGAAGCTCGCCGGCACTTCGGCGCCACGCGCACGGCGCACGCGCTCGACGTGCGGCAGGTAGGCCGACCCGTCCACGAATTCATAGGCACGCGGCAGCGGCGAGGCCAGGTCGGCCATGTCGAGGGCGAACGCGCCGACGACCTCGCCCGCGTTCAACGCCTCCGACAGGGTATTCAGGCGCGGCGCCGCGTTCGACCAGTCATCCAGCGCGGCCTGCAGCGTTCGCGCGACATGGGTCGCGGTCACGGCCCGCGTGAGATCACGGCTGACCACGATCAGCGTGCCGTCGCGGCCGCCTTCCTTGAGACTTGCGAGCTTCATGGATTCTCCTGCGGGATCGGTCTTAAGCCTGCGGCGGCTCGAAATGGCGGGCGATGCCCTGCCAGCATGCGTAGTAGTTCTTCTGCAGCTGCGGCGAGGCCAGCGCCTGGCGCGTGGGGCGGATCACCTTGCGCGTCTCGAACATGAAGGCCATGGTGCCGCCGATCACGTCGGGCTTCGACAGATCCGCACTGGAGGCCTTCTCGAACGTGGCCGCATCCGGCCCATGGCCGCTCATGCAGTTGTGCAGGCTGGCGCCGCCCGGCACGAAGCCCTCCGCCTTGGCGTCATACACGCCGGTGATCAGCCCCATGAACTCGCTGGCCACGTTGCGGTGGAACCAGGGCGGGCGGAAGGTGTGCTGCGCGACCAGCCAGCGTGGCGGGAAGATCGCCAGGTCGATGTTGGCGGTACCGGGCGTGTCGCTGGGCGAGGTGAGCACGGTGAAGATCGACGGATCGGGGTGGTCGTAGCTGATCGAGCCGATCGTGTTGAAGCGGCGCAGGTCGTATTTGTACGGCGCGTAGTTGCCGTGCCAGCCGACCACGTCCAGCGGCGAGTGCCCGATCTTGGCCTGCCACAGGCTGCCCTGGAACTTGGCGACCAGGCGGAAGTCGCCTTCGAGGTCCTCGTAGGCGGCACAAGGGGCGAGGAAATCGCGCGCGTTGGCCAGGCAGTTGGAGCCGATCGGACCGAGGTCCGGGAGGCGCAGCAGGGCGCCGAAGTTCTCGCAGACGTAGCCACGCGCCTCGCCATCGGGCAGCTCCACGCGGAAGCGCACCCCGCGCGGGATCACCGCGATCTCCTGCGGCTCCAGCTCGATCACGCCCAGCTCCGTGGCGATGTGCAGGCGGCCCTGCTGCGGCACGATCAGCAGCTCGCCGTCGGCGTCGTAGAAGAAGCGGCCTTCCATCGAGCGGTTGGCTGCATACAGGTGAATGCCGATACCGGCCTGCTCGGCCGGACCGCCATTGCCGGCGAGGGTGACCAGGCCGTCGATGAAATCGGCCGGCTGCTGCGGCATCGGCAACGGGTCCCAGCGCAGCTGGTTGGGCGTGGCCGGCGCTTCGTCGAAGCGGTTGTGGAAGTGCTCGTGTACCAGCGGCTCGAACGGCTCGTGCACGGCCGCCGGGCGGATGCGGTAGAGCCAGCTGCGGCGGTTCTGGTGCCGCGGCGCGGTGAAGGCGGTGCCGGAGAGCTGCTCGGCGTAGAGGCCGTGGGCCACGCGCTGGGGGGAGTTCTGGCCCTCGGGGAGGGTGCCTTCGATCGCCTCGGTGGCGAATTCGTTGCCGAAGCCGGATTGGTAACCGCTCGATTGCATGGCGCTCATCGCTCTTCGCTCTTGAGCCCCTCTCCCTCCGGGAGAGGGGTTGGGGTGAGGGTCCGGTCGTGCGCGGCGCCGAGGATCACCTCGAGCACCGCGTCCGTCTGCTGCAGTACATCGTTGTCCCAGAAGCGCAATACCTTCAGGCCCCTCGCCTCGAGGAATCGCGTTCGCTCCCGGTCGGTCAGCTCGTCATGCTGCGAGCCGTCCAGTTCCACGACCAGCTTGCATGTCTCACAGTAGAAGTCAGCCACATAAGGTGGAACAGGATGCTGCCTGCGGAATTTCAACCCCTCCAGGCGGCCTGCGCGAAGGCGATACCACAAGGCTTGTTCGGCATCCGTGCCGGAGCGGCGAAGGAGCTTGGCGTATTCGCGCGTCCGTGTCGGCAATGGCGGGTTGATGCGTCCTGGCATGCCCGTACCCTCTCCCCAACCCCTCTCCCGGAGGGAGAGGGGCTCAAAGGCGTCAAAGCACCCCGCGCTTCATCTGATCGCGTTCGATGCTCTCGAACAACGCCTGGAAGTTACCCTCGCCGAACCCCTCGTTGCCCTTGCGCTGGATGATCTCGAAGAAGATCGGCCCGATGTTGTTCTGGGTGAAGATCTGCAGCAGCTTGCGCTGCTTGGTCTCCGGGTCGGCGTCGATCAGGATCTTGTTCTTGCGCAGCCGCGGCACGTCCTCGCCGTGGTCGGGAATGCGCATGTCGATCACCTCGAAGTAGGTGTCGGGCGTATCGAGGAACTCCACGCCCTGCGCGCGCATGGCCTCGACCGTGGCATAGATGTCGTCGGTGAAGCAGGCGATGTGCTGGATGCCCTCACCGTGATAGGCGTCAAGGTATTCGTTGATCTGGCTCTTCGGGTCGTTCGACTCGTTGAGCGGGATGCGCACGATGCCGTCCGGGGCGGTCATCGCCTTGGACACCAGGCCGGTCTTGGCGCCCTTGATGTCGAAGTAGCGGATCTCGCGGAAGTTGAACAGCCGCTCGTAGTAGTCCGACCACTTCTGCATGTTGCCGAAGTAGAGGTTGTGCGTGAGATGGTCGATGAAGGTCAGGCCGAAACCCTTCGGGTTCTGCTCGGCGCCGGCCACCGCCTCGTAGTCGCCGTCGTAGACGTCACCCTTGGCGCCGTAGCGGTCGACCAGGTACAGCATGCAGTCGCCAATGCCCTTGACCACCGGGGCGTTGACCGCCTTGCTCGCCGGCTTGTGATCGACCGCCTCGCCGCCGTTGGCCAGCACCTTCGTGCACACCTCGTCCGCCGGCATCTTGAAGCGGATGGCGAAGCCGCAGGCGCACGGACCGTGCTTGGCGGCGAAATCGGCGGCGAACGAGTCCGGGTCCTCGTTGACCAGGAAGTTCACGCCATTCTGGCGATACACGGTGATCGGGCGACGCTTGTGCTTGAGCACCGCGGTGAAGCCCATCTTGCGGAACAGCTCGTGCAGCTCGCCGCCGCGGCCCGCCGGCGCGGCGAACTCGACGAATTCGAAACCGTCGATGCCCATCGGGTTCTCGAAGGTGGTGACCTGCATGCCGAGGTTCGGTTGGGCGTTCATGGCGCTCTCCTCAAATGGCGGAAGACGTACAGTGGCGGCGCGACCACACCCGCGAAGATGCGCGAGGGCCACGAAGCATCCGGCTAGATCTTCGTTATAGTTACATATGAAACCATTTGCAAGGAGCCGCGCTGCCGTGCCCGCCAAGCGTCAACCTGCCCCGCCGCCGGCCGAGCATCCCTTGCCGGAACACGCGCCGCTCGAACTGGAGCGCTTTCTGCCTTACCGGCTGTCGATCCTGTCCAACACAGTCAGCCAGGCGATCGCCGACGATTACCAGCGCCGTTTCGACCTGGGCGTGACCGAATGGCGCGTGATGGCCGTGCTGGCGCGCTTCGACGGGCTGTCGGCCCGTGAGGTCGCCGAGCGGACGGCGATGGACAAGGTGGCCGTGAGCCGCGCGCTGGCGCGGCTGGTCGAGGCCGGACGCGTGGATCGCAGCACCCACGACGACGACAAGCGCCGCTCGGTGCTCAACCTGAGCGAGGCCGGCTGGGCGATCCACGACCAGGTGGCGCCGATGGCGCGGGCGCGCGAACGCGAGCTGCTGGCGAAGCTCGATGCGGAGGAACAGAGCTGGCTCGAGCGCATCCTGGACAAATTGATGCCACCGGAGCGCCATTGATCCTTCCCCCGCGCGCGAGGGGAGGTGCCCGGAGGGCGGACGGGGGTTGGCGGATCGCGCCGTTCGGTCTGCGGGGAGCGCGTCTTTGATATCCGGCGAGCGCGAAAAACACCCCGCAAGGCTTCCCCCATCCGCCTGTCGGCACCTTCCCCCGTGGGACGGGGGAAGGCTCACTTGGTTGGTTACTTGATGCCGTGCATCAGTTTGTTGATCAGCGGCGAGATCAACAGCAGCAGCACGCCCGAGCCGGCCAGGACCCAGAAGCAGAAGCTGAAGCCCGACAGCGCCGAGGCGACGGTCATGCCGGTCTCGCCACTGATCGAACGGGCGACCAGGCCGGAGAAGTCGCCGCCGGCGGCCAGCGACAGGAACCAGCCACCCATCGCCAGGCCGACAAAGCGCGGCGGCGCCAGCTTGGTCACCATCGACAGGCCGATCGGCGAGAGGCACAGCTCGCCCAGCGTCTGCATCACGTAGCACAGCACCAGCGGCCAGAACGGAATCAGGCCGCCGGGACCCAGCAGTTCCTTGAGGGCGTACACCAGCACGATGAAGCCCAGGCCGTTGAAGATCAGGCCGAAGCTGAACTTGCGCGGGATCGACGGCTCGGCGTTGCGGCGCGCGAACAGGCCCCACACCAGCGTCAGCAGCGGCGCGAACACCAGGATCGCCAGCGGCGTGACGGACTGGAACCAGCCCACCGGGAACACCCAGCCGCCGAACATCTCGCGGTCCACCCAGTTCTCGGCCAGGAAGTTCAATGACGTGCCGAACTGGAAGTAGAACGTCCAGAACACCACACTGAAGACGAACACGATCAGCATGGCGATCACGCGGTGCAACTGCACCCGGTCGTGCCGCAGGGCCTCGACGATCAGCGCCGCCGCCACGCCGATGAACAGCACGGCGAGCAGCCACTGCAGGCCTTCGGCACCGACGTAGGCCAGCAGCGCGTAGATCACCGGCACCGCGATGGCGGCCCCGACCAGCACCCACAGCACGCGCAGGCGGTTTTCCATGCCCGGCAGCGGGCGGCCGACGCCCTTGAGCCCACGCCGGCCGAACCAGAACCACAGGAGGCTCAGCAGCATGCCCACGCCGGCGGCGCCGAACACGATGCGGTAGTTCTGCTGCATCGGCGTGTCGGTGAAATAGGCGGCCATCCAGCCGGTCAGCAGCGGGGCGACGAAGGCACCGGCGTTGATGCCCATGTAGAACAGCGTGAAGCCGCGGTCGCGCCGCGGGTCATCGCGGCCGTAGAGCTGGCCGACCATGGTGGAGATGTTGGGCTTGAACAGACCGTCGCCGGCAATGACCAGCGCCAGGCCGAGCATCATCAGCGGCTTGCTCGGCACCAATAGCGTAAAGAGGCCCGCGGCCATCACCGCGGCGCCGAGCAGGATCGAGCGCTGGTAGCCGATCACCCGGTCGGCCACGTAGCCGCCGAAGATCGAGGCGGCATAGATCAGCGCGGTGTAGGCGCCATAGATGCCCGCGGCCCAGCCCTGCCCCGACGGATCGCCGTGGAAGAACTGCGCCACGATGTAGAGCACCAGCGCCCAGCTCACGCTGTAGTAGGCGAAGCGCTCCCAGAACTCGGTCATGAAGAGCATCCACAGCGGGCGCGGATGGCCGAGCAGCTGCGGATAGTCGGGTGCGGCCGGTGCGGCGTCGGCGGTCTGGCTCATGGATTCCCCTTGGGCATGGAAGGGCGCGCTCGCCGCGCGCCAATCGCTGACGTGTAACCGGCGCAACGGCGCTGCGTCAATGGCGAGGCTTGCAGGAGCGCGCCCTGCGCGCAGCGGCCGATCAGGTACCGAGCACCGTGCGCACGTCCAGCAGTTCGGGGAAGAACTCCAGCTCCAGCGCCTTCTTGAGGAAGGACACGCCGGAGGACCCGCCGGTACCCCGGCGGTGGCCGATGATCCGCTCGACCGTTTTCATATGACGGAAACGCCAGAGCTGGAAACTCTCCTCGATGTCCACCAGCTGCTCGCACATGTGGTACTCCGGCCAGAATTCGCCCGGCTGCTCGTAGATGCGCCGGAATACGGGCAGCAGTCCTTCGTGGCGCCGGTGGGGCTCGGACCAGTCGCGTTCGCACAAGTCGGCCGGCACCGCATGACCGCGGCGCGCGAGGTAACGCAGGAATTCGTCGTACAGGCTCGGTGCCTCGAGCACGGCGCGCAGTTGCGCCTGGGCGGCCGGATCGTGCTCGAACACCTTCAGCATCTGCGCGTTCTTGTTGCCGAGCATGAATTCGATCGTGCGGTACTGCAGCGACTGGAAGCCCGAGGAAGGCCCGAGCTGGTCGCGGAACTGCAGGTACTCGGCCGGCGTGAGCGTCTCCAGCACCGCCCACTGCTCGAACAGCTGGCGTTGCACCTGCTTCACGCGGGCGAGGATCTTCAGGCAGGGGTCCAGTTCATCGCGCTTGAGGTGCGCGAGGGCGGCACTCAACTCGTGGATGACCAGCTTCATCCAGAGCTCCGCCACCTGGTGCTGCACGATGAACAGCATCTGGTCGTGGGTGGGCGGGTCCCCCACCGGCTGCTGCGCCGACAGCAGGACGTCCAGCCGCAGGTAGCCGCCGTAGGTCAGGCGCCCGTGCAGGTCGGTTTCGATGCCAGCTTCCAGGTCGCGGCGGTTGTCCGTCATGGTCTCGTCGTTCGGGGGCGGAAACCGCATGGTAGCGCCACTCGCCGCCCGGCCCGTACCGCCGCGCATGTTGCACCGTACCTTGCAGCGCAACACGCGCGCCTGCTATCAAAGGCGGTCTTTTCGGGCCGTTTGCGCGTGCCTGGCCCCACTGGATGGGCCGCCGCCTCCCCCAACGTATCCCTGTCTCCACGCCACCTTCACGGGAGCGAGTCGTGTCCATCGCCGCCAAGTTTGAAATCGAGTACCTGCAATACCTCGACGCCGAGGGCAAGCAGGTGCGTGACGACCTGCCTGCGTTCGCGCAGGACCTCGACCAGATGGTCGAGCTGTACAAGCTGATGCTCTCCACCCGCGTGTTCGACGCCAAGTCGATCGCGCTGCAGCGCACCGGCAAGCTCGGCACCTACGCCTCCTGCCTGGGCCACGAGGCCGCGCACGTGGGCATCGGCAGCGCCATGAAGCCGGAAGACGTGCTGGCCCCGAGCTACCGCGAATACGGCGCGCAGCTCTACCGCGGCGTGCAGCCGCGCGAGGTGTACATGTACTGGGGCGGTGACGAGCGCGGCAACGACTACCAGAACGAGCCGGCACGCCACGACTTCGCCTGGTCGGTGCCGATCGCCACGCAGTGTCTGCACGCGGCCGGTTCGGCGCTCGCCTTCAAGATCCGCGGCGAGAAGCGCGTGGCGGTGTGCACCATCGGCGACGGCGGCTCCTCCAAGGGCGACTTCTACGGCGCGATCAACATCGCCGGCGCGCAGAACCTGCCGATGGTCGCGGTGATCGTCAACAACCAGTGGGCGATCTCGGTGCCGCGCAAGATCCAGTCCGGCGCGCCGACGCTGGCGCAGAAAGGCATCGCCGCGGGCCTGTACTGCATCCAGGTCGACGGCAACGACATCATCGCCGTGCGCAAGGCGATGGAGGACGCGCTCGAGCGCGCCCGCAACGGCGAGGGCGGCAGCGTCATCGAGGCGGTCACCTACCGCCTGGGCGACCACACCACCGCCGACGACGCGCGCCGCTACCGCGGCGAGCAGGAGGTCAAGGACGCTTGGGCGAAGGACCCGGTCAAGCGCCTGAAGAACTGGCTGATGGCCAAGAAGGTGTGGGACGACAAGAAGGAAGAGGCCTGGAAGGCCGAGTGCGACGACTGGATGGACAACGAGGTCAACGCCTACCTCGAGACCAAGACCCAGCCGGTCAGCGCGATGTTCGACTACACCTTCGCGGAAATTCCCGCCGACCTCGAAAGGCAGCGCGACCTCGCGCTCTCGCTGGAAAACAAGGGCCACTAAGCACATGGCACAGATCACTCTTATCGAAGCCGTCACCCAGGCGCTCGCGTACGAAATGAAGCACGACGAATCGGTCGTGGTGCTGGGTGAGGACGTGGGCGTCAACGGCGGCGTGTTCCGCGCCACCCAAGGCCTGCAGGAAAAGTTCGGCGAGCTGCGCGTGCTCGACACGCCGCTGGACGAGACCACCATCGCCGGCGTCACCGTGGGCCTCGCCGCGCAGGGCATGAAGCCGGTCGCCGAGGCGCAGTTCGAGGGCTTCATCTACCCGATGATGGAGCAGATCGCCTGCCACGCCGCGCGCCTGCGCAACCGCACCCGCGGCCGCATCACCGTGCCTGCGGTGTGGCGCGCGCCGTGGGGCGGCGGCATCCGTGCGCCGGAGCATCACTCCGAGGCGAACGAGCACCTGTTCACCAACATCCCCGGCCTGCGCGTGGTGCTGCCCTCCTCGCCGGCGCGCGCCTACGGCCTGCTGCTGGCGGCGATCCGCGATCCGGATCCGGTGATGTTCTTCGAGCCCAAGCGCATCTACCGCCAGTACAAGGAAGAGGTGCCGGATGACGGCGAGGCGCTGCCGCTGGACGTGTGCTTCGTGCTGCGCGACGGCACCGACGTGACCCTGGTGACCTGGGGCGCGCAGGTGAAGGAGACGCTCGAGGCGGCCGATGCGCTGGCCGCCGAGGGCATCAGCGCCGAGGTGATCGACGTCGCCACCCTGACGCCGCTGGACTTCGACACGATCGCCGAATCTGTGGCCAAGACCGGCCGCTGCGTGATCGTGCACGAAGCGCCCAAGACCGCCGGCTTCGGCGCCGAGATCGCCGCACGCCTGGCCGAGGACTGCATGTACGACCTGCTCGCGCCGGTCGAGCGCGTGACCGGCTTCGACACGCACATCCCGCTGTTCCGCCTGGAAATGAAGTACCTGCCCAGCACCGAGCGCGTGGTCGAGGCGGCCAAGCGTACGCTCGCGGCGAGCTGATCGAGGGAACGGGGCGCAGCGTATCGAGCGCGCCCCGTTTCGGTCCCCTATTCACTGTTCCGGATACCACGCCATGGCTGATATCAAGACGTTCCACCTGCCCGACCTCGGCGAAGGCCTGCCCGACGCGACCATCGTCGAATGGCACGTGAAGGTAGGCGACACGATCAAGCTCGACGCCCCGCTGGCCTCGATGGAAACCGCCAAGGCGGTGGTCGAGGTGCCCTCGCCCTACACCGGCAAGGTGACCAAGCTGTACGGCGCCGCCGGCGACGTGATCGAAACCGGCGCCGCGCTGGCCGACTTCGAGC
>NZ_DASSES010000129.1:0-40872 GCF_035695185.1 Frateuria sp.
CATGGCGGACCATTTCCATCCGCCAGGCGTCGCCGGGCAGCGCGAGGCGCTGCCGGAGAACTGGGACCTGACCATGGGCGACTTCGCGCCCAAGGCCCCGGTGCCCGCTCCCGCGCCGTCGATGCCCGCACCGGCACCGCCGCCGCCTGCACCGATGCCACCGCCGCCGGCAGTCGCGCATGTCGTCGCCGCACCGATCGCTGCGGTGACATCCACGGCGGCCTTGCCGCCCGAACTGGACACGATCTTCCGCATCGTGGTTGACGGCGTGATGGACGTGCTGCGCGCGCGCGCCGAGATCAAGAACACCTTCCGCCTGCCGGTCACGCTGATCCAGCGCTCGGAGAACAACCCGCTGAAGTTCGCGCCGACCGCGGACGAGGCACTGCAGAAGCTGCTCGCGCCCGGCAACGGCGCCTTCCTCTCCGGCATCGATGCCTTCCAGGACGCCTTCGACGACATCCGCTGCCACCAGATGGCCATGCTGGCCGGCGTGCGCGCCGGTTTCGAGGCGGTGCTGGCGCACTTCAACCCGGACCGGCTGGAGCAGGAAGTCGATGGCGGCAAGCGCTCGGCGTTCGGCGGCAAGGGCCGCTACTGGGAGCGCCACCGCGAGAACTTCGAGGCGCTGGCCAAGGACCCGGACGAATGCTTCCGCCGCCTGTTCGGTGACGAGTTCGCGCGTGCCTACGAGGAGCAGCTGGCACGGCTGAAGTCGGCGCGGGCACGGCAGCGATGAGCGCGCATGGCGCTTTTCACCTGAAAAACACGCACTAGAGGAAGGGCCCGGCGCTTCGGCCGGGTTCCGCAGGAGCGCCCTGGGCGCGGCGGGGGTTACCAGGTCGCGCCCCCGGGCGCCCCTGCAGGACGCCCATGGCAACTCGAGCAGACAGGTCGGTCATGACGCAAAACAACAAAGTGGTATGGAGCGAGGGCCTGTTCCTGCGCCCGCAGCACCTGCAGCAGCAGGAGCGCTACTTCGAGCGCTTCGTCGAGCTGCGTGCCGGCGCCCTGCGGCCCTACGCCTGGGGCTTCCAGGAGCTGGAGCTGGAGCCCGACCTGCTGGCCATCGGCAAGCTCGGCATCCGCCGGGCGCGCGGCATCTTTCCCGACGGCACGCCGTTCTCCATGCCCGGCGACGACCCGCTGCCGCCGGCGCTCGAGGTCGACGCCAACTGGCGCGACCAGACCGTCTACCTGACCCTGCCGCTGCGCTCGCCCACGCAGCCGGAAAGCGGCCGGCCTGAAGCGCCGGCCGAACGGCTGTTCCGCTACCGCGTGCGCGAGACCGAAGTGCGTGACAGCTCCGGCAGCGTCGAGGGCCTGACCCCACTGGAAGTCGGCGGCATGAGCACGCGCCTGCTGCCGCAGTCGCAGCCGATGGAGGGCCTGGCGCAGATCCCGGTCGCGCGCATCGTCGAATGCCGTGCCGACCGTCGCGTGATGCTGGACGAGACTTTCATGCCCTCGGCCTTGAGCTGCCAGGCCGTACCGCGGCTGGTGACCTTCCTCACCGAGCTGCTCGGCCTCCTGCACCAGCGCGGCGAGGCGCTGGCCAGCCGCGTCGCGCTGACCGACCGTGGCGGTGCGGCCGAGATTGCCGATTTCCTGATGCTGCAGGTGGTCAACCGCTACCAGCCGCTGGTCGCGCACCTGGCCGAGGCGCCGCTGGAGCACCCCGAAGCCTTCTACCGCACGCTGGTGGCGATGGCCGGCGAGCTCACCACCTTCACCGCGCCGGGCAAGCGTCCGCCGATGTTCCCGCCGTACCGCCACGAGCTCTTGCGCGAGAGCTTCGAGCCGGTGATCGTCTCGCTGCGCAACGCGCTCAGCGCGGTGATGGAGCTGACCGCCACGCCGATCCCGCTGCAGCAACGCAAGTACGGCGTGTGGGTGGCGGTGGTGCCCGACCTGACGCTGATCGACACCGCCGCCTTCGTGCTCTCGGCCAAGGCCGACATGAAGTCCGAGGACCTGCGCCGGCAGCTGCCCGCGCACGCCAAGATCGGCCCGACCGAGAAGATCCGCGACCTGGTCAACCTGCAGCTGCCCGGCATCGCGGTGCAGCCGATGCCGGTGGCGCCACGGCAGATTCCCTACAACGCGGGCTACCTCTACTTCGAGTTCGACAAGCACTCGCCGATGTGGCGCGAGCTGAAGACCTCCGGCGGCATCGCGTTCCATTTCGGCAGCGAGTTCGCCGGCCTCGACCTGCAACTGTGGGCCATCCGGAGCTGATGCCATGAGCGGTCCCTTCGACGAGGACATGCGCGACGCCACCGTGGTGCGCCCGCGCGGCGCACCCGCACCGGCCGCGCCCATGGCGCCGTCGCCCGCCGCCCACGTGCCGCCGCCGGCCGCGTACGGCGCCGCGGCCCAGCCCGCGCGCGAGGAGGACATCAGCGGTTTCCTCGGCGGCGGCATGAACCCGCTGGTGCAGGCAGCCAGCCCCCTGCTGCTGCTGGCGGTGCAACTGCGCCACAGCGCCACGGCGCCGGACGCCGCGCGCCTGCGCGAGCAGGCGACCGCCCAGGTGCGCCGTTTCGAAAGCCGCGCGCAGGCGGCCAACCTGCCGCAGCAGACCGTGCTCGCCGCGCGCTACGTGCTGTGCACCATGCTCGACGAGTCGGTGCTCAACGCGCCCTGGGGCGAGCACAGCGGCTGGGCGCAGCAGACCCTGCTGGTGGCGTTCCACAGCGAATCGTACGGCGGCGCCAAGTTCTTCCAGATCCTCGAGCGGCTGTGTGCCGATTTCTCCAGGCATATCGACCTGATCGAACTGATGTACATCTGCCTGGCGCTGGGCTTCGGCGGCCGCTACCAGATCGAGGCGGGCGGGCGCGCCAAGCTGGCGGACATCCAGGAAGACCTTTACCGGCGCCTCAAGGAGCAGCGTGCGCCGGCGGCACAGGAACTGGCGCCGCACTGGCGCGGCGTCGAGGATCGACGCAACCCGCTGGTGCGCTACGTGCCGCTGTGGGTGATCGCCACCGCTGCCGCCTGCGTGCTGCTGGCGGCTTTCCTGTTCTTCTACACCCGACTCAACGATGCCGCTTCGCCGGTCAATGCGCAGCTCGCGCGGATCGGACTGGAGGGTGCGACGCCGCCGGACACGGCGCACCGTCCCGCCCCCGAGCGCAAACGGCTGAAGCAACTCCTGGCACCGGAAGAACAGGCCGGGTTGCTGAGCATCGACGAGCAGCCCGACGGGCAGGCGATGCTTCGGCTTTCCGGCAACGCGATGTTCGCCTCCGGCGGTGTCGACGTGAACGAGCGCGAGTTGCCGCTGCTGCACAAGATCACCGCCGCGCTCAACCAGGTGCCCGGCCGCGTGATCGTGATCGGCCACACCGACGACCAGCCGATCCACTCGCTCAAGTTCAAGGACAACTTCGCGTTGTCGGCGGCACGGGCGCAGTCGGTGCGGCAGATCCTCACGCAGGGGCTGGACAACCCGGGCCGCATCGAGTCCACCGGCGCCGGTGCCTCGCAGCCGATCGCGCTGCCGCCGGATCTGCCGGACAACCGCACGCGCAACCGCCGCGTCGAAATCAAGTTCATCCCGGAGGCCTGACGCCGTGGCGAAGTTGCTGAGCCTTCTGAAATCCGCCTGGTTCGTCACCCTGGTCGGCGTGCTGCTGCTGTCGGTGCTGGTGTGGCTCGGCGGTCCCTACCTGGGCATCGGGGATGCGCAGCCGCTGGCCAGCCCGGTCGCGCGGCTGCTGCTGATCATGCTGATCGTGCTGGCCTGGGGCGCCTGGCTGCAGGTGCAGGCACTGCGTGCGCGCGGCAAGGCGAACAGGATGTCCGGCGAACTGGCCGGACAGGGGGGCGCAGCGCCCGCCGAAGGCGGCGACACCCGCGGCGCGGGCGAGCGCACGCAGCTGCAGAGCCGTTTCGCCGAGGCGGTCGAGATGCTGCGCAAGCGTCGCCGCGGCAACCTCTATGCGTTGCCCTGGTACGTGGTGATCGGGCCGCCGGGCTCGGGCAAGAGCACGCTGCTGCAGAACTCCGGACTCAACTTCCCGCTGTCCGAGCGCTTCGGCAAGGAAGCGCTGCGCGGCGTCGGCGGCACCCGCAACTGCGACTGGTGGTTCACCGACGAGGCGGTGTTCCTCGACACCGCCGGCCGGTACACCACGCAGGATTCGGACCGCACGGCCGACGGCAATGCCTGGGGCGAGTTCCTCAAGCTCCTGCGCCGCTACCGCAGGCGGCGGCCGATCAACGGCGTGATCGTGGCGATGAGCCTGTCCGACCTGATGGTGCTGGACGACGCCGCGCGGCAGGACCATGCGCGCGCGATCCGCCGCCGTCTGGACGAGCTCTCCGAGCATCTGAAGATCGGCGTGCCGGTCTATCTGGTGCTGACCAAGTGCGACCTGGTGGCCGGCTTCGGCGAGTTCTTCGACGACATGAACCCGGAGCTGCGCAGCCAGGTCTGGGGCGTGTCCTTCCCGCTCGGCAAGACCATGGACGGCAGTGCCGCCAAGGCCTTCGCCGACGAGTACCGGCTGCTGCTGGACCGGCTCAATACGCGCACGCTCGACCGCCTGCATGCCGAGCGCGACCGCGGCCGTCGCGCCGCCGTGCTGTCGTTCCCGCAACAGCTGGCGGCACTGGGCGAGACCGCGCGGCAGTTCGTCGAGGGCGTGTTCGGTGCGCATGCCTACGGCACGCCGCCGCTGCTGCGCGGCGTCTATCTCACCTCCGGCACCCAGGAGGGCACCCCGATCGACCGCATGATGGGCGCGGTGGCGCGCACCTTCGGGCTGGACGCCGCGCGCGTGCATGCGCCGGGCGCGCAGCGGCGCACCTTCTTCGTCGAGCGGCTGCTCAAGGACGTGCTGTTCCGCGAGTCGGGCCTGGCCGGCACCAATCCCGCGATCGAGCGGCGCAAGGTCGCCGTGCAGCTGGCCGCCTACGCCGGCATGGCCTTGTTCACCGTGCTGCTGTGCTCCGGCTTCGCCACCAGCTACGCGCGCAACCGCGCTTACCTGGGGCAGGTGCAGGATGCGCTGAAGGGCTACCCGGCCGGCGTGGACCTGCCGGCCAGCGCGACGCCGAAGGAGTACTTCGCCAAGGTGCTCGACCGCCTCGAGGCGCTGTCCGCCGTACAGCAGACGGCCACGCCCGAAGGTGGCGTGCCGATGTCCATGCGGCTGGGCCTGTACCAGGGCAAGGCGGTCGGTGAGGACCTGCACGCAGCCTACCTGCGCGAGCTCAACGCGCTGCTGCTGCCCGGCGTTGGCGCGCAGTTCCGCGGTGGCCTGGCCGCCAGCGCGTCCGACCCGCAGGCGCTGTACTACTACCTCAAGGGCTACCTGATGCTGGGCGAGCCCAAGCACCTGGATGCCGATGAGCTGGTCGCGCTGGCCAACCTGGAGTGGCGCAAGGTGTTCCCCGACGAACCGGTGCTGCAGCAGGCGCTGGCGAAGCACTTCCAGGCGCTGGTCGAGGAACCCGGCCAGTTGCGCGCGCTGCCGCTCGACGCCGCGCTGGTCGAGCAGGCGCGCACCACGCTGCGCACGGCCGACCTCTCCACGCTGGTCTACGGCAGCATGAAGCTCTCGGCCGAGAACGCCGGCAAGCCGCTGCAACTGGACAAGGAGCTGGGTCTGCTCGGCAACGTGTTTCGCCGCCAGAGCGGCAAGCCGCTGTCCGAGCCGCTGCCGGCGCTGTACACGCAGCCGGTGTTCGCCATCGAGGCGGACAAGGGCGTGGGGGAAGCGGTCAAGCAGTTCGCCGCGGACGACTGGGTATTCGGTGGCGAGCCGATCGATGCGCTGGCGCAGGCGCGGCTCTCGCGGCAGGTGCTGGCGCTCTACGAGACCGACTACATCAAGGCCTGGGACGCGCTGCTGGCCGACCTGCAACTGCAGCCGGCGGCGAGCATCCAGGACGCCAGCACCATCGCCGCCAAGCTCTCGGGCCCGAGCTCGCCGCTGAAGGCGCTGCTCAGGCTGGTGCGCGACAACACCAGCGACATGCTGCGCGCGCCGGCCTCCGACGCGGGCGACAAGGCACTGGACGCGGCCAAGGACGCGGCCGCCAAGAAGGCCACGCAGAACGCGCTGGGCCGCGCGCTGGCCAAGGTCGGCGGGGGTGCCGCCGCCGCGGACGAAGCCCCGCCCGGCAGTGCCATCAGCGCGCACTTCGACACGCTCGACAAGCTGAGCGAAGGCGCGCCCGGCGCGGCGCCGATCGACCAGACCCTGGCCGCGCTCGACCAGCTCAGCAAGACCCTGCTCACCATGACCGACTTCAGCGACGCGGCCGGCCAGCCCAACCCGCAGTTGCTGATGGCGCAGCAAGCCGCGGCGCAGTTGCCGCCGCCGGTGTCCGGCTGGGTCGCCTCGCTCACCGGCAAGAGCCAGGCGCTGGTCGCCAGTGGCACCAAGGGAGCGCTGGACGAGCAGTTCCAGCAGGCCGCCGCACAGGACTGCGCGGCGTTCACCCAGGGCCGTTTCCCGTTCTCGCCGACGAGCCGCAACGACATCCCGGTGCAGAACTTCGCCGAGGTGTTCGGCTACGGCGGCCGCTACGACGGCTTTTTCAAGCAGACCCTGGCCAAGCTGGTCGACACCAGTGGCCGCACCTGGCAGTGGAAGAGCGGGCCGGGGGCGGTCAGCGGCTCGGCCTCGATGCTGGCGCAGATGCAGCTGGCCGACAGCATCAAGCAGATGTACTTCCGCGCCGGCAGCCCGACGCCGGAGGTCGGCTTCACGCTGCTGGCGCCGGTGCTCGCGCCGGGCATCGGCCACTTCGCCATCGCCATCGACGGGCAGACCTTCGACTACAAGCCCGGCGGCACCACCAGCATGGCGATGAAGTGGCCGGGCCCGACGCCGGGGCAGGTGAAAGTTTCGGCCTGGGATACCTCGGGCAACCTGCTCAGCAGCTACGACTACCAGGGCGACTGGGCGTTCTTCCACGCGCTGCAGGCGGCACAGCTCGCCCGCCAGTCGGACCTGCGCTACCAGGCGCATTTCGACTTCGGTGGCCAGGCGGTGCAACTGGTGGTGCAGGCGAGCAATCTGAAGAATCCGTTCCTGAACACGCAGGTCCAGCGCTTCCGGTGCGGGGGCTAGCCATGTCCGGACCGACGGGGGGCGGGACGGCGAGCGTGGGTTTCTTCGGCAAGTTGCCGGGCGCGGGGGACTTCGTGCAACGGCGCCTGCCGACGGCGTTCGTCGAGCGCTGGGACCGGCACTTCGAGCAGGCCGTGTTCGCCAGCCGCGAAGAGCTCGGCGAGGAGTGGGCGGCGGCCTATCGAGCCAGCCCGACCTGGCGCTTCGTGCTGTCGCCGCAGGCGTGCGGCGAGGGCGCCTGGGCCGGCGTGTTCGGCCCGGCCGACGACCGCGTCGGCCGCAGCTTTCCGATGGTGCTGGCCGCGCCGGTCACGCCGGCCCAGGTCGAGCCGCTGCTGCGCGAGGGCGCCGGCTGGTTCGACGCGCTGGCGCGCGTGCATGCGCAGGGCCAGCGCGGCGCGCCGGTGGATGCCGAAGGCTTCGACACGCTGGTGGCGGCGCTGCCGGGTCCGTCGACCGTCGCTCCGCTGCCGGCGGACCTGTGCGATGGCATCGACTTCAGCCGCGCGACCCATTGGCGCCTGCCGCTGCCGGCGCGGGCGATCGACACCGGCGCGTTGGTCGCGTTGTGGCGACGGCTCGCGAGCCATGGCGGTCCCTGGTGCCTGTGGTGGAGCGAGGGTGCCGGCCGCGTGCCGGCCGGGATCCTGGCCACCCGGGGCCTCCCCGCGGCCGAGGCCTACGCAAGCTTCCTCGACGCGGCCCGCACCGGCGCATGGCAGACGCCGGCGGGCACCGCTGCGCCACTCGCCCGGCCGGCGGCACCGGCCATGGCCGAATCCGTGCCGGCACCGCCTCCGGTGGTGCTGCGCGAGCCGGACGACGACGTGACGGTCCCGGGCTACATGCGCCAGGCGCAGATGTCGGCGGCGGCCGTGGCAGCACCGGCCGTCGCGACCGAGTTGACCCTGCAGACCGCGCCCGGCGCGGCCGTGGTACGCCACCCGGCGTGCGCGCTCACCCTGGTGGCGGCCGACATGGGCCTGGCCGATCCGCGCCGCCGCGCCGCCGCCGCGGCGGCCAGCGTCGCCGCGGAGATGAGCGCGACCGACGAGGCCGCCCCCGGCACGCATGCGCTGCGCGCCCGGTTGATGGCGCTGCATCCGCTGTTGCGCCACGGCCGCGTCGGCGAGGACGGTGCGGTGGTGGCCGCCCGCGTGGCCGGCACCCAGGCCGGGTTGCTGCGCGTGGGCGCCGCGGGTGCCTGGCACTGGCGCGGCGGAAGGGTGCGTCCGCTGTTCGCTGCCGCCCCGGCGCAACCCCCGCTGCCCGGCGGCGGCGACCTGGACGACCTGCTGTTCGGCGGCAACGACGCCTCCACTGTGCCGGGCCTGGGTGCCGAAGGCACGCCGAGCTGCGAGCAGATCGCCTGCGAGCTGCTGCCCGGCGACCGCCTGGTGCTGCTCGCAGGCGTCGCCCATACGCAGCTCCCGCTCGCCACGCTGGCCCAGGCGCTGGCCGCCGCCACGCCGGAGGACGCCCAGTCACGCCTGGCCCGGGCGCTGGGTCCCA
The DNA here is from genome assembly GCF_035695185.1 of Frateuria sp. Lineage (GTDB taxonomy): Bacteria > Pseudomonadota > Gammaproteobacteria > Xanthomonadales > Rhodanobacteraceae > Frateuria_A. The sequence goes on from NZ_DASSES010000129.1 coordinate 8,604, forward strand.
CCCACTCGCGGCCCTGGCCGCTGGCCGTGATCGAGGTGCAGCCATGACCGTGCGCTACCTGTCCGCCGGGCATACCCATACCGGCAAGGTCCGCAAGCACAACGAGGACGCCATCCTGATACGCGAGGACGTCGGCCTGTGGGTGGTCGCCGACGGCCTCGGCGGACACTCGGCCGGCGACTACGCCAGCGGGCTGATCGTCGAGCGGCTCGGGGCACTGCAGCGTACCGGCGACGTGTTCGAATTCATCGAGTCGATCGAGGACACGCTGGCCAGGGTCAACACCGAACTGCGACAGGTCGCCATGGCGCGCGGTGTGGACCTGATCGGCTCGACCGTGGTGCTGCTGGTGTACGACCCGGAGTTCATGCTGTGCGGCTGGGTGGGCGACAGCCGGGCCTACTGCTTCGAGGACGGCCACCTCCATCAGATCACCCGCGACCACGTGCACGGGATCAAAGAGGAGGTGACCCAGTTCGCCGGTGGCCCGGCGCCCGCGCGGCCGCAGCCGAGCGCCGGCGTGCTGACCCGCGCGATCGGCGCGGAGGAGCGTCTGTTCGTCGACTGGGTGGTCGCCGGCAACCGTCCCGGCATGCAGTTCGTGCTGTGCTCCGACGGGATCAACAAGGAAATGTCCGACGAGGAGATCGACGCGCAGTGCGCGCGCCCACAGTCGCCGGCCGACCTGCTGCAGGGGCTGTTCTCGCTGGCCATGGCCCGCGCGGCGCGCGACAACGTGTCCGCCGTGGTCGTGCGGCTGCAGGGCTGACGCGACGACCATGGCCACCCCCTCGCTAAGCGCCCTGATCGAGGCTTACCAGGCCGGGGAGCTGTCGTTGCCGGCGTTGCTGGTCGATGCGCTGGCCGAGCGCGGGGCGGTACCTGCGGACCAGCACGCGGCCGACTTGCAGTGGCTCGCGCGGATGCGCGAGGACGGCAGCCTGGACGCCGGCGTCGCGCAGCTGGTGGCCGAGCGCCTGGAAACGCTGCGTCACGCCGGCGAGCAAGAGGCCCCGGTGGTGGCGATGGCGGATGCCCGCGAGGCTACCTGCGTGGCACCGATGGGGCCTCCGGGACCCGACCCCGCAGCAGCGGACCAGGCGACCGTGGTCAAGCCGGCCTCCGCCCGCCCGGAGGCGAGCCGTACCGGCGTTACCGGTCGTCATACCGCGGGCGGCACAGCCAGCGTCGACGCCGCCGGCTGGCAGCAACTGGCCGATGTGGCGGGCGGTGACCAGGCGACGATCGGCAGGCTGCTCAAGGGTCGCTTCCTGCTCGAGCGCGAGATCGGCCGCGGCGGCATGGGCGTGGTGTTCCTGGCGCGTGACGAGCGCAAGGTGGAAGCGCGCGACCGCGATCCCTACGTCGCGGTGAAGGTGCTCAACGACGAATTCCGCCGCCATCCCGATTCGCTGATCGCGTTGCAGCGCGAATCGCGTCGCTCGCAGCAGCTGGCGCACGACAACATCGTGCGCGTCTACGACTTCGACAAGGACGGCACCATCGTCTTCATGACGATGGAATACGTCGACGGTTCCGACCTCAAGACGCTGATCCGCGAGAGCGCGTTCCGGGGCCTGCCGCTGGCCAGGGCGAGGCCGCTGATCGAGGGCATGGCGCGCGCGCTCAAGCGCGCGCACGACGCCGGCGTGGTGCATTCGGACTTCAAGCCCGGCAACGTCATGGTCACGCGCCAGGGCACGCCCAAGGTGTTCGACTTCGGCATCGCCCGCGCCGGCAAGCAGCCGGGCGAGCCGGACGAGGACCAGACCGTGTTCGACGCGGGCCGGCTGGGCGCGCTGACGCCGGCCTATGCCAGCCTGGAAATGATCCAGGGCAGGCCGCCGCAGCCCGCCGACGATATCTACGCGCTGGGCTGCGTGGCCTTCGAGCTGCTCACCGGCAGGCACCCGTTCGACAGGGTGAGTGCCGAGGTGGCGGTGCGCGAGGGGCGCAAGCCGCCGCCAGTGCCGGGACTCACCCGGCGGCAGTACAGGACGTTGTGCGACGCCGTCGCCTTCACGGCCGACAAGCGTCTGAAAGCCGCGGACCGGCTGGTCGACGGATTGCGCGACGTCGGCCTGGGCGAGCGCCTCGGCCGGCCGCTCGCCTGGACGCTGATCGGCATCCTGCTGCTGGCGGCAGCCGGCTGGGGCGCGCTCGGGCAGTGGCGCGCGCACCAGGTGGCCGGGGTCGCGGCACGTTTCCAGCCAGCCGACCCGCGGCACTTCGCCGACGAGGGAGCGATGGCGGCCGCGCTCGAGCCGTTGGGCGAGGACGGGCGCCGACGGTTGATGCTTGACCAGGGCGAGCAGGTCCAGCAATTCCTGCTCGACCGTGTCGATGCCTACTGGAACCCCGCCCGCGGCCGGCGCGATTACGCCTCCGCCGAGCGCGTGTTCGAGCTGCCCGCGCGGCTGCACCTGTTCCTGCCGCGACTGGATCTCAAGCGTGCGGCCGTGGAAAGGGAAAAGCAGGAGCTGGACCGGTCCCTCGCGATGCCGACGCCGGCACCGGCGCCAGCGCCGCCGGCACAGGGCATGCCGGTGCCCGTTCACGAGCCGGACGCGACGGCCGCGCAGCCGCCGTCGCAGGCCTCGGCCCCACCCGGGACGGCGCCGACCGAACAGCATCAGGCCGTCCCGCCGCCCACCGGTCCTGCCAGCCGCATGCAGGAAGTGGCGGCCGGCCTGCTGCGCGAAGGCGAGCGCAACTTCGCCCAGCAGAACTACTCGGCCGCCATCGCCAATGCCAGGGCCGCGCTGCAGGTGAACCCGGGCGACGCGTCCGCCGCACGACTCCTGCGCCGCGCCCGGCAGGCGCAGCAGCAGGCCATGAACAGCATCTCGATCAACTGAGGAGGGACTCGCCATGCATCACGGATTCCGCGGTACCAGCCTGTTGGGTGCAGCCTGCGTGCTGGCCCTGAGCGGTTGCGCGCAAATGGGCGGACTGGGCATGCCGGCTGCCGACGCGGCCCCCACCCGCACCGGCGAACCGGCCTCGCCCGAATGCAATCCGGCCCTGGGCGGAGCCCTCGGTGCGCTGGCCGGGTCGATGTTCGGCAAGGGCAAGGGCCATCTGGCCGGCGCGGTCATCGGCGCCGGCATCGGCGCGTTCGCCTGCATCGCCTACAACTACCACGCGCGCAAGGTGCGTGACGCGCGCTCGGTGGAGGACCAGTACCGGCACGACCGCGGCACCCTGCCGGCGAGCAACACCATCAGCGCCTATCAGACCGCGCTGCTGCCCGGCGAGACGATCCGTTCCGGCAGCAAGGCCGCGATGCAGTCGCGCGTCACGCTGGTGCGCGGCACCCACGACGCGGCGCCACAGCTGAAGGAGCAGCTGACCCTGTTCGCGCCCGACGGCCGCCAGCTGACCACGGTGACCAAGGACGCCACCGCCATCGACGGCACCGGCGAGTACGAGACGAACTTCGACTTCAACCTGCCCAAGGGCATCCAGGACGGCCGCTACACGATGCGTTCGGCGCTCTACATGGACGGCCGGCAGGTGCGCACCAACGAAGTACCCATGCTGGTGGTCAGCTGACCGGGCGAGAGCCCGGCCATCGGCGCAACCGTGACTCCGACGCACCGACGAAGAGCCTTGCATGAACACGCTTGACGAACTGATCGCCGCCTTCCGCAATGGCCACCTGCCGCTTCCGGTGCTGCTCGATGCACTGGCGCGGCGCGGCTCCGTGCCCGCGGATCGCCACCGCGACGAGCTCGCACTGGTGCGCCGGCTGCACGACGGCGGCGAACTGGATGCGGAGGTCGGCCGCGTGCTGCTGGAGCGGCTGATGGTGGTGCAGGCCCCGGCGACCGAGGACCTGGCGTTCGACGACGCCACGAGGGTGGCGCCCCGCGCGGACGCCGGCCTGGCAGTGGTGGACGCGGAAGCCACGAGGGTGGTGCCCACGGCCATCGCCCGGGCCCCGTCCGGGGAGCCCGGCGACGCCACCTTGGTCGTGCCGGCGACGCGTCCGGCGGTGGCCGCCGTCCCGGCCGGCGACGCGACCGTGGTGATGCCCGCCTCGCACGGGCGCGCCGCGGACGATGCCTCCTCGACCGGAACCGGGTCCGGTCCGCACTCGGGCAACAGCGCCAGCTGGGAACGCCTGGCGGGTGTCGAGGGCGGCGACCACGCGCACGTCGGCATGCTGCTCAAGGGCCGCTTCCTGCTCGAGCGCGAGATCGGCCGCGGCGGCATGGGCGTGGTGTTCCTGGCGCGCGACGAGCGCAAGGTCGAGGCACGCGACCGCGATCCCTACGTCGCGGTGAAGGTGCTGAACGACGAGTTCCGCCGCCACCCCGACTCGCTGATCGCGTTGCAGCGCGAATCGCGCCGCTCGCAGTCGCTGGCGCACGACAACATCGTGCGCGTCTACGATTTCGACAAGGACGGCACCATCGTCTTCATGACCATGGAGTACGTCGACGGCTCGGACATGAAGGCGCTGATCCGCGAGCGCGCCTATAACGGCATGCCACTGGCCAAGGCCCGTCCGCTGATCGAGGGCATGGCCTGGGCGCTCAAGCGCGCGCACGCCGCCGGCGTGGTGCACTCGGACTTCAAGCCCGGCAACGTGATGGTCACGCGCGAGGGCGTGCCGAAGGTGTTCGACTTCGGCATCGCGCGCGCCGGCAAGCACATGGGTGAAGCGGTCGGCGAGCAGACCGTGTTCGACGCCGGCACGCTGGGTGCGCTGACCCCGGCCTACGCCAGCCTGGAGATGATCCAGGGCAGTGAGCCAACCCCCAGCGACGACATCTACGCATTGGGCTGCGTCGCATTCGAGCTGCTTACAGGCAAGCACCCGTTCGACAAGGTGAGCGCCGAGGTGGCCATGCGTGAAGGGCGCAGGCCGCCGCCGGTGCCGGGGCTCACCCGTCGCCAGTACAAGGCGCTGTGCGATGCGGTCGCGTTCCGCGGCGAGGAGCGCCTGCGCAGCGCGCAGGAGTTCGTCGAGGGCCTGCGCGAGGTCAGCCTGCGCGAGCGCATCGGCCCGTACCTGGCCTGGAGCACCGGCGCGCTGGTGGTGCTCGTCGCCGGCGGCTGGGGCGGCACCCACTACCTGCACCAGCGCAAGGTGGCCCAGGTGATCGCCCGCTTCGCGCCGGACGACGCGCACCGCTACGCCGACGAGGCGCAGGCGATGGCCGCGCTGGACACGCTCGGCGACGAGGAACGCAAGCGTCTGGTGCTGGACCAGGGCGACCTCATCCAGCGCTTCCTGCTGAGCCGCCTGGACGCCTACTGGAATCCCGCGCAGGGTCGCTACGACTACGCCCACGCGCAGCAACTGTTCGCGCTGCGCGACCAGCTCAAGCTGTACTCGCCCGAGCTCGACATCCGCCGCAGCACGATGGAGCAGCAGAAGAACGAGCTGCTCAATAGCCTGGACACGCAGCTCGCCCAGCGCATCGAGGCCGGTGCGATCTTCGCCGACCAGCCGGACAATGCCATCGAGACGCTGGGCAGGATCCGCGCGATCGACCCGACCAGCAGCCTGCTCCGGAACGCCGAGCTGGAGCTCAAGTACGACATCGCGATCGGCAACACGATGGCGCAGCACCACGGCGACCAGGCAGCCGCGCACCTCAAGCAGGCACTGGCCCTGTTCCCCGACTCGGCACGGCTGCAACGCCGCCAGGCGCAGCTGCAGGCGATGGGCGCCGGCACGGTCGAAGCCGCGCCGGCCGCGGCGGCGGCGACCAGCCTCCCCGAAGCGCGCACCGCCCTGGCCGGGCTGCTCGCCCATCCGGAAGCCACCGCCGACTGGCAGCGCCAGGTCGCCGCCGCGATGGCGCCGCTCAGGGGCGACACCTCGCCGCAGACCCGCGCACTGGTCGACCAGCTGGCCGCCGCCATCGCCAGGGCCGCCGACCAGCAGACCGACGCGCTGCACTTGCCACAGGACGTGGCGCTGGTCGAATTCGGCCTGACCGTGGCGCCGAAGTCGGCCGCACTGCATACCGAGCACGATCGCCTGGCCCTGCTGGACAGGCAGCAGCAGGATCGCCTGGCGCAGGAGAGCGCCGCGGCCGAAGTCACCGCGCGCATCGAATCGGTCAAGCGCGCGGCCGCGGCGGGCGACACCGCCAAGGCGCAGGAATCGATGGCGCGCATCCGCGCGCTCGCGCCGCAGCATCCGTTCCTGGCCGGCGAAGGTCCGCAACTGCTCGCCGACGCCTATCTCGGGCAGGCGCGCGAGGCGTTCCGCAAGGGTCGCTACCAGGCGGCCACCGACGTCCTCGCGCGGGCTACCAGCCTGCTTGGACAGCGCCCGGATCTGGGCAAGGCCAGCGCCCGCTACGGGCTGGCGGCCGACCTGGTCAAGGCGCGAGGCCAGGCCGTCGCGCCGGCCGAACTGGAGCGCCTGCGCCGGCAGTTGGCGCAGGTGCGCCACGCGGACGCCGATGCCCTGGCCGCGCTCGAGGCGGACATGAAGTTGCGTGGCCAGCTCGGCGAAGGGTCGCTGGCCGCGCTGCTGGATTCGCTCACGGCCGCTGGCGCCGAGCCAGCCCCGGAACGGCCGACCGCCGCGGCCACTCCCACCGACGGGAACACCGCGCCGCCGCCCCCCGCGCATGCGCCGGCGACGGCCCCGCCTGCGGACGCCGCGGCAGGGAGGGGCAGCGCTGCCGTGGTCCGCCCGGCGGCGGCCATCGCCACGGCTGGCCCGTCGGCCGATCCGTGCGCCGCGCCCGACCTGGTCGGCGCCGGACGGGCCTGCTTCGACACCGTCGAGGGCAAACCCGGCCCCGCGCTGGTGGTGGTGCGTGCCGGCGGCAGGACGCTCGCCATGACCCGTTCGGAAATCACCGTCAACGAGTACAACCGCTACTGCGTGGCGAGCGGCAAGTGCAGCGCCATCGTGCTGGAGGACCGCTTCGCGGGCAGCCTGCCGGTGAGCAATATCAGCCTGGCGCAGGCGCGCGCCTATGCGGCGTGGCTGGGCCGCGCCAGCGGCCACGTCTACCGCCTGCCGACCGACGCCGAATGGGTCGCTGCCGCGCGTGCCGGCGGCGGCTGGAAGCAGGCGCCGGACAGCAACTGCATCCCGCCCACCGCGGGCGCCGACGACGGCAGTGGCGCACCGATCGCCGCGCGCGGGCGCAGTCCCAACCCGTGGGGCCTGATCAACCTGACCGGCAACGTCTGGGAGTGGGTCACCGACGGCGCTGGCACGGCGGTACGCGGCGGCAGCTTCACCAGCTACTGGTCCGACTGCACGGTCGACAGCCATCGCGCCGACAGCGGCGGCGCGCAGAAGGACGTCGGCCTGCGCCTGGTGAGGGAAGTACCGTGAACGAGCGCGAGCGCATCGTCAACCGCGACCTGAGCCTGCTGGACGAGGCCCATTACGGCGGCCGCATCGCGCGCGCCGAATACCGCGCGCGCCGGCGCAACGTGCTGTCCGTGCTGCGCGACAGCCACGGCATCACCGCGCGCAACGTGCTGGCGCCGCCGGTCCGCGCGGCGGACGGTCCGCCCGGCGACGAGATGTTGCCCGTGTTGCTAGGCGCGGGGCGCTCGAGCCGGACCTGGCTGATGGTGTTCGCGGCCGGCGCGCTGGTCTGCGCCGTGCTGCTCGGCCTGCTCTTTTTCGCCGCGTGAAATGTGAACGATCGATGAGCAAAGCGTGAACGGAATGGCCCGTCGGTGGGCAGTTTTGTTGACGCAGTTCGCACTACAGGGTGGGGCCGCGTGTTTGCACGCGACCCGCCAGCGGCCGGGTCCGGAAACCCGGCCGTTTGCGCGCCGAGTGGCGCCGGCAACCGGCACCACGCCAGGGAAACGGTCAAAAGGGGAAATGTCGTGCGGATTGCTTGCCTCGCAGCAGCGGTGGCCCTTGCCCTGGCGGGCGGGGACGCCTGGGCCCAGGCCTCGCCACCGGCGCCGGCCGCTCCCGGCCTGCCTGCGCAGGACATCCTGGTCAGCGGGGTACCGACCGACGGACCGCAGGCTGCGCGGGTGCAGGGGCTGATCCAGTCCGAATACCAGCAGGCACTCGCTGCCGCAGGCACCGCCTCGCTCGACGCGGAGCAACTGCAGGCCGCCGCCGTGCTGATCACCGCGCGGTTGCACCAGGCCGGCTATCCGGATGCCCACGCCTACCTGCCCGGGCAGGTGCTGGCGGTGCACCTGGGGGCCGGCGCGCCGTCCGCCGCGACCGTGGCGCAGGCGCTGGCCACGCCCGCGGCACCCACACCCGCAGCCATACCCGCGGCCGCGGTGCCGCCGCTGCGCGAACGCGAAGCCGCCGCGGCGCAGGAGCAGACCCTGGCCGTGCGCGGTTTCCGCGTGCAGGGGGTGGGCGCGCATGTGGAAGACGGCATCACCCCGGCCACCGTGCAGGCGCTGGCCGACGAGCAGTTCGCCACGCTCTCCGGCGGCACCGGCAAGTCGGTGCAGGCCAACTTCAGCCAGCTGCAGCAGGTCGCCGACCGCATCACCGACCGCTACCGCAAGGCCGGCTACATCGTGGCCACCGCCTACGTGCCGGCGCAGGACGTCGGCCAGGATGGCATCGTGCGGCTGGAGGTGCTCGAAGGCACGATCGGCAAGGTCGTGGTCAAGGGCACCTCGCGCTACCGGCCGGGGGTGATCGCCGCGCCGGCCGAGCAGCTGAAGGGCCAGCCGCTGCGCAAGCAGGACGTCGACTCCGCGCTGCTGTACGCGCGCGACCTGCCCGGGGTGGCGGTGTCCTCCACCTTCCAGCCCGGCGCCAGGACCGGGCAGACCGACCTGGTGATGGTTGCGCACGAGGCCCGCCGGCCGTTCACGTTCACCCTGGGCGGCAACAACTACGGCACGGAGCTGACCGGCCGCTACCGCGCGCAGGCGGGTGTCGCCTGGAACAGTCCGCTGGGCATCGGCGACCAGCTCACCGCCAACGTCGACTACGCCCTCGATCCGCACAGCAACGTCTACTACGCGCTTGGCTACCGCGCGCCCACCGTGGTGGTGCCTGGCCTGAGCGGCGTGATCGGCGCCACCCGCAGCGAACTGCAGATCAACAGCGGCGCCTTCGCCGACCTCAAGGTGCGCGGGCCGACGTCCTCGACCTTCGCCGGTGCGGACTGGAAATTCGTCAACACCGACGACCTGTCGGTGCAGGGCTCGCTGCGCTACGTCCGCGAGAAGTCGCAGTTGGGCGCCCTCGGCGTGAAGCTCTCCGACGAGCGCTTCGACGTGGCGGAACTGGGCTTCGGCCTGCAGCGCACCGACCAGCGCCTGCGCGGCCTGGACGTGTTGCAGGGCAGCCTGCGCAAGTCGATCCGCGACGACTCGCTCGAGCCGGACCTGGTGAGCCCGGACCACGACAGCAACTTCCTGCTGGCACGGTTCTCCTACACCCGGCTGCAATTCCTGACCCGCTCGCAGCGGTTCTATTTCAAGCTCGGTGGCCAGTACACGCGGGACGCGCTGCCGCCGCTCGAACAGTTCGTGATCGGCGGCCCGGACAGCGTGCGCGCCTACCCGATCGCCGACGCGCTCACCGACCGCGGCTGGTACACCTCGCTGGAGTACCACATCGACGCGCCCGGCCTGGGTGACCGTGTCTCGCCGTTCTACGACCGGCCGTGGCGCGAGCTGCTGGAAGTGGAAGTGTTCTACGACTTCGGCCGCGGCTACGCCTCGCGCCACCGCGACGGCAACGACCCGGTCGAGACGCTCCAGGGCATCGGCGCGGGACTGATCTTCCGCATCCCGCGCTTCCACCACTTCGAGTTCCGCCTGGACGGCTCGGTCCCGGCCGGCGGCCGCGACGCCTCGGACAAGCGCGGCTACCACGTCTATTCGCGCTTCGGCTTCACCTTCTGACGGGCCCATCCCATGCACACCACCCGCGCGACCTCCCGCAAGGACTCCCTCGCCAGCCTGCGCCGCAAGGCCTTGCCGCTGAGCCTGTCGGTGCTGCTGTGCGGCGCGCTTGCCAGCGCGCCGGCCCGGGCCGGCAGCATCGGGAGCGCCACCACGCCCACCGGCGGCACCGTGATCGGCGGCAGCGGCAGCATCCTGCAGGATGGCGCCAAGGTGGTGATCAACCAGGCCAGCAACAAGCTGGTGCTGGACTGGCAGAGCTTCAACCTGGGCCAGGACGCCTCCGTGCGCTTCAACCAGCCCGGCACCTCGGCGGTCGCGCTCAACCGCATCCTCGACCAGAGCCCCAGCCAGATCTTCGGCCAGATCAGCTCCAACGGGCAGGTCTTCCTGATCAACACCCACGGCATCATCTTCGGCAGCACCGCCCGGGTGAACGTGGGCGGGCTGGTGGCCAGTACGCTGGACCTGACGCCCACCGATTTCCTGTCCAGCCACTTCAACCTCAACGCGGTCGGTGGCGGCGCCGGCATCGTCAACCACGGCATCCTCGCCGCGGCCAGCGGCGGCTCGATCAGCCTGATCGGCGGCAGCGTGAGCAACGATGGCGTGATCCTCGCCAACTATGGCCGGATCAACCTCGACGGCGCCGATCATGCGGTGCTGGACTTCGACGGCAACGGGCTGATCAACGTCCAGATCACCGGCGAGCTGAAGCAGCGCCTGGACGCCAAGGCCGCGGTGAGCAACGCCGGCACGCTGCAGGCCGACGGTGGCACCGTGGTGCTCGAAGCGTCCGCGGCGCGCGACCTGTTCACCAACCTGGTCAACAACACCGGCGTGATCGACGCCGGCGCGATCAGCCACGATGGCGGCGTGGTGCGCCTGGTCGCCCGTGGCGGCGACACCGTCAGCAGCGGCACGATCGATGCCGCCGGCACGCACGGCGGCAGCGTGCAGCTGCTGTCCGACCGCAACGTGGGCGTGACCGGCGGCAGCATCGATGTCTCCGGCACCGATGGCGGCGGCGACATCCGCGTCGGCGGCGGCTGGCAGGGCGGTGAAGGGCTGCCGACCGCCAACGCCGTATACGTGGCGGGTGACGCCACGCTCAAGGCCGACGCCACCGGCAACGGCAACGGCGGCTCGGTGGTGGTGTGGGGAAACCAGGTCAACAACTTTTACGGGAGCATCAGCGCGCGGGGGGGCGCCAGCGGCGGCGACGGCGGCCGCGTGGAGACCTCCTCGCACGAGGGCCTGAACGCACAGGGCCACGTCGACGCCTCGGCGGAGCGAGGCGCGATGGGCAGCTGGCTGCTCGATCCGTACGACGTGACAATCGGCAGCGCCGCCGACAGCAAGGTATCGGCCGGCCCGATCTACACCCCGAGCGGCAACAACTCGGTCGTCAACGCGGGTGGTATCGGCACCGCACTGACCGGTGGCACCAGCGTCTACGTCTTCACCAACACCGCGGGTGGTTCGCAGAGCGGCGACATCACGGTGGATGCATCGATCACCGCGACCGGGGCGGGCCAGCTTTACCTGCAGGCCGCCGGAAGCATCCTTGTCAACAAGGACATCACCGCGGCAGCCAGCGAGATGCTGGACGTCCACCTGTGGGCAGACTATGCCGGCACGGGCGGCGCCAACACCTACACCAAAGGTTCGTGCACCGCTTGCCTCGTCACCATCGGCAATACGGGCGCGGCCACGATCGACACCCATGGCGGGCTGGTGGACATCCAGGCCTCCGGTGCGGTGAAGATCGGCAACAACGGCAACACCGCAGTCATCAAGGCCGCCACGCTTAACATCGGCAGCGTCACCAACAAGGTCGGCTCGATCAGGGAAGGCGGCAGCGGCAGCATCGTCGCCGACACAGTTACTGCGCGCGCGACCAACGGCATCATCCTTGCCAACGGTGGCAACCAGATCGGGCGGGCCGACCTCTACGGTGGCACCACGCAGATCACCGACAGCACCGACTTGGTGTTGGGCACGGTGGCGACCGGCAACCTGACCGCCACCAGCGCGGGCACGCTGGGCTTCGGCGGCGGCACCGTCAGCGGCAACCTGACCGCCACCAGCAGCGGCGACATCGGCCAGACCGGTGCGCTCACCGTCACCGGCATCTCGAACTTCAGCGCCGGTACCGGCGCGATCACGCTCACCCAGGCCAACAACGACTTCCAGGATGCGGTGAGCCTCAGCGGCGGGGCTGCCCAGGTCACCGACAGGAACGCACTGGTACTGGACGCGGTAAATACCGACGGCCTGGTCGCCATCAGCACCGGCGCGCTCACCCTGGGTACCGGCACGATCGCGGGTGACCTCGCCGCGACCAGCAACGACGGCGCGATCACCCAAGCCAGCGGTGGCCTCGCTGTCACGGGCACCGGCGCGATCGACGCCGGCACCGGCAACGTCACGCTCACTGACGCCGCCAACGACTTCAGCGGCGTCGTGACGCTGACCGGAGGCACCACGCGGCTCGACAGCAGCGGTGCGCTCTCCCTGGGCACGCTGGGCACCGGCGATCTGACGGTCGACAGCGGCGGCACGCTGGCCTTCGCCGGCGGCAACGTGGATGGAAACCTCACCGCGACCAGCGCGGGCGACATCAGCCAGAGCGGCGCCCTGGCCGTCACCGGCGCCTCCAGCTTCGACGCCGGCAGCGGCGCCATCACGCTGACCCAGTCGACCAATACGTTCGGTGGGGCAGTGAGCCTGGCGGGTGGCGCGACGCAGATCACCAGCGGCGGCACGCTGGCGCTCGGCACGCTCGCGACCGGCAACCTCACGGCGATCAGCACCGGCGCGCTCGACCTGGGCCAGGGCACGGTGGGGGGCACGCTTGCGGCCACCAGCAACGGCGGTGCGATCAGCCAGGACGGCGCACTCGCCGTGACCGGCACCAGCACGCTGGCCGCCGGCGCGGGCGCGATCACCCTGGCCGATGCAGGCAACGATTTCACCGGCGCGGTGAACGCCACCGGCAACGACGTCTCGCTGCAGTCTTCCGGCGACCTCACCGTGGCCGCGCTGGCCAGCGGCACGGACGGATCGGTGAACCTGGTCGCGGGCGGTTCGCTCTTCCTGCCGGCGGCGGCGATCGATACCGGGCTGGGCGATCTCACGCTCGCCGCCAACGGCGGCAGCCTGGGCATCAACGGCACCCTGCGCGGTGCGAACCTGTCGCTGACCAGCAGCGACGGCCTGATCCTCGCCTACGACGTCACCGCCAGCGGCACGCTCAGCCTGGCCAGCACCACCGGTGCCATCAGCCAGACGGCAGGCGCGCTCGGCGTGGGCGGCGCCAGTACGATCGACGCCGCCGGCGACATCACGCTCACCGGCGGCGCGAACGATTTCCTGGGGGCCGTGAACCTTGGCGGCGTCACCGTGCAGATCACCGATGCCAACGCGCTGGCACTCGGTTCGCTGGCGACAGGGGACCTCACGGTCACCAGCATGGGCAACCTGACCCTGGGGGCCGGCACGATCGGCGGCAACCTCGTCGCCACCAGCGGTGGCGCCATCGACCAGGCCAGCGGTGGCCTCGCCGTCAGCGGCGCCGGCAGCTTCAATGCGGGAACCGGCACCATCACGCTGACCGATGCAGGCAACGACTTCGGCGGTATCGTGGACCTCACCGGCGGCACCGTCGCCCTCACCGACAGCAACGCGCTGAGCCTGGGCACGCTCGCCACCGGCGCGCTGACGGTCACCAGCGCCGGCGCCCTCGACCTCGGCCAGGGCACGATCGGCGGCAACCTTTCGGCGTCCGGCAACGGCGGCGCGATCAGCCAGACCGGTGGTCTCACCGTCAGCGGTTCCAGCGTCATCGACGCCGGCACCGGCGCCATCACGCTCGACAACAGTGCGAACAGCTTCACCGGCGCGGTGAGCCTGACCGGCGGCAACACCCGCATCATCAACAGCGGCAACCTCGCGCTCGGCACGCTCGCCACCGGCGACCTCACGGTGTCCGGCGCGGGCACGCTGAGCTTTGCCGGCGGCACCGTCAGCGGTAACCTTGACGCGACCAGCGCGGGCGACATCAGCCAGAGCGGCGCACTCGCCGTCACCGGCACCTCGCGCTTCGACGCCGGCACCGGCGCCATCGCACTCACCCAGGCCAACGACGATTTCGGTGGTGCGGTCAGCCTGACGGGCGGCAGCACGCAGATCGTCGACCGCAACGCCCTGGTGCTGGGCACGCTGGCCACCGGCAACCTGGCCGCCACCAGCCACGGCAGCCTCGAGCTGGGCACGGGCAGCACCAGCGGCAACCTCGTCGCCACCAGCAACGGCGGCGCAATCAGTCAGGCCACCGGCGGGCTCGCGGTCGGCGGCAACGCCACGATCGACGCCGGCAGCGGCGCGATCACCCTGGACGACGCCGCCAACGATTTCGGCGGTACCGTCAACCTGGCCGGCGGTGCCACGCGGATTACCGACAGCAACGGGCTGACGCTCGGCTCGCTGTCGACCGCGAACCTGACCACGATCAGCCATGGCGCCCTGGTCCTTGGCAGTGGCACCGTCGCCGGCAACCTGGCAGCGACCAGCAACGACGGCGCGATCAGCCAGTCAGGCGGGTTGACCGTCAACGGCACCAGCGCTTTCGACGCGGGCAACGCGGGCATCGCGCTGACCGGCCCCGGCAACGACTTCGTCGGGGCCGTGGGCCTGTCCAACAGCGGTGCCAGCAACGTCGCGCTGGACAACGGCACCCACGTCCTGGTGCTGGGGACTTCGACCGTCGGCAGCGGCACGCTGTCGCTGGCGGGCAACGGCATCAGCCAGACCGGTGCCCTGACCCAGGCGGCGGGCGCCGGCGAGGTCACGCTGACCGCCGGCAGCGGTGCGCTGGTGCTGGACGATGCCGGCAACGACTTCACCGGCACGGTCGACGCCCAGGGCGCGTCCGTTTCGCTGCGCACGCTCGGCGACCTGCATGTCGTGGGCATGGACGTGGCCAGCAACGGCTCGCTGAGCCTGGTCGCCGGCGGCGTGCTGGACCTGGCCTCGTTCGGTGCACTCGACACCGGCACCGGCGACCTGACCCTGAGCGCGGGCGCCGGTCTTGCCACCAGCGCCGACCTGAGCGGCCACGACGTGTCGCTCACCGGCGGCGCAGGCCTGACCCTCAACGGCAACGTCAGCGCAAGCGGCACCCTTTACCTGGGCAGCACCGATGCGGCCATCAGCCAGACCGCCGGCGTGCTTTCCGCGGCCGGCACCACCACCGTCGACGCCGGTACCGGCACCATCACGCTGGCCAGCGCCGGCAACGATTACCAGGGCGCGGTCAGCCTTGCCGGCGGCACGACGCAGATCGTCGACGCCAATGCGCTGACCCTGGGCACGCTGGCGACCGGCAATCTCACCGTCGCCAACAACGGGAACCTCGACCTCGGCAAGGGCACGGTGGCCGGGACGCTGCTGGCCACCAGCAACGGCGGTGCGATCAGCCAGGCCAGCGGCGGACTGGCCGTCACCGGCGCCAGCACGCTGGACGCCGGCAGCGGCGCGATCAACCTGGCCGACGGCAACAACGACTTCGGCGGCACGGTGGACCTGAGCGGCGGCGACACGCGGGTCACCGACCGGAACGCACTGTCCCTGGGCAGCCTCGCCACGGGTGCGCTGACCGCCACCAGTACCGGCGCGCTGAGCCTGGGCGCAGGAAACATCGGCGGCGACCTTGTCGCCAGCAGCAACGGTGGCGCGATCTCGCAGGGCGGTGCACTCGCGGTGAGCGGGAGCAGCAGCCTCGATGCCGGCAGTGGCGGCATCGTGCTGACCAGTGCGGGCAACGATTTCACCGGCGCGGTCAGCCTGGCCGGCGGCGCGACCCAGCTTGTCGACGCCAACGCGCTGACCCTGGGTACGCTGGACACGGGCGCCTTGACCGTCACCAGCACCGGTGCGCTCGACCTCGGCAGCGGCGCGGTCGCCGGCAACCTTTCGGCGACCAGCAACGGCGGCGCGATCGGCCAGACCGGCGCGCTGAGCGTGACCGGCAGCAGCACGCTCGCCGCCGGTGCCGGTTCGATCACGCTGGCGAACGCGGGCAACGATTTCCAGGGGAGCGTGGGCCTCACCGGCGCCGGCCTGTCGGTGCGCGACGCCAACGACCTGACCATCGACACCCTGACCGCCGCGGCAAACACCGGCGTCAGCCTGGTCGCGGGCGGCTCGCTGGTCCTGCCGGTGTCCGCGATCGACACCGGCAGCGGCGACCTGGTGCTGGCGGCCAATGGCGGCACGCTGGTGACCCAGGGCGTGCTGAGCGGCGCCGATGTGTCGCTCGGCGGGCGCGACGGACTGACCCTGGCCGATGACGTGAACGCCACCGGCACGCTCACGCTCACCAGCACGGGCGGCGCCATCACCCAGACCGCCGGCGTGCTCAGCACCGCCACGCTGACCGGCAACGCGCTGGGCAACGTCACGCTCGGCTCGGCCAATGCGGTCGGCACGCTGGGCAGCTTCAGCGCCAACGGCTTCCTGCTGCGCACCGTCGGCGACCTGACCGTCACCGGGGCCGTAGCCGGCGGTGCCGGCGGGGTGGACATCGGCAGCGGTGGCTTGCTCAAGGTAACCGCCGGCATCAGCGGCGACGACATCGTCCTGCAGGGCGCCGGCATCAGCCAGAGTGCCGGCAGCATCGATGCCGGCACCGGCCAGGTCGAACTGACCTCCAGCGCCGGCATCACCCAGACCGGTGGCTCGATCACCGCCGGCACGCTGACCGGCAGCGCCACCGGCGACGCCAGCCTTGCCGGCGCCAACCACCTCGGCAACCTGGGCAGCTTCAGCGCGACTGGCCTGTCGCTCGCCAACGCGCAGGACCTGACGCTGGTCGGCCCGGTGGCGACCAGCGGGACGACCGCGTTGACGGTCGGCGGCAACCTCGCCATCAACGGCACGCTCAGTACCGCCGGTACGTCGCTGGACGTGGATGGCACGATCAGCGAAGGCACCGGGGGCGACATCGTCACCGGCACGTTGAGCGGCCAGGCGGGCGGCAACGTCAGCCTGACCCAGGCCAACCACGTCGGCACGCTCGGCAACTTCACGGCCGCCAATTTCGCCCTGACCGATGGCCAGGCGCTCGCGGTCAACGGCAGCCTCGACGTGGGCACGGGCAGCATCGCACTGACCACCACCGCCGGGGCGCTCGGCATGAACTCCGCGCTCAACGGTGGCAGCATCGCGCTGGACTCGGCCGCCAACCTCGTGCTGGGCAAGGCCATCAAGGCATCCAACGTCAGCCTGAAGTCCGCCGGCTCGATCACTCAGACTGCCGCGGGCCTGATCACCGCCGGCACGCTGAGCGGCCAATCGGTCGGCGCCACCACGCTCGACCAGGCCAACGCCATCTCGACGCTTGGCAATTTCAGCGCCGGCGGCCTGAGCCTCACCAGCACCAGGGCACTGACGATCGCCGGCGCGGTTCACGGCGGCACCGGCACGGCGATCGCCGCGGGCGGCAACCTGCGTGTCGATGGCACGGTGACGGGCGATGCCACATACCTGTCGGCCGCCGGGACGATCAGCGAAGGGGCGGGCGGCAAGATCGTGGCCGATACGCTGAGCGGGCAGGCCGGTGGCGCCGTCACGCTCACTGGTGCCAACCACATCGGCACGCTGGGCAACTTCCAGGCCGCCGGCTTCCGCCTGCACGACGCGCAGGACCTGCGCGTGTCGGGCACTGTCGATGGCGGCGCCAGCACCACGCTGGACACCGCCGGCAACCTGGTGATCAGCGGCACCGTCAAGGGCGCCAGCACCAGCCTGGACGTGACCGGCGCGCTCAGCGAAAGCGGTGGCGGCCGCATCGTCGCCGACGTGCTGGGGGGCCACGTCACCGGCAGCGCCAGCCTCACCGGCGGCAACGCGGTCGGCAGCCTCGGCACCTTCGACGCGGCTGGTCTCCGTTTCACCAACGCCAAGGCGCTTACCATCGGCGGGACCGTCAACGGCGGCGCCAGCACCACGCTGACGACCCAGGCCGGTGGCCTCACCATCGACGGCACCCTGGCCGGCACCAGCACCACGCTCGCCATCGCCGGCGGCATCGACCAGTCCAGCCACGGACGCATCAGTGCCACCACGCTGGCCGGCCACGCCGGCGGGGACGTCGCGCTGGACGGCGACAACCGCATCGATACCCTGGGCAGCTTCAGCGCGCACGATTTCGCCCTGAGCAACGGCAAGGCGCTGGCAGTGAACGGGCCGATCGCCGCGAGCGGCGGTGACATCGCACTTGCCACCACGGCCGGCCAACTGTCGTTGAACACCGCGCTGACCGGCGACACGATCGCGCTCGCTTCCGCGGGCGACCTGGCCTTGGACCAGGCCATCCACGGCGGCACGGTGACGCTCGCGTCCGGCGCCAGCATCAGCCAGACTGCCGGCGGGCTCATCACCGCCGACAGCCTCAGCGGCCATTCGGCGGGCAGCACCACGCTGGACCAGGCCAACGCGATCGGCGCCCTCGGCAACTTCAGCGCCGGCGGGCTGACGCTCACCACCACGCGCGCGCTCACCGTGGCCGGCATGGTCGACGGCGGCGGCAGCACGACGCTGACCGCCGGCGGCAACCTGGCCATCGACGGTACGCTCACCGGTGACACCACCATGCTCGCGGTCACCGGCAACATCGGCCAAGGCAGCGCCGGCAGCATCAACGCGCACACGCTGACCGGCCATGCCACGGGCGCCGTCGTGCTCACCGGCGGCAACCGCCTCGACGCGCTCGGCGGGTTCACCGCCGCCGGCTTCGCGCTGAGCAACGGCCCCACGCTGACCGTGACCGGCCCGCTCGACGGCGGCGCCAGCGTGAGCCTGGTCACCACCCGCGGCGACCTGCTCATCAATGGCGCGATCAGCGGCACCACCACCACGCTGGCGTCCTCCGGTGCGATCATCGAGGGGCAGGGCGGCAGCCTCGTCGCGGACACGCTCTCCGGGCAGGCGGGCGGCTATACCCGGCTGGGCACGGCGAACAGCCCGCTGGCCAACTACGTCGGCACGCTGGGCGGATTCGCCTCGCCGGGAGGCTTCAGCCTCACCAACGCCCAGACGTTGACGCTGGCGTCGGTCGGCGGCAGCGCCTACACCGTCGATGCGGGTACCTCCTCGCTGTACCTCGGCGTGACCGGTGGCGACCTGCTGCAGATCGGCAAGACCTGGCTGTACGACGGCGAGGGCACGTTCGCCTCGACCGGCCGCATCGGCACCTCGGACGCACCCATCTACGTCACCGGTACCGGTCCGCAGGCGGTCGCGATGGTCGGCATGCCGCCGGCTTACTTCTACGCGGTGAACGCCAGCGGCAACCTGCTGCCGCTGACCGGCGGCGACAGCGTCAACGTGCCGACTTCGCTGTTCACCAGCCGCGCGCAGAACGCCAACAACCACACGGACGTCTATATCGATCCGAGCGTGATCTCGGCCAACTACCGCTCGTTCGGCATCGTGCCCTCCGGCATCCTGCTGCCCGCCGACCAGCAGGCCTGCGATCCGGAGAGGGAGGAATGCGATGAGTAACGCGCGGCGCCTCCCGCGCCAGGTGGTCGGGCTCGGGCTTTTGCTGGCCTTGGCGGCGCCGGCCGGGGCGCAGTTGCCACCGCGGTTGACCCCCGGCAGCGTTGCCGACCAGCTCGATGTCGCGCGGCAGCGGTTGGCCGGCCTGCCGGCGGCCGTGACGACCGCAGCGGAGCTGGAGACGCTCGCGCAAAACCTGCGGAGCGCGTTGGCCAGTCAGCTCGCGAAGCCGTTGACCGCACTGGATGACCGAGCGCGCGGCATGGTCCTGCGCGCGCACGCGGCCGCGCAATGGGCCACCGACTATGCCGACGGCGCAGCGGGTTGTCGTGAGGGCGAGACTGTGGCCATGGCGCAGGCGCTCGCCTGGTCGGTCCATCGCCTGGTGCAGGCGCCGGCCGACGGCAAGCCGATGCAGGCCACCATCGACCGGGTGGAGACCGCCGACCACGCGGCACTGCTCGCGCTGCGCATGGCGGGCAAACCGGTGGCGCTCGCGCTGGTCGGTAGTGAACTCCAGGATCCGCAGTGTCCCGATCCGGGGCTGACCGCCACCGACGCCAACGGCACGCCACTGCCCGTGCAGCCGCGCATCACGGGCGTGTCGCCCACGCGCATCGAGTTCGAGTGGCCGGGAACCGCCGCACTCATCCCCGGCAGCTACGTGCTGCACGCTCGGCCCCAGCACAAGGCCTTCCTGGTCGGCTGCAGCGCGCAGCCGGAGGCTGCCGTCGCGCTCCAGGTCGTGCCCTCTCCGAAGTTCACCGTTGGCTATGCACTGGACGCGGTGTGCGGCCGCGAGGCGCCGCGCACGGTGGCGCTGGGTGAGGGAACCCTGCCGCCGCTGGAGGGTTACGGGGCGACCGTGTCCCAGGCCATCGACACATCGGCCTGCGCTGATGCAGTCGCCTACCGGATCTCCGCCACGGTTGCCTATGCGGATGGCGCCAGCGCCAAGGCGGGCCCCTTCGAGCAGAGCGCGGACGCCAACGCCACGGTGGGTCTTCCCGGCGGCTTGTCGCTGAGCTGGGATCCGGCGGTGCGCCAGCTGTTCGTGCACTCGGGCGCGCCGTTGTGCAAGGGCGTGCGCTGAACTGACCGCCCGCCGAGGCCCGCTCCCTCTCCAATCCGGGGAGAGCGGCGGCGTGAGGGGGCGGGCTCGCGGAAGACGCCCGCAGAAACGGCGTAGCCTCTCGTCTTGCCGGGTTCTTCTGCAACCTGGCCCACCCGCGGCGGGGGATGCCCGCCCGCAGAGTGCCCTTCGCTCCGTCTCCCGGAGGGGGGCGGAGCAGCGGCGACGTGGCGGGTTATTCCTCGCCCGGGCCGGAAATCACTTCCATCTCGCTGACGCCGCCGGGCGCCAGGTCCTTGAGCAGGTCGAGGAAGTTCTTGCCGACCAGGCGCTGGGCACGACGTAACAGCAGCGGAACCGGGCTGGAGGGTTCGCTGCGGGCGTAGTAGTCGCAAATCTCGTCGATCCGGCGCATCACGTCCTGGGGTGTCTCGATGCGGCCCGGGACGCTGGCGCGCGTGCCCGCGGCGGACGGCTCGCCACCCTCGGCTTCACCTTCGCCCTCTCCCGCGGCCGCCGGATTGCGCCGGGCCACCTGCGACTCGACGAATTTCTTCAGCTCGTAGCTGTCGCTCAGCAGCGGCTTGAGATCCGGGCCCGCGGTGCCGATCCGGTCGTTGAAGATCCGGTCGATCGCCTTGGCCTCTTCGAGGACCCGCGTGAGCGCATCCAGCGTGGCGGCAAGCTCGTCCTCCGGGCAATCCAGGCAGCACGCCTCGATTTCGGTCATGCTCGGCAGGGATTCGTCGCCGGCATCGATTTTCACCGTACCGTTGGCGATGCGCAGGTCGCGCAGCGAAAAACGTCCCAACCGCGGCGATTGCACGAACGGGGTGTGGCGGAAGTAGCCCAGCAGGCCCAGCGGATTGGCGATCGCGGCGACCGCGTTGACCCGCGCGGTCGGGTCGTCGTCGTCCTCGGCATCCAGTTGCGGATGCACGCCGTCCCAGTGGTTTTCCAGCAGGCCGCGGATCAATGCCAGGCCGCCCGCCCATCCGGACATCCCGCCGGTGCGCATCCAGGCGGTGGCCAGGTGGGTTGCCACGCGCAGGTCCCGCGAGCGCTGCAGCAGCCCGGTCGCGAGCGCGTCCACTTCATCCCAGTCCGGCTCCTCGGCCGCTTTCACGCTGTCGCCCATGGCGCGTTCGGCGCGGGGCGCGGCAGCGCGTTCGAGGGCGAGGAAATCGGGGTCGTATTCGAGATCGCTGCCGGTGGGCGAGTCGCCGTCGAGCGGATCGAGAAAGGCTGCCGGATCGTAGCGCGTCATCGTAGGTAAATCCCCTGTGGTACCCGCTCGGATAATACAACAGGGATAATCGGAAAAAGGATTCGACGGCGACGGAAAAGAGCCGTGACTAAATCCATCTTCCGTTTACGCAATACGGCCTCTCGATAATCGAGAGTTAATCCCTCGCCATTACCTCAGGGATGCACGTGCCGCCCGGCCGACTGCGCGGCGGGCTCCTGCGGGCAGCGCCCGACCACATGGGCGAGCGTATTGACGTTGTCGACCAGACGGTCGGTTAGGCGGGCGACCTGGTCGGCGCCGGCCTGGTCTTCGGACATCGCCAGCAACGCGCCGAGACTGCGCTGGAGCAGGCGCAGGTCCGGCAGCTCGAGGATCGCGCGCTGTTCGCGCAGCGCCCCCGCGATACCGTGCAGGGCGGTCGCGGTGTGGTCGACGAAGGCGCTTACCTCGGCCTGCTCGGGCAGGCTCGTGCGGTGCTGCAGCAGGGCCTCGAGCGTCATCGCCGTGCGGGCCAGCCGGTTGCCGTTGGCGAACAGGGCCTGCGCCAGGTCGACCAGCGCGGCTGGTGTGGCCGGTTCGGCGCGCATGCGCTCGAGCGAGGCCAGCGCGTTGGTGCGTGCGGTGCGCGCCGCCGTGCGCGTCTCGCGGTGGGCACCACGCCGCTGCGGGCGCCCCAGCGCGCGCAGGTAATCGGCATAGGCATCGAGCATGTCCGCCAGCGCCGCGCGGGCGCGGCCGTGCTCCCAGGTCGGCCACAGCACGTAGGCCAGCAGCGCCATGCCGCTGCCCAGGGCGGTGTTGATGACGCGGTCGGTCACCGCCACGCCGGGGGCGACGCCTTCGAACGAAAGCAGCACCACAACGGTGCCGGTCAGCGCCGCCACGGCGATGCCGTAGTGCGCGGTCGCCAGGTAGCGGAACGCCATGCACAGCACGCCCATCAGTGCCAGGTGCGCCCACGGCTGGTCCGGGATCACGTGCAGCAGCGCGGTGGTCAGCAGTAGGCCGAGCACGGTGCCGACCACGCGCAGCAGGCCGAAGTTGAAGGTGGCGGCGAAGTCGGGGCGCAGCACGATCGCGACCGTCATCGGCAGCCAGTAGCCGTGCGGGAGCTGCAGTGCTCGCGAGAGGGCCAGCGCCAGGCTCAGTGCCACGGCCGAGCGTACCGCGTGGCGGAACGCCACCGAGTGCGGCGTGAGGTTCGCCAGCAGCATCGCACGCGTCGAGCTTTGCCGCAGCGAGGCGGGCAGGCGCAGGTCCGCGGCTTCGGCGCGCTGTTCGCCGCGGCTGCCGGCCCAATTGGCATTGCGTACGGCGGCAGCGAGCTGCCCGGCCAAGGCGTGCACGTGCAGGGCACGCTGCGCATGGGTCTCGGCGGCCTGGCGCTCGAGCGAGCGCAGCGCCCGCAGGGCGCGCTCGGCAGCGACGGGCGTGGCGCCTTCCTCCAGCGCCTCGGCAATGTAATCGAGCACCCGGGCGACGCGAGCGCGGAAGCGCAACGGCACCGCACTCGCCGGCGAGGCGTCGGCCAGCGCGGTGAGCTCCAGGCGGATCCGCTCGGCCAGTTCGAGCATCACGCCGAAGGCTTCCATCGCCCGGCCACGGGCGTGGTACCGGCCCAGCAGGGTCTGCTGCAGGGTGGTCATCGCGCTGCTGAGCGCCGGCTCGTCCTCGTCGTCCTGGGCGCGCTGGCGGGCGACCGCGGCCAGGCCCCGGTAGACCACGGCCAGCGCCTGCCGCTCCGGCCGGTAGCGCTGCAGCGGCCAGGCGGCGACGGAGAACAGCATCATCAGCAGGCCGCCGGCGAAAATCAGCGCGGCGCCCGCCGCCGCCGGTCCCGGCGACGTGGGGTAGGCGGCCGTGACCACCAGCAGGATCATGCTGGTCATGCCCACGCGGGCCAGGTCGGTGCCGAACACGACCAGCATGCCGCCGCCGAAACCGACCAGTGCGGTGGCCAGCAGCATCGCGGGCAGGTGCCCGCCGATCAGGAAGCCGGCGAAGGCGGCCAGCCCCGCGGCAAGCGAGGCCAGCAGCAGTTGCCGCACGCGCTGGCGGTACGGTCCCGGCTGGTCGGAGAACATCGTGTCCAGCGCGCCGGCGGCGATGCCCAGGCCCACCGCCGTGTAGCCGCAGGCCATGCCGATCGCCAGCGGCAGCACCACGGCCAGCGTATTGCGCACGACCACCCGCAGCGGCACGTCCGGACGCTTGGTCCGGGTCAGGCTTTCCAGCACGTTGGCGCGTAGCGAATAGACGCTGGCGGACATGGCCGAACCGCAGGGTGGGGAACGGCGATTCTGCACGAGGGCAGTTGAACGGAGCGCGACAGCCGGCACGTCCGGTCGCGTGCCGCCGCGGAAATTTACGCCGCCTTGACCATGCCGCGTATGCCGGCGACCGGTTGCACTGCGGCGACCGGTCGCCGTGGGGGTCAGGCCCGACCGGCGAATTCGCCGGTGACCGTGTTGACCCACACCTTTTCGTCGTTGGTGATGTACTCGGGCACCTGGATCTCCACGCCGGTGTTGAGCCGGGCCGGCTTGGTGCGCTTGGTGGCGCTGGCGCCCTTGAGCTCGGGGGCGGTGTCGACCACGGTGAGCGCCACGCTGGTGGGTACCTGCAGCCCGACGGGCGCGTCGTCGATCAGCTGCACGTAGTAGCCCTCGGTGTCTTCGACGATATAGCCGGCGCTGTCGCCGACCAGCTCGGGGCCGAGCATGTACTGGGTGTAGTCCTCGGCATCCATGAACACGAACGCCTCGCCGTCCATGTAGGAGAAGTTGGCCGCACGGCGCACCAGGTCCATCTCCTTCAGGTCGTCGTCGGCACGCAGGCTGAGGTCGAACTTGCGCCCGCCGGGAATCGAATACATGGTGAAGCGGAAAGTCACGTTGCCGCCGCGGGCGGTGGGCGCGCTGCGCTCGATGTCGCGCACCTGGTAGACGGTGCCGTCGTGTTCGACCACGTTGCCTTTCTTGACGTCGGAAGCTTTCATGGGGACCGGGATTTCGCAGTTGGAAAGGGGCGAGTACCACAAGGGGCGGTCCTGCCGCCCCCGGTTGCACTCGGTGGCGCTTACTTCGGCTGCAGGCGCACCGCGCCGTCCAGGCGGATGGTTTCGCCGTTGACGTAGCGGTTGGTGAGGATGAACGCCACGGTCTGCGCGAACTCCTCGGGCTTGCCCAGGCGCGAGGGGAACGGAATCGAGGCGCCGAGCGATTCCTGCACCTGCGGCGGCATGCCGTCGACCATCGGGGTCCAGAAGATGCCCGGCGCGATCGTCGCCACGCGGATGCCGAAGCGGGCCAGCTCGCGCGCCATCGGCAGGGTCATGCCGACCACGCCGCCCTTGGAGGCGGAGTAGGCGGCCTGGCCGATCTGGCCTTCGTAGGCGGCCACCGAGGCGGTGTTGACGATGACGCCGCGCTCGCCGTCCGCGCCGGCTTCGTTGGCCTGCATCAGCGCGGCGCCGGCCTTGGCCACGTTGAAGCTGCCGACCAGGTTGACCATCACGGTGGCCTGGAATTGCGACAGCGCCATCGGGCCTTCCTTGCCCAGCACGCGGCCGGCGCCGAGGATGCCGGCACAGTTCATGACCACGTTGAGCCCGCCCATTGCGTCGCGCGCGGCAGCCATGTTGGCCGTCACGCCCTCTTCGGAGGTGACGTCGGTGCGGTAGAAGCGGGCCGCCTCGCCCAGTGCCTGTGCGGCCTGCTGGCCCTTCTCCTCGTTCACGTCGAACAGCGCCACCCTGGCGCCGAGCGCCACCAGGTGCTGCGCCACGGCGTGGCCGAGTCCGGAGGCGCCGCCGGTGATGACGGCCTTGACCTGGTCGAGCTGCATATGTCGTCCCTCGAGTGCGAAGCGAAACGGCAATGGTAGCCGAGCCGTGCGATCAGGGCGCGGGCGCCGGACACGCGACCGGGGCGCCGGGCGCGGGCTGTGGCGAATCCAGGTTGCGGTGCAGCGATTGGGCCGGAGTCATCCAGAGCCGTCCCTGCGCGGCGCAGGCGGCGGCATAGTCGAACAGTGCGCGCAGGTGACCGGGCCGGAAGTCGATGAAGCTGCCGAAGGGGTAATCGCCGGGGATCTCGCTGATCCGCAGATGCATGCCGTAGCGGTCGGCAAAACCGAACGTAAGCGCCAGCGTCTCGCGCGTCTTGTAGGTGGTCTGCGCGGCGAAGCTGCGCTCGAGGATCGCCGGCGTGCTCAGGCGCGTGGTGGCGGGCGCCGCCACCAGCTGGCCGTTGATGATCACGTACAGGTGCGCGCCGCGCAGCAATCCGAGGTCGGCCGGCAGAATCTGCGCGATCAGCGGTGCGGCGAACAGCGGGGTGGTGACGCCGCCGTCGACATGCATTTCCTCGTAGTGCCGCGCGCCTTGGTGGACCGGGATGAGGACCGGTGGGAACACGCCGGGCACGCTGGCCGAGGCGACCAGCACGTCGCGGAACAGCTTGCGGGCCGCCTCGCCACCCCGCATGGCGATCGCGCCCATGTCCCACAAGACGGTTTCCTGCTTGTCCAGGTCGGTGGTGGCCACGATCAGCCGGCGGCCGCGGGCGTACTCGCGGGCCACGGCTTCGATCATGGCGTCGGTCACGTAGTGGTCGACCAGCGCGGCCAGCGGGTCGTGCCGGCCGAACCCCTGCGGGAACAGCAGGCGACTGGCCACGCTCATCAAGGGGGAGCGCTGCAAGGAGGCGCTGGCCTGGCCGGTGAAGGCACGGGTCAGTTGCGCATCCCACCCGGATCCGAGGAACGCGAACGGTGCGATCAGGGCGCCGGCGCTCACGCCGGTGACCAGCTCGAAGGTCGGTCGTGCATGGGCGCGTCCCAGGCCCACCAGCGCGCCCGCGCCGAAAGCGCCTCCGGCACCGCCGCCGGAAAGCGCCAGGATGTCCAGGCTGCCGTCCGCGGCCCGCCGGATGCTGCGCAGCAGGACGGGCGATTCCCGCAGGAAGTGCTTGCGGTCGATGCTCAGCAGGCGCACGTCGGTGGCGAAGCCATCCGGCACCGCTGTATCGATCAACCGGTGCGGAGCCGGTTGGCGCGGTGTGGTCACGCAGCCGGCAAGCAGGGCGAATGCAAGCGCCAGCAGAAGCGGTTTGCCGATGCGCATGGAGGAGTCCTCCTTGCCGGCCGGGGTGGCCGGCGATAGCTCCCGCGGCCTCCCGGGAAGCTGCACGTGATGCGGCCGGTTCACCGTGCCGCGTCCGGCACGGCGACGCCCTCAGCGCGGCAACGCGCGCAAGTCGGTCCCGTCCGGCGCCACGTGAAGCACGGAGCCCTGTTCGTACCAGTCGCCCAGCACGATGCGCTGCGCGTCCTGCCCATCGAGTGCGAAGTCGTGGATGGCCGGCCGGTGGGTGTGGCCGTGGATCAGGCGGGTAACGCCGGCGCCGCGCATCGCCTGGGCGACCGCGTCGGCGTTGACGTCCATGATCGACTCCGTGGTCGCGCCGGTGTGGGCGCGGCTGTCGGCGCGTGCCTTGGCGGCGAAGGCACGGCGTGCTTCCAGCGGCATCGCCAGGATGTTGGCCTTCCATTCCGGCGTGCGCACCTGGCGGCGCACCGTCTGGTAGGCGACATCGTCGGTGCACAGCGTGTCGCCGTGCATCAGCAGCGTGGGGCGACCGTACAGGTCGTGCACCACGCCGTCCTGCAGCAGGGTCAGGCCGGCGCGGCCGGCGTAGTCCTCGCCGAGCAGGAAGTCGCGGTTGCCGGGCATGAAGTAAACCGGCACGCCCGCCGCGCGCACGGCGCGCGTGGCGCGGGCGATGCGGGCCGGCAGCTCGGCATCGTCGTCGTCGCCGATCCAGGCCTCGACCAGATCGCCGAGGATGTACAGCGCATCTGCGTTGCGCACGTCGTCGCCGGCGAGGTAACGCTCGAACAGCCCGGTGATGTGTGGGCGGCTGTCGTCCAGGTGCAGGTCGGCGATGAACAGGCTGGCCATCAGCCACCCTTCCTGCCGGTCGGCCTGACAGGCCTGGCGGCGCTGGTGGCCCTGGCCGGTGCCTTGACGCTGGCAGCGGAGGCGGGCGCCTCCTCGCCGATCACGCGCGCGCTCAGGATCACCGGCAGGGGATGGGGCACGTCGGCTGCGAACGGGCCCTGGGCGCGGGTGGGCAGCGCGGCGATCTTGTCGACCACATCCATGCCGCCGGCCACCTGGCCGAACACGGCGTAGCCCCAGGTCAAGCCGCTCTGGTTGCCGGCGTAGTCGAGCCGGCGGTTGTCGACCAGGTTGATGAAGAACTGCGCCGTGCCCGAGTTCGGGTCGGCGCCGCGCGCCACGGCCACGGTGCCGCGCAGGTTGGACAGCCCATTGTCGGCCTCGCTGGCGATCGCCGGGTGCGTGCGCTTGGGCTGGAGGTCGCGCGTGTACAGCCCGCCCTGGACCAGGTAGCCGCTGATGGCGCGATGGAACACGGTGCCGTCGTAGAAACCCTCGTGCACGTACTGCAGGAAGTTGGCCACGCTCTTGGGGGCCTTGTCGGGAAACAGTTCCAGCGTGATGTCCCCGACGCTGGTGTGCAGCAGCACCTTCGGGCCGGGCGCGGGTGGCGTCGCGCTGGTGCTTGCCGGTGGCGGCGCGGCCTGGGCGGCGGCGCCCAGGGGCAGTAACAGCAGGAGGGCCAGCAGGAGTCGGGGCATGCGTGCGTAACCTGTGTGGATTGCCCGCATGATACGCGGTGGCGTTGCGTGGGCTGAAGCGTGGTGCGTCTGCCTCCTCTTTCCGCCGGGGGAGGCGAGTGGATCGGAGCCTCGCTCGATGGCCGTTCCACGCGGGCCCGCCCTTCACCTCGATCCTCTCCCCGCAGAGGGTGCGAACGTAGAGAGCCGCACGTTCGATTCTCCTCCCGCAGCGAGGAGGGCGAGGTCACGTGCGCTGGATTTCCAATGTCAGTCCGAGCTCGGCCATGGGCCCCTGTTCCTGTTCCAGGTCCGCCTCGGTGAGCGGATGCTGGTCCAGCCAGTCGGCGGGAATCGCCAGGCGCAGGCGATGGCTGGTGGCGCTCAGCCTGAAGGGCGGCAGCGACTCGGCACGGCGCCCGCGGCGGAACAGCACGGCCAGCCGCAGCAGCGCGGTGATGTGCCGTGCCAGCGCGCGGTAGCGCTGCGGCAGTACCGAGATCAGCGCCTTCGCCGGCTTGCGCCGGTGCGCCTCGATCACCGCCGAGAGCAGTTGCTGCTCCTGCCGCGAGAAGCCGGCCAGGTCGGCATGGCGCAGGATGTAGGCGCCGTGGTGATGGTGCTGGCTGTGCGCAATCGCCAGCCCGATCTCGTGTACGCGTGCGGCCCAGGAGAGCCACTCGCGTGCCTCGGCGTCCAGCTTCCAGGGACGGGCGACCTGGTCGAACAGCCCCAGCGCCGTCTGTTCGACACGCCGCGCCTGCGCGCGGTCGACCCCGTAGCGGGTGGCCAGCGCGTCGATGCTGTCGGTGCGCGGGTCGCGGCCACCGGCACGGCCGAGCAGGTCCCACAGCAGGCCTTCGCGCATGGAACTCTCGCACACGCGCATGTGGCCGATGCCGAGCGCCTCGAACGCGGCCTCGAAGATCACCACCGCGCCAGCGAATACCGGCGCGCGCTCCTCGGTCAGCCCGGGCAGGCGCAGCAGGTCCATCTGGCCCTGCTCGAGGATCGCCTCGCGCAGCTCGGCGAGGGCGTCCAGGGTGACGCCATCGTCGGTCAGCCCCATAGCCTGCACGACGGCATCGACGGCCTTGGCGCTGCCGGAGGAACCGTAGGCGTCCTGCCAGCCGGCTTCGCGGAAATCCTCGGCGAACTGCTGCAGCAGCACGCCGACCTCGCTGCGCGCGCGCTGCCAGCGTTTGGCGGTCAGCCGGCCACCGGGGAAGAAGCGCAGCGTCGTGGCGATGCAACCGGCCTGCACGCTCTCGGTGTGCAGCGGCGCGAGCCCGCGGCCGATGATGAACTCGGTACTGCCGCCGCCCACGTCGATGACCAGTCGCGGTTCGCGCGAGGCGGGCAGGTCGTGCGCCACGCCCAGGAAGATGAGCCGGCCTTCCTCGCGACCGGAGACGATCTCGACCGGGTGGCCCAGCGCATCCTCGGCCGCGCCAAGGAAATTCTGGGGCGAGGACAGGCGTCGCACGGTGTTGGTGGCGACCGCGCGCACGTTGGCCGAAGGCAGGCTTTCGATGCGCTGGCCGAAGCGCGCCAGGCTGGCCAGTGCGCGGGCACGGTGGGCGGCGTCCAGCGTGCCGTCCGAGCGCAGGCCGGCGGCCAGGCGCACGCTGTCGCGCAGGCGGTCGATCACGCGGGGCTCGCCGTGCTCCATGCGCGCGACCACCATGTGGAAGCTGTTCGAGCCCAGGTCGACGGCCGCGATCAGCTCGCCATCCTTGATGGGTACGGGCTCGGTGCTCACGCGGGGGTTCCAGGCTGGCGGAGCGCGCATTCTGCCACGCGGGAGTTCGGCGCCTCCGCGGTCATGCGCAGATCTTGTCCAGCAGCGTCTGCTGCGCGCTGTGCGGCGGCTGGTCGCCGGGCGTGGCGCGGGTGTAGTGGCCGTCGCTCTCCAGCAGCCAGGCCTGGGTGTTGTCAGCCAGGCCGTTGGCGAGGGTCTCGTCGAACACGCGCTCGGCCAGCACCGGGTCCAGGATCGGGAAGGCCACCTCGATGCGGCGCATCAGGTTGCGCTCCATCCAGTCGGCGCTGGCACAGTAGATCTCCGGGTGGCCGTCGTTGGCGAACCAGTACACGCGGCTGTGCTCGAGGAAGCGCCCGACGATCGAGCGCACGCGGATGCGCTCGGAGATGCCGGGCAGGCCCGGCCTGAGGGTGCAGGCACCACGGACGATAAGGTCGATCTCCACCCCCGCCTGCGAGGCGCGGTAGAGCGCCTCGATGACGTGCGATTCGTTCAGTGCGTTGAGCTTGGCGACGATGCGCGCCGGCTTGCCGGCGCGGGCGTTGGCGGTCTCGCGCTCGATCTTGGCCACCACGCTCTTGTACAGCGTGAACGGCGAATGCAGCAGGCGCTTGAGGCTGATCACCGACCCCAGTCCCGAGAGCTGCTGGAACACCTTGTGCAGGTCCTCGCCGATCTCCGGGTTGGCGGTCATCAGGCCGATGTCGGTGTACATGCGGCTGTTGGCCTGGTGGTAGTTGCCGGTGGAAAGGTGCACGTAGCGGCGCAGCGTGCCAGCCTCGCGGCGCACGATCAGCATCATCTTGGCGTGGGTCTTGTAGCCGACCACGCCGTAGACCACCTGCACACCGGCTTCCTGCAGCCGCGTGGCCAGGCGGATGTTGGCCTCCTCGTCGAAGCGGGCGCGCAGCTCGATCACCACGGTGACGTCCTTGCCGTTGCGCGCAGCCTCCACCAGCAGGTCGACCAGCGGGGTGTCCTCGCCGGCGCGATAGAGCGTCTGCTTGATGGCCAGCACCGCAGGGTCGGCGGCGGCCTGGCGCAGCAGGTCGACCACGGCGGCGAAGCTCTCGTACGGATGGTGCAGGAGCAGGTCGTGCTGGCCGATCAGGTCGAACAGGTTGGTGCCCGGCTCGATCGCCGCCGGCAGGCAGGGCACGAAGCGGGCGAACTTGAGCTCCGGCCGGTCCACCTGCTCGTAGATGCCGCCGGCGCGGATGATGTTGACCGGGCCGTCGCAGCGGTAGACGTCCGACTCGTCCAGCTCGAAATTGGCCACCAGCATCGCGGTGATTGCCTTCGGGCAGTCGTTGGCGATCTCCAGGCGCACCGGGCGCGCGTAGCCGCGGCCGAGCAGCTCCTCGCTGAGGGCGCGGGCGAGGTTCTCCACCTCGTCCTCCTCCACGATCAGCTCGCTGTTGCGGGTGACCCGGAACTGGTAGGAGCCGACCACCTTGAAGCCCGGGAACATCAGGTCGACGAAGGCCTGCAGCAGTTCCGCCAGGAACACGAAGTCGTCGCCACCGCCGCCCACTTCGGCCGGCAGCCGGACGATGCGCGGCAGCGAGCGTGGCGCGCGCACCAGCGCCATGTGCCCCTCGTGCCCGAACGCGTCGCGGCCCTGCAGCACCACCGCGATGTTCAGCGTCTTGTTGAGGATGCGCGGGAACGGATGCGCCGGGTCCAGCCCCAGCGGCGAGAGCACCGGCAGCACCTCGTGCTCGAAATAGCCCTGCAGCCAGCGCCGCTGCACCGGCGTCCACTGGTGGCGGGTGAGGAAGCGGATGCCCTCGGCGTCCAGCTGCGGCCGGAGCTGCTCCTGCCAGGTCGCGTACTGCTCGGTGACCAGGTCGAGCACGCGCGCGCGGATGCGCGTCAGCAGCTCGCCGGAGGAAAGCCCGTCCGGGCCCGGCGCGGCCGAGCCGTAGGCGTGGTGGTGCTTGAGCATGGCCACGCGTACCTCGAAGAACTCGTCGAGGTTGTTGGCCACGATGCTCAGGTAGCGCAGGCGCTCCAGCAACGGCACGTGCGCGTCCCGCGCCATGGCAAGCACGCGGAAGTTGAATTCCAGCGCGGCCAGTTCGCGACTCAGGTACAGCTCCGGCGCGGACAGGTCGGCGATCGCGGTGGCGGTTTG
>NZ_DASSES010000130.1:0-16003 GCF_035695185.1 Frateuria sp.
GGGCCGCTGTGTCCGCAGTGGACCAAAGAGGTCAACTGCGGAGCGAATAAGGCGGCATTCCGCCGTCAAAATGAGCGTTTTTCGCTTTGACGGGACCAATGTCACGCGTGAGTGGTTGCGCGGCGATTGATCAGACCATCCTTAACAGGAGCGCACGTGCTTTGTGCTCTTGCGGAGAAGAGGCTGCATGGCCTCCTGACATCTATCCCCTTGGATCTGCCAGACCAATTCATGCTCTTCGGTAATGCTACCCAGGCGGAAGAATGTGACCTCCGGCTACTCAGCGCAGTCCGGCGGCAAGCAGAGCAACCCATCGCGGAATCGAAGCTGATCACTGCGACTCCCGTGGACTTCGCGGCAGCGAAGAGGCGGCTGGCGCGTGTCGATCGAATGATCGAAGGGCTCGAACCACGAACACGGCGCTATGCAGCACTGGTACGTAAGGTGTGCGATGCGAGAGCAACGGGTGAGAATCCACTCGAAGTCTGTTTAACCCGATACGTCAACTCGGGCAGGAGGGTTGGGCAGCTCACCGCGGATCAAGAGGCGGCGCTGATGCGCTCCATCGAACGATATCGAAGAGACGCATCCATTCGGACAAAGCTACAAGCCCACGACAAGCTGGTTGCAGACTGCAGGAATCGGGGTATTCGTCCACCGGGCAGGGCGACCTTCCACACTCGCTTGCAGCGATACAGTCGAGAAGTCCGCGCGCACACCATTGGCGGACATCGAGCATTTCATGCGGCCGAGGCCGCCATCGATCCCAAAGATCGAACGCTCCGGTGTCCCGTGCCTGGGCTGATGGTGCACGTGGACTCGACCAAGTTTGATGCCAGGTGCAGCCCGGATCAGCTGCAGGGCTTTGGCTTCGAGTGTCCAACCCTTTACGTCGCAATGGACTCCGCCTCAGGAATGCCTCTCGGGTATGCCGTGCTCTTCGGTCCGTCTCGACGCCTGGCATTGGCGGTATTGATCCGCGACGTTCTGCATAGACAAGGTGTTCTCCCTCGCTATTGGATCGCCGATGGGGGTGCAGAGTACGTAGGACCATGGTTTGAAGGCTTCTGCGACTACACAACGGCAACGCGCATCCAGCCTCCGCCGGGAGCACCAAGAAAGAACTCGCTAGCTGAGAACGCGCTTGGCCGCATCAATGCAGAGGTCGCTCACCGCTTCTTGGGGAGCACCGACCCAGACAAGGCTGGTCGATCGGTAACCGCCAAGCAGAAGAGCTACGCGACGGCGTGTCACAACTATTCGACCATCGTGGCCGAGCTCGAAACCTACCTGTTTGGGGATATGCCACGCACACCAGTCGGGTCTACACGAACTGGGCCACGTGATGAGTGGGAGCGCAGCGGCGGGGTGCTTGAGCAGGTTGGATGCATTCACGTGAACTGCATGGACGACTTCCTCATAGCTACCTCCGTCCCACTAGACAGAGACGTGAGGGTCGACCCAATTCGTGGCGTTCGCTATCTCCAGCGGAAGTACGTCAGTGACGAGCTGCTTCGGCTTATTCGGACGGAGCGTCCTATCGAGATTCGCATCGATTGCGTTGATTCCCATCGCATCTACGTGAGGTTCCGTTCCAAGTGGGTTCTTGCTCGGACTGCACAAAGCCTTAAACGAGGCGGCTTGTCAGACGCGTCGAAGCTCTTTGAGGGGGCGGTTGACGGAATCAGACGAAGCGATGCGGCTAAGACACGAGCCGAGATTCGTCGGCAGCGGACTCAGCGCATCGATGACGCGAACGCGGCAGCCAAAGCTACTAGGCACCTCGAGAGGCAGTTCGATGGTACCGACCAGGCTCAATCAAAGCAGACGCCTGAGGTAGAGGAAGGTGGCTTCGACTGGGGCGACCTGGACCAGCTCATCCAGCCGTTCGATGTCGAAAAGGAGGGTGCGTAATGAGGCAGGCAATGATCCTCCATCCGGGGTTCGTGCGGGCCCGCGCAGCACTTTTAAAGGCACTTGATACTGACGAAGAGGGGCAACTTATCTTCGTTATCGGGCTGTCGGGTGCAGGCAAGTCCGAAGTTAGATACGCCGTGATGCCTATCTTTGCTGGAGACCCGGAAACATGGCCTAAAGGAGGACTTCCCGCAATTTCAGTTCGCGCGGCTCCGACTGACCGCTCGAACTTCAGCAGTAAGGAGTTCGCGTCTCGACTCTACCTCGAGATACTCGAACCAAACCTTGGATGGTTGGCCCGTCGTGGATCCGTCGAGGACGCGGATCAGGGGCATACGCATGCTGATGCGAGACTCGAAAGCCCTTTCTGGAAGGGCCTGCGGAGCCACCTAACTGAGCATCGTTTGCGCGCGTGCTTTGAAAGGATGGCCGTTGCTCGCGGGCTGCGCGCTGTCTTCGTCGAGGAGGCCACATCCATGACACACACCCAGTCGGGGAAGGACCCGCGGGATCACATGGTGAACTGTATGTGCCTCGCCGAGGAGATCAAGGCAACCATGGTTTTTTTCGGCGTTCCTCGCATGGCTGCCCTTTGGCAAGGGAATGCTGAGATCCGCAGGCGCGCCCACTTTGTCTTTGTGGATCGCTACCGCATCCAAGAGAAATCTGACCGGCCAGCCTTTGGACGATTGGCCGTCAGTTTGGCCTCGCGCTATCAATTTTCCCGGGCCGATCTCTTAGTGAAGAATTTAGATCTCGCTTACGCCGCGTCCGCCGGTGTCTGCGGCGAGTTGAAGGGATACCTTCGTCGGGCGGACGATTTGCGAGCGAGTGAAGGTCACCATGCCATCCATAAGCGCCATCTTGAGAACGCGATTTATCCACCTGAGGAGCTCGACACGCTTCATCGTGATGTGGAGGCCTTTGATGGTTTGAAGGCCTCGACTCCCTGGTCAACAACTCGCAGGTTTTTTAAACATGCTCGATAAATCGGTAAGCGATGTCGACAAAGCGCGGGAAAAGTGGACAGTATTGCCACCACTCGAACTTCGAGGTGTGGGTACGCCTCTAGTCGAGTCATTACAAAGTTTCATCTCCCGGGTCTTGGCTACTACCGGGATGGGATCTAAACGCCTGGCCAAAGGCCTTAGCCTCAAAATGCCATCAAAGCTGATACGTATGGGGGGATTTAGCAGGTCGAACGGACCGGATGTGCTGGAACTCGCGGTAGACGAACTTCAGAGCCTAACAGGGGCGGATAATCTCAGGTCTGGGACATTTTGGGCTCTGTCGAAAATCCTTACCGCGGATAACCAAAGCATCAACGAGAAGTGCTGCCGTAGGTGGTGCCCCAATTGCTACAAGGAGTGGGGTCCTGAATCTTATGAGCCGCTGGCTTGGACAGTCGACTTACTGCGCACCTGTCCTGTCCACGGTTGTTTGCTCAACAATGCTTGCTGGTCCTGTGAACGACCTCAACGGCCTTATCTAGATGCGAGTCGTCGTAGTTCGTGCACCAACTGCGGAGCCGACCTAAGTAGGTCTGTCAGATGGGTCGAGCTCCATCCCTTTCTTCGGTCGGTCGAACGTCAAGTGCTTGATTTGATCGAATTCTGCGCAGAGTCACGCACCGAGCCGGTGCCGTACGACGTACTGAGGGAGTTTATTCAGGGATTGCGGCGGTCCGCTGGTAGTCGACGGGGAGACATCCTCGCCAAGCAAATTAAGCAGTTTGCATCGTGTGCGAAGCTTAGGAGGCGCCGGGTATCTCTTCGCTCCCTCATCAATCTCTGCGCGATTCAGGGGGTGTCGGTCAGCGAATTCCTCGCCGCTCCTCGTGCAACGTCCAGTCCCCTCCTGTTTGACCGATGGGGAGGGCTTACCTACATGCCACTTCCAACCGCTCGGCAAGCTCAAAAAATCTACGTGGCAAGCCAATGTATGAAGGCATATCTGCGAGAGCGTCCGGCTTATCTGCCTCCAATTTCGGTGTTCCTTAGTCGATTCAACGTTCAGTTGCTCGCCGTCAGGGACGTTGCGGAAGAAACCTACGATTTCTATCTGGCGGCGCATTCGGTCCACGGTGATGCGGCCACGCAAAGGGCGCTCCGAGCAGCCTATCTCTCTGCGACCAGTATCTTGGCTGCACGGACTCAAGGTGAGCCGTTGGACGCCGAGGTGGTGGCGGCAATGGTCATGCGTCGCACGGAAGTGGGATTGTCAATTGCTAGGCACGCAGTCAAGAGCGCCGCATTGGTGCGTGCAACTCAGGCCGAAGAAGTCATCAGTTGCTACGAGCGTGAGATGACTCTCGACGAAGCCCTTGACTGGTTCGTAGAGAACAGGCAGTGCTCTCGGAATGCGGATGGGGTACCACCGAGGACAAGGAACGATGCCCCACACCGACGGTCTTAACATCGCCATCAGCGTCCACGGATCTGGCCGCTATAGACCAGAAGGGCGCGCGTATCACGACGCCGTCTTGCCGTTGCCGCAGTCTCGCGACGCGCAATCAAGCCGCTGAGGCGGAGGGCTTGTTCGTAGAGCGGCCATCGATCAGGACGATGTTTTTCGCATTGCTGATTTCCAGGTCGCGGAGGATCTTCTGGACCCGCTGCCACTCTCCGTCAGTAAAATACAGAATCACTGTGATAGACGACTTGGTGTCGTTGGCCACCTCGTAGATTTCAACCTGGCTTTTTAAGTTTGCTTTGAGCTTCGTGTTTCGGGCCAGCTTGAACTCCACAAGCGTTTTGTCCGCGCTCCCCATCGACACCTTGTAGTCGACCGGGCCGCGTCCATTGTTCACCTCTCGATTGACATCCAAAGGCGAGGCATACCAGGTCAAGCGATACAGCAACTGCAGGTGGGCTTCCTGAGTGATCGGCTTGTCGCGCACGTAGAAAATTCGCCAACCATCCTTGTTTTCGATGACGTTCTTGAGGAAGTTGACGCGGGCCATTGACTCATCGAATGAGGTTCCACCTGCATAGAATGACGTGCCCTGCAGATGATCGCGAACGAGCTCGGACACGCGCTCGACGAACTGCTCTTGGGTGTCACTGACCTTTTTGTTACTTACCTTATGAGCTTCGTCGCCTGAATCTTCCTTGGATCGGATGAAGTAGTCCAAGATGATGGGGAACTCCTCGATCGCCTTTGCTGCAATTGCCTTTCGGTCCGCGTCAGTGGCGTCCTCGCCCAGACGAGCCATGAAGTAGCCGTCAATCTGGTGCCTCAGTTGATCGTTGGGGATCGCTTGGTAGATGTCTTCGAACCCGTCGAGTAGATCCCCTCTATTGATCCATGCTTCGTCGCGGGTGAGCATGTCTTTCGGCGTGAGGATGACGAAATCGCCATTAATGAAGGGAAGCTCGTATTTGCCGGCCATCCAGCGATAGGTCTGACGATTGAACTGCACGCGCTGCACGGCGACGGACCTCACTTGCTCCGCGCGCAGATGCGTTCGTGCGAACTCCTGCGTGTACTCCAAGAGAAAGCGCTTGATCAGGTTGGTCACGAAATCGCTCAGGTGGTCACGACCGACCCCATCGCTCAGCAGGCATAGCTTTTCAAGATGGCTGCTCTTGGTGATAGACTCAGCACCGAAATTTCTGAAGACCAGGTGCAAGTTGCGATGCAGCGCGCTGGCAAAGCGCTCACCCAGCCCATTGCCACTGTTCCCAGAGCGGCTGAAGCCCAACCAGTTTTGCTTGACCTCAGCGAACCGAAACCACTGATCCACGTGGGCCTTCGTCAGATTTTCCGTCGCGGAAACGTCCCGGAGGAATTTCAGATAGTCGATGATCTCCCTGTGGAGCTCCTGATATTCTGGCTTGGGACTGTCGAACAGCAAAAAGGGGTCGATGAATAGAGGAAGGTCATTGACCAGCGAGACGTTAAAAGCGCCGTAGGCCTCGAGCACAACTTTATCGACGTCGAAAAAGTCGGTGAAGTAGATTCCAACCCTGTCGCCTGTTTTGTTTCTTGCCTTATCTGAAAGATTCAATGGCCTATCTCCCAACGTCTTAATTGCCCTTAACTTTTGCTCGGCTCCGCGGAAGCGAGATCAATCGCGCACCGCGCAAAGTCTCCGCGCAGTGATGGTGCCGGACCGTATTGGCGCAAGGCTTTTACGCGGTCGTTTTGCAGGCGCCTGTGCGCGCTGTCTTACAGCCTGGAGTGAATCGGCGACCATTGTCCGCAAGTCAAGTGCCGGATCGGCGTTTGTCGGTCGAGCTTGCCCGGGCATCGGTGGGACAGCAAGAGCATGACGATCTGGATCTGCCCACGCGACGGGGTCTGGCAGGGCGGCAGCTCGCCTGGTGCCGCGAAAGGCCCCGTCATATTGCCGTCGCTCAAGGTCCTAGGCTTTGGGACTTTGTCGGCAATGCTTGAGTTTCCTGACACGAATGTTTGTACGCCGGCCCTGACACCATAGTTCGTACAAGCAGCACAAACATTGGTGTCATGCCCACGGCAGCCTCGGCGGGTCCGCATGACTTCAGGCCCATGTACTAGTGTGAACTTCACACTAACCTGCACACCAACCCAAGTGGCAGTGCAGGCAAGCGTGTGGACGATCGGGTCGGCCATCTGAAGAAATTCCAGAAGGAGCTCTCCGCCGGCACCGTCTCCCTGGTGCTGCTGGCGGTGCTGGGGCAGTCGAGGCAGCCGCTGTACGGCTACCAGATCGCCAAGCGGCTGGAAGAGCTGGGCGAGGGCGTGCTGGCCGGCAAGCAGAGTGCGCTCTACCCGGTGCTGCGCAACCTGGAGGCGGCCGGGCTGCTGGCCAGCGAGGTGGAGCCTTCGGTGAGCGGCCCGCCGCGCCGCTATTACCGTGTTACCGAGCCGGGGCGGGAGGTGCTGCGCGAGTGGGTCGCGGCCTGGAACGCCACGCGCGATTCCGTCGACAAGGTCCTTCAAGGAGAGGTGTGATGAACGCACCGCGCACGATCAACCAATACCTCGACCAGCTGCGCGCCGCGCTGCGCGGCGCCGACCCGGCGCTGGTGCAGGACGCGCTCTACGACGCGGAGGAGCACCTGCGCGCCGAGCTGGCCGAACAGCCCGCCCGCAGCGAGGCGGACATGCTGGCCCAGGTGGTCGGCAGCTACGGTGCGCCGGAGGAGGTGGCCGAGCTCTACCGCGACCAGGAGATCCGGATCCAGCGCGCGCTGCGCCCGCCGCCGCCGCCGAAGCGCCGCTCGCTGGTTGGGCGCTTCTTCGGCGTGGCCGCCGATCCGCGCACCTACGGCGCGCTGTTCTACATGGTGCTGGCGCTGGCCACCGGCATCTTCTACTTCACCTGGGCGGTCACCGGGGTGTCGCTCTCGGCAGGCCTCTCCGTCCTGATCGTCGGCCTGCCGTTCATCGTGCTGTTCTTCGGCTCGGTACGGGTGCTCTCGCTGGTCGAGGGCCGCATCGTGGAAGCCATGCTGGGCGCCCGCATGCCACGGCGGCCGCCGTATCCGGCCAAGGGCCAGGGCCTGATCAAGCGGATCGGCGCCATGTTCACCGACGCACGCACCTGGACCACGCTGCTGTACATGCTGCTGATGCTTCCGCTGGGCATCGTCTACTTCACCATCGCGGTGACGCTGGTCTCGGTGTCGGTCGGGTTCATCGGCGCGCCGGTGGCCTGGATGATGAGCAGAGGCGACCTTTCGCGCCTGTTCGTCGATCACCGGGTGATCGTCGACTGGGGCTTCGGGCAGCACGTGCCCGGCTGGGGCGATGCCATCGCGCTGTGTGTGCTGGGCGTGCTGCTGCTGTTCGCCACGCTGCACCTGGCGCGCGGGCTGGGCCGCATGCACGGGCAGGTGGCGCGCCACCTGCTGGTGCGGGGTGGCCAGGAGGCCAGGTAGGCGGGCTCGAGGTCGGGCGATCGCGGGCTGGCGCGCCTGGGGTCAGAAGTCCTCGCCGTCGACGATTTCGAGGCCGGCATCCAGTCGCCGTGCCTCGGCCTCGGCGACCACCCGGACGGCGTCCGCGTGCAGGTCGTCCGGTGCGTCGACCTCCAGCATGAAGACCTTCCCTTCGCTGTCGTCGACCAGGTTCGCCGAGCTCGAATCGTCGCGCACGCCCAGCATGAAGTCCTCGATCTCCTCGACGTGCTCGATGCCGTCGATGCCGTGCAGCACGGTGATGATCGAATCGGCAGCGTCGCGGTTGCCGATCAGGCGCAGGCGGATCATGGACATGGATCGGACTCCAGGCGGGGCAGTTTGGAAAATGCTGGAGCGCCCGATGTGTGCGTTGGGTGATTGCCAGGCCGTAACATCGGCTTCTTTGCCGGCGCCCCTCCATGCCCAAGACCTACGATCGCGCGTACTTCGACAAGTGGTACCGCAACCCGCAGCACGCGGTCGCCTCGGCTGCCGAACTCAAGCGCAAGGTGGCACTGGCGGTGACCCTGGCCGAGTACTACCTGGGGCGCCCGTTGCGCAACGTGCTCGATGTCGGCTGCGGCGAGGCGCCCTGGCGCGCACCGCTGCGGGCCTTGCGGCCGGGCGTGGCGTACCGCGGCCTGGACGCGAGCACCTACGTGGTGGAGCGCTACGGGCGCAGCCGCAACATCGGGCTGGCGCGCTTCGGCCAGCTGGAGCACCTGCGTTTCGACACCCGCTTCGACCTGATCGTGTGTACCGACGTGCTGCATTACCTGAGGCCGGCCGAGATCCGCGCCGGCCTGGCCGGGATCGTCGAGATGCTGGAGGGCGTGGCGTTCCTGGAGGTGTTCACCAGCCGCGACGATGTCATCGGCGACCGCGAGGGGTTTTGCTCGCGGCCTCCCTCTTGGTACCTTCGCCAGTTCGCACAGGCGGGCCTGCTCCCGTGCGGCTCACATGGTTATCTTGGCCCGCGGCTGGAGCGGCACATCGCCGCGCTGGAGCGCGCGCAGGCCGCAGGCTAGGCATTCACGGCGTGGATAGAGGAAGGTCCCATAATCGCTTGTCTCCCCGCTGGACCTGCGGGTGGTTTTTGTTCAAGAGGTAAACATGTCGACAGGCGGGGACAACTATGGACGGATGGTGCAGGCGCTGGACACGCTTGCCATGGTATTCCTCGACCCGCAGGGGCGGATCACCAACTGGAACGCCGGAGGCAGGCGGATCTTCGGCTATGCCGCCGACGAGGTGATCGGCCAGTCGTTCTCCATGCTCTACA
The DNA here is from genome assembly GCF_035695185.1 of Frateuria sp. Classification (GTDB taxonomy): domain Bacteria; phylum Pseudomonadota; class Gammaproteobacteria; order Xanthomonadales; family Rhodanobacteraceae; genus Frateuria_A. The sequence continues at coordinate 9,088 of NZ_DASSES010000130.1, forward strand.
CCCCGGAGGCCTGCGCAGCCGGCCTGCCCGAGCAGGCCCTGCAGGCCGCCAGGCGGGCGGGGCGGGACGAGGAGACCGGCTGGCGCCTGGGCAAGTGCGAGCAGCGGGTGTGGGCGCGAACCATTCTCGAGTTCGTGCGTGACGATGCCGGCGAACCGGCCGGATACACCTATCTGGTCCGTGACATTCCCTGGCCGCACCAGTCCGACGACATGCTCGGCAGCAACGAGCAACAGTTCAGTCTGCTGGTGCAGGGCGTGCGCGACTACGCCATCTACATGCTCGACCCCGACGGCCACGTGGCCAGCTGGAACGCCGGCGCCCAGCGCATCAAGGGCTATCGGGCGGAGGAGGTGCTGGGCAAGCACTTCAGCCACTTCTATGCGGACGAGGATGCCAGCGCCGGCAAGCCGTCGCGCAACCTGGCCGTCGCGCGCACGCAGGGCGTATACGAGGGCGAGGGGTGGCGCCAGCGCAAGGACGGCTCGCTGTTCTGGGCGCACGTGGTGATCGACCGCCTGACCGATGCCGATGGCAGGATCGTGGGCTTCGCCAAGATCACCCGCGACATCACCGAGAAGAAGCGGGTGGAAGAGGAACTGGCGGTCGCCCGCGAGGCGCTGTTCCAGGCACAGAAGTCCGAATCCATCGGGCAGCTCACCGGCGGCGTGGCACACGACTTCAACAACCTGCTGATGGCGGTGATGGGCAACCTGGAGCTGCTGCGCAAGTGGCTGCCGCCGGCCACGCGCCCCCAACTGTTGCTGGACAACGCCATGGCCGGCGCGCAGCGGGGCGCGGCGCTGACCCAGCGCATGCTCGCCTTCGCGCGCCGCCAGGAGCTGCATCCGCAACCGGTCGATGTGCCGATGCTGGTGCACGGCATGGCGGAGCTGATCCGCCGCTCGCTGGGACCGGAGGTGCGCATCGGCACCAGCTTCCCGCTGCAACTGCCGCGCGTGCTGATCGACCCGAACCAGCTGGAGCTGGCGCTGCTCAACCTGGCCGTCAACGGACGCGATGCCATGCCGCAGGGCGGCCGCCTCGAGATCGGTGCCCGCAGCGAACGCGTGGGCGAGGGACACTCGACCGCGCTTCCGCCCGGGGAATACGTCTGCCTGTGGGTGGCCGACGAGGGGCACGGCATGGACGAGGAGACTCTCCAGCGCGCCACCGAACCGTTCTTCACCACCAAGGGCGTGGGCAAGGGAACCGGCCTGGGCCTGTCGATGGCCTTTGGCCTGGCCGAGCAATCGGGCGGGCGATTGCTGCTGCAGAGCCAGCCGGGCAAGGGCACCACGGTGGAGATCTGGTTGCCGGTCGCCGCGGCAGCGCTCGGCGTGCCGGCGCCCGCCGAGGAGGTCAGCGATACGGACGCGGAGCTCCATTGCAGCGAGCCGCTGAACCTGCTGATCGTGGACGATGACGACCTCGTATTGCTGAGCACCATGGCCATGGCCGAGGATCTCGGCCACGTCGTCCACGCCGTGCGCTCGGCGGAGGAAGCCATCGCCTACATCGATGCCGGTGGCGAGGTGGACGTGGTCATCACGGACCAGGCGATGCCGGGCATGACCGGGGTCCGGCTGGCCGGGCTCCTGCGCGAGCGCACCCCGGGCCTGCCGATCGTGCTCGCCTCCGGCTACGCCGAGCTGCCGGGGGCGCCCGTGCCCGAACTGGTGCGAATGGGCAAGCCCTTCACCAAACGCGACCTGCACCGGGCCATCACCGATGCCGCGGGGCAGCTCGGTGTGGCCGAAGAGGCCCGCTGAGCGCGCGCCCTGTTCGATGCCCCACGTCCGTTGACAGGCAGCCGCCTGCTACGACCGCGACGACGGGATGACCTCACGCGGTCGAGCCACCGGTTACGCGATCATCGCCGGCGATCGCGCCTGGGCTGGCCCAGTGCGGGCCCGGACCTGGACCGGAACCGGGCCTGGAACACACTCACGGTGACGGCGCGGCCCGACCAGGGCTGCTCCCGTACCTTTGGCGAGTGGCCCGCAAAAGCCGCAGGCGAGGGGCTCGACCCGCCCACTGTCAACGGGTGACTGGGTTAAAGTGCCGCGCAGCAGTTGCACGTGGAGAAGAGTTGTCATGCAACACCGAGCCGGCCACTCCTCCCTGGCACCTGGCGCCGATATGCCGTTCGGCAGCGAGGCGCGGCTGGAGCTGGCCATGCGTGCGGCGGAGCTCGGCATCTGGGACTGGAACCTCCTCGACAACACCCTGGTCTACTCGCGTCGTGCGCGGGAAATCTGCGGCCTGCCGCCAGGCGATACGCCGCTGCGCCTGGAAGAGGTGCAGGCGCGTACCCATCCACACGACCTGCCGCGCACGCATGCCATGCTGCAACGCGCGCTCGACCCGCAGGTCCGTGAGCGCATGCCCTATGAATACCGCGTGGTGCACCAGGACGGCCAGGTGCGCTGGGTGGTGGCCAATGGCGAGGCGCTGTTCGCGAAGGTCGACGGCGTGGTTCGCGCCGTGCGCTACATCGGCACCCTGCAGGACGTCAGCGAGTGGCGCCAGCTCCGTTCCGCGCTGGAGACCAGCCAGGCCAGGCTGCACCTGGCCATCGAGGCGGGCCGCATGGCGGTGTGGGAAACCGACCTGCGCAACGAGACCATGGTCGGCTCACCCGAACTCAATCGCCTGCTCGGCTTTCCCGAGGACGCCACGCCGAGCATGGACCAGTTGCGCGCCGGCTATCCGGCCGGCGAGCGCGAGCGGTTGCAGGCCCGCATGAGCGACGCGCTCACGCACGGCGAGCGCTTCGTCGAATCGGAGTTCCGCTATGTCTGCCCCAGCGGCGAGCAGCGCTGGCTGCTGCTGCGTGCGGAGATCCACCACGAGGATGGCCAGCCCGCGCGGGTCATGGGCGTGCTGATGGACATCACCGCCCGCCGCCGTGCCGAGGACGCGCTGCGCGCCAGCGAGGCGCGGCTCAAGCTGGCCCAGCGGGTCGGCAACATCGGCGTATGGGAGTGGGAACTTCCATCGGGCGACGCCAGCTGGTCGCGGGAGATGTATGTGCTGTTCGGGCTCGACCCGGATACGGGAATCACGCCGGAGCAGGCCTGGGCGGCCGCGGTCTACCCGGAGGATCGCGTCGCCGTCGACCAGGCGGTGCGCCGCAGTACCGAAAGCGGCCAGCCACTGGACGTCGAGTTCCGTATCCGCGCCAACGGCGAAACGCGCTGGATCCTCTCCAAGGGCACGCCCGTCGTCGATTCGGACGGGCACCGGAGGATGATCGGCGTCAACCAGGATGTGACCGGCGCGCACCAAGCCCGCACCGCACTGGAGGACCGCAACCGTGCTCTGCAGGAGGCTGCGGTGCAGATCGGCCGCGAGCGGGAGCGCGTGTTCGAACTCAGCCGCGATCTGTTCGCCGTGGCCGGGTTCGATGGCTACCTGAAGGCGGTCAACCCGTCCTGGACACGCATTCTCGGTTACGACGAGCAAACCCTGCTTTCGCGGCCGTTCCTGGATTTCATCCATCCGGACGACCGCGCCACCGCGAATGCCGTGCTGGCGTGCCTGAAGCGCGGGCACGTGGCACCGCCGTTCGAAAACCGCATGCAGTGCGAGCATGGCGGCTGGCGCTGGATCGCCTGGACGGCCGAGGCCGAGAGCGACCGGATCTACGCGGTCGGCCGCGACGTCAGCCAGGAAAAACTCGCCGCGCACGAGCTCGAAGCGGCCAACCGGCAGCTGCGCAACCAGGTCGAGGGTCGCGAGCGCGTCGAGGCGACGCTGCGCCAGATGCAGCGCCTGGAGGCCGTGGGCCAGCTCACTTCCGGCGTGGCGCACGACTTCAACAACCTGCTCACCATCGTGCTCGGCAACCTCGACCTGATCGAGATGACGGTCCAGGATCCCAAGGTGCTCCGGCGGTTGGAACTGATGCGCCAGGCGGCATTGCGCGGCGCCACGCTCACCTCGCAGCTGCTCGCGTTCTCGCGCCGCCAGCGGCTGGAGCCGAAGGTGGTCGACCTCAATGGCACCGTCGAAGGCATGAGCGAGCTGCTCAGGAGCACGATGGGCGGCAGCATCGCGGTGGCCGCGCACCTGCAGCCGGACCTGTGGAGCGCCCTGGTCGACCCGACCCAGATCGAGCTGGTCATCCTCAATCTCGCGATCAACGCGCGCGACGCCATGCCGGCCGGCGGCAGCCTGGCCATCCAGACGGCCAATGTCACGCTCACCGACGAGCCAGGCCAGCCGGGGGAGCCGACGCCGGGCGACTACGTGGCGATCAGCGTGACCGACACCGGCACCGGCATGGCCGAGGAGGTGCGTGCCCGGGCATTCGAGCCCTTCTTCACCACCAAGAGCGTGGGCAAGGGCTCCGGACTGGGCCTGGCGCAGGTGCTCGGCTTTGCCCAGCAGTCCGGTGGCGGCGTGCGGATCGAAAGCCGCCCGGGCGCGGGCACCACGGTGCGCGTCTACCTGCCGCGCGCGCATGCGGGCATGGCCGACGGCGGGACGGCGCCGGACAACCCCGCGCGCACGCAGCCGCTGCCCCAGCGCCGCCTGGCGCTGCTGGTTGACGATGACGCGGCGGTGCGCGACGTCACTGCGGCGCGACTGCGCCGGCTCGGCTTCGAAGTGCTCGAGGCGGGCTCGGGTGGCGCGGCCCTCGACCTGCTGGATCGCACCGCGCAGGTGGATCTGCTGGTCGCCGATTTCGCCATGCCCGGCATGAATGGCGTGGAGGTCGCCCAGCAGGCCCGTGTCCGCCGGCCGGACGTGCCGGTGCTGTTCGTCACCGGCTACGCGGACCAGACCGCGCTGGCCGGCGTGGGCGAGGAGCGGGTGGTGCAGAAGCCGTTCCGCGACGACGAGCTGGAGCGTAAGGTGAAGGCGGCGGTCGGCTCGTAGGCAGGGAAGAAATGCCCTCCCGACCACCGGTCCTGCCCGCGGTCCCGGCAGCCCGGCGGGCGGGTGGGAATTGCCCTGGCATCCGCCTACTATGCGGTGGTTAACCCCACGCAAAGGTGCTCAATGAACCGGATGCTTGCCACTGCCATCGCCTTGACGTTCGCCGCCCCCGTGCTGGCGGCGGAGGTGCCGCACTTCGATCCCCATCGCCTTTCCGACGAGGTCAAGGCGTTGTCTTCCGACGCTTTCGAGGGCCGCGGCCCGGCCACTCCCGGGGAGACCAAGGCGGTCGACTACGTGATCGGGCAGTTCAAGGCCGCCGGGCTCCAGCCGGGTGGCGCGGTCGTCGACGGCAAGCGCACCTGGACGCAGCCGGTGCCGCTCGGGCGCTTCGAAATCGTCGGCACGCCCACGTTCTCGCTGACCGAGGATGGCAAGAGCGTGCCGCTCACCCAGGGCGACCAGATCGCCGTGCGCGCGGCGATGGACGGCAGCCGCAAGGTCGACATCAAGAACGCCCCGCTGGTGTTCGTCGGCTACGGCGTCGATGCGCCGGAGCGTCACTGGGACGACTTCAAGGGCGTGGACCTGAAGGGCAAGATCGGCGTCGTGCTGGTCAACGACCCCGACTTCGAGACCGGCCACGGCGACTTCGGCGGCAAGGCGATGACCTACTACGGCCGCTGGACCTACAAGTACGAGGAAGCGGCGCGCCAGGGCGCGCTCGGCATGCTGGTCGTGCACGAGACCGCACCGGCCTCCTACGGCTGGGCGACGGTGAAGAACTCCAACACCAACGTGCAGTTCGACATCGTGCGCGACAAGCCGGCCGCCGAGCACCCGACGCTGGAGGGCTGGATCCAGCACGACCTGGCCGTGCAGATGTTCAAGGCGGCCGGGCTGGATTTCGCCGCGCTCAAGAAGCAGGCGCAGACGCGCGACTTCAAGCCGGTGACGCTCGACGGCGTAACCTTCACGGCGCACTACGATGTCGACGGCAAGGTGATCACCTCGCAGAACGTCGTCGGGCGCGTCGAGGGCGCCAAGCGCCCCGGCGAGACGGTGATCTACAGCGCGCACTGGGACCACCTCGGCGTCGGCGCAGCGGACGCCAAGGGCGATCGCATCTACAACGGCGCAGTCGACAATGCCACCGGCACCGCCGCGCTGATCGAGCTGGGCCGCGCCTTCGCGCATGCCCCCAGGCCGGATCGCTCGGTGGTGTTCCTCGCCGTCACCGCCGAGGAGAAGGGGCTGCTGGGTTCGGAGTACTACGCCACCCATCCGCTCTACCCGGTGGCCACCACGGTCGCGGACATCAACATGGACGCGCTCGACCCGCAGGGCGAGGCGCGCAACTTCAGCATCTCGGGCAACGCCAAGCTCGGCCTGCTCGATCGCCTGATCGCGGTGGGGAAGACCTACCACATGAGCTATGCGGCCGATCCGCATCCGGAAGCCGGCAGCTTCTTCCGCTCCGACCACTTCTCTTTCGCCAAGCAGGGCGTGCCGGCGATCTCGTTCGAGTCGGGCAACGACCTGGTCAAGGGCGGCAAGGCGGCGGGCGAGGCGCAGGGCAAGCTCTACAACCGCGAGCACTACCACCAGCCGTCGGACGAATGGCAGGCCAGCTGGTCGTTCGCCGGCATGGCGCACGATCTGCGCATGCTCTACCAGCTGGGCTCGCAGCTGGCCGACTCGGATGCGTGGCCGCAGTGGTCGAAGGATTCGGAGTTCCGGGCCGAGCGCCAGAAGACCGCCGCCCAGCGCAAGTGAAACCACGCGGCTGCCCTCCGGGGCAGCCGCATCGGCCGGGGAATCTTCCCCGGCCGAATCGCCGCTCGATGCTCAGTCGGCGACTGAAATGCTCCGTCGCGTCAGGATGCGGCCGTCGACGTCCTTGGCCACCAGCCGGTACTTGCCCGGCCTCAGGTACAACTCGCTGGCCGCCAAACCCCCGCTCGGACGCAGCGCATCGTTCCCCTCCGAACGCAGGTTCGGTGGATCGAGTGCCAGCCGGTCGGCGGGA
>NZ_DASSES010000131.1:0-6118 GCF_035695185.1 Frateuria sp.
GTCGTCGCGGATCACGCGCGGCACCAGCACGCGCGGCTCGATGGTCACCGGCTGGTAGACCACGCGCTGCTGCTCGGCGTCGTAGCGCACCTCGACGTTGCCGATCAGCGGGAAATCCTTGCGGAACGGATGGCCGACGAAGCCGTAGTCGGTGAGGATGCGGCGCAGGTCCGGGTGGCCCTCGAAGATGATGCCGTACATGTCGAACGCCTCGCGCTCGAACCAGTTGGCGACCGGCCAGATGCCGGTGAGCGAGGGCACCATCGGCAGCGCGTCGTCCTCGCAGAACACGCGCAGGCGCAGGCGCCGGTTGTTCGCGACCGAAAGCAGGTGCACGACCGCCGCGAAGCGGCGCGGCATGTTGGCGTCGCGCGGGCGCTCGGCCCAGTTGAAGCGGCCCATGGCCTGGCCCTCGACGCCGCGCGAAAAGCCGGTGGCGGTGACCGTCTCGGTGGCCCACTCGTCCTGGCCGTAGCCGAGGTAGTCGATGCCGCAGACGTCGATGAGCTGCTCGAAGCGGAAGTCGGGCTCGTCGCGCAGCGCGGTGGCGACGCTCAGGAGATCGGCAGCGGCCAGCTCGGCGGTGAGTTCGCCGCCGCGGGCGGGCAGCAGCGTCAGGGTGTCGCCGAACCGCGCCGCGAGGCGCGCGGCGAGCGAAGTGTTTTGCGTATCGGTCATGGCTCTCAGCCTTAGCCGCGGGCGATGGTGCTGGTGCGGCGGATCTTCTTCTGCAACTGCAGGATGCCGTGGATCAGCGCTTCGGCCGTCGGCGGGCAGCCGGGCACGTAGATGTCCACCGGCACGATGCGGTCGCAGCCGCGCACCACCGAGTACGAGTAGTGGTAGTAGCCGCCACCGTTGGCGCAGCTGCCCATCGAGATCACCCACTTCGGGTCGGGCATCTGGTCGTACACGCGGCGCAGCGCGGGCGCCATTTTGTTGACCAGCGTGCCGGCCACGATCATCACGTCGGACTGGCGCGGGCTCGGACGGAAAATCACGCCGTAGCGGTCTAGGTCCAGGCGCGAGGCGCCGGCGTGCATCATCTCGACCGCGCAGCAGGCCAGGCCGAAGGTCATCGGCCACATCGAGCCGGTGCGCGCCCAGTTCATCAGCGCGTCGACCGAGGTGGTGGCGAAGCCGCGCTGCACGACCGGGTTGTCCTCGGCCGGGCGCAGGATGTCGTCGACCAGGTTCAACGGTTCCGGGTTGTGCATCACCCGGTCGATGGAAGACATCACTCCCATTCCAGTGCTCCCTTCTTCCACACGTAGGCGAAACCGACCACCAGCAACAGCAGGAACAGCGCCATCTCGATCAGCGCCACGATGCCGATGTGCTGGAAGACCACCGCCCACGGAAATAGGAAGGCGATCTCCAGGTCGAAGATGATGAACAGGATCGCCAGCAGGTAATAGCGCACGTCGAAGCGCATGCGGGCGTCTTCGAACGCTTCGAAGCCGCATTCGTAGGGCTCGAGCTTGACCGATTCGGGACGGCGCGGGCCGGCGAGCATGCCGATGATCAGCAGCACCACGCCCAGGCCGGCGGCAACGCCGATGAACAGCAGGATGGGCCAGTATTGAGCAAGCACGATGCAACGTACCTCCGCACCCTTCGGGCGCATCAGTGATCGCCACCCAAGGCGATCCGGCTGGTTCGGTTCGGCAGGCCGCGCACGGCAGGGGCTGTCCGGCCACGTTCGCACGCGTGGGGGCCGCGAGCGCCCGATTTCCACGAAATCCATTCGTGTAACCGCCGCATTGTATCAGCGCGTACGGGGACTACGCCAAGTATTGCGGACGCGACAGTTATTGGTTAGTGGCACCCGTTCTCACACATCGCCGGTGAGAGTCCGGCGAATGCAGGCGAAGGGGGGGCCATGGCTCGCGGCGGAGCGCGCCTCCGCGGCCCGGGCTACATGGTGTGGGTGGGGCGCTCGGAGGAGAGCACGCCCGCGAGGATGTTCTCGATGCGCTGTCGCGCCGACTCGGCGTCGCCCGATTCGTTGAAGTGCACGCCGATACCGGCAGTGCGGTTGCCCTGGGCCCCGAGCGGGCTGATCCAGGCCACCTTTCCCACCACCGACAGGCGCTCGGTCTCGTCCATCAACGTGATCAGCAGCACCACTTCGTCGCCCAGTGCGTAGCGCTGCGCGGTCGGCGCAAACAGGCCACCGTGCTTCAGGAACGGCATGTACGCGTTGTACAGCGACGCGGCGTCCTTGATCTTCAGCGAAATGATGCCCTGGCGGGCAGCGGTGGGGGTCATGCTCGGGCTCCGGACAGACGGCCGGCTTCGGGCCGGCGCAGACGCATCGTAGCGAGCGGGATGGATGGGCGCAAAGCGGCGTGCGGCCCGCCAGGCACCCAAGGCCGGACGTCATGCCGCCTCCCTCCTTCCAGGCCCGGGCCCAGGCCTCCCCACGCGTGCCTAGAGTTCGCACCAGCCCCAGCGATCGAAGATCCATGGGGAAGGCACGTCCATGTCCAGTCGCGCAAAGCACGGTGCCGTCGGCACGTCGGCGAGGCGCCAGCGGCGCTGCCCGTCGCGCTGCAGCGGCGCCTCGGCCCAGGACCAGTGGAGCACGCCGTCGGGGCTGGCGATGGTCAGGCGCAGTTGCGAACGCCATGCCCCGGGTCGCCAGGGCAACGCGCCCGCCTCGCGGCCGGCCGGCGGCCGGGCGACGCGGTCGTAGCATTCCGGCCGGCTGGTCAGCCGGCGCATGCGGCCCGCGCTCAGCGCCATCTGGCTGCCATGCGCCGTCAGCGCGGCAAGCTTGGCCGCGTGGCGCTCGGCGGCCGCCGGCAGGGCGACCGCGGGCAGCATTTCCCCCCGCCCGTGGACCAGGTAGCCGAGCAACAGCGGTGGCTCGGCATCCCAGTCGGCCAGCGCCAGCCGCATCAGCACATGTGCGCTGCCGTGGTCGGGATGGCGGTCGGACAACGCCGGCAGTGCCACCACGTTGGGGCGGAAATCCGCCAATTGCTCGACCAGGCGCGCGCGCGCCATCGAGGCATCCCCGCGCACCAGCGCGGTCAGGCCCATGTCCGGCCAGCCCATGGCATGCAGGGTACCTGGCGGCAGCTCGAGCCGCCGCAGCGCCTCGGTCACCTCCTCGCGGCGGCGCCGGCCCCAGCTCGCGCGTTCCGCGTCGCCGATGCGCAGTCGCCGCTCCAGCCAGCGCTGGGGCCACGGATTGTCGTCGCCGTCGGTCAGCAGCAGCACGCGCACTTGCCCCCCCGCCGCACGCACGAGTTGCAGCAGTTCGCCGGTACCAATGGTTTCGTCGTCGGGATGCGGCGCCACCACCAGCAGGCGGGTCCGCGCGTCGGGGCTGTACAGCTCCGGGCTCAACGGCATGTCGTGGCGCCTCCCGCGCCAGGGTGTGGGGAGCGCCCGGGCCCGGAAGCCGAGGGCGGTCGTTGCGTGCAGCTTGCGGCAGCGCGCGTTCGCACTACGTGTAGCGTGAGGCAGGTGGACCGGAGGATCCGCATGGCCCCTGGGTCAGTGCCAGCCGGCGAGCAACTCTAACAGCAGCAGGTCTCCACGCAGCGGCCCGCGCAAGGCATCGCGGGTGCGGTTGGCGGCATGGAACCACTCGGCCAGCACGTCCGCCTCGAGCTGGCTGCCGAGCGGCGGGGCGCCCCCGGTCGCGCGGGCCCGCGCTTCGTCCACGGCCGCCTGCGCGGCGAACCAGAGGCATTGCTCCGGTTCGACGTCCAGCCAGCGACGCGCCACTTCCATTGGCTCGGCGCGACCGGCGGCCAGGGCGGCCAGGTCCTTGCGCACGGCCTGCCGGCGCGCCAGCGCGCCCTGCTCCGCCCAGACCCGCGCCTGGCCGGGATTGCCCCCGGCCGCCTCCAGCGCGGCGGCGGGGTCGGCGACACCCTGGGCGGTCAGCCACGTCATCGCCTCGGCCTGCGCGGGGAGCTGGAACTCGATCCGCTGGCAGCGGCTGCGGATGGTTTGCGGCAGCCGCCAGGGGGCGTCGGCGACCAGCAGCAGCAAGGTCTGCGGCGAGGGTTCCTCCAGCGTCTTGAGCAGGGCATTGGCGGCGGCCGTGTTCATGGCGTCGGCCGGGTCGATCGTGACCACCTGCCAACCGCCGAACTGGCTGGCCATGGCAAGCCGCGCGGACAGTTCGCGGATCTGCTCGACCACGATCTCCTTGCGCTGCACGCCATCCTTGCGCAGGCCGTAGCTTACGGTCATGAAATCGGGATGGGTGCCGGCGTCCAGCAGCAGGCAGGCACGGCACTGGCCGCAGGCTTCGCCTTCGCGCGGACGCTCGCACAGGAGGCCACGCACGAAGCGCCGCAGGAAGGCCCGCTTGCCCAGGCCCGCCGGCCCGCACAACAGCAGCGCGTGCGGCAGCGCCTCGCGCGCAAGCCGGGATTGCAGGCGTTGCCAATGCGCCTCGTGCCAGGGCGGCGTGCTCATGCCGCATCCTCCGCGAACAACGGTGCCAGCGCGGCGATGGCCGCCTGCAGCACGGCCTCCGGCGCCTGCCGGGCATCGATCAGGCGGAAGCGCCCGGGCTCTGCCGCGGCGCGCGTGCGGTAGCTGGAGCGCACGCGCTCGAAGAAGGCGTCGGCCTCGGTTTCGATGCGGTCGGCCTCGCCCCGCCCCGCGGCACGGGCGCGCCCGGTCGCCACAGGCAGGTCGAGCAGCAGGGTCAGGTCCGGCACGAACCCGGCACAGGCCCAGCGCTCCAGCTCCGCGATGCGCTCCAGCGGCTGGCCGCGGCCGCCCCCCTGATAGGCATAGCTGGCGTCGACGTAGCGGTCGCACAGCACCCATCGGCCCGCCGCCAGCGCGGGCGCGACGACTTCCCGGACCAGTTGGGCACGGGAGGCGAACATCAGCAGCAGCTCGGTCTCGGCGGCCATGCCACGCGCCTGTGGATCGAGCACGATGGCGCGGACCGCCTCCCCTACCGCCGTGCCACCCGGCTCCCGGGTCTGCACCAGGTCGATACCCTGGCCCGCGATGTACGCGTGCAGGCCGGCCAGCAAGGTGCTCTTGCCGGCGCCCTCGCCGCCCTCGAGCGAAATGAAGCGTCCGCGCCGCGGCTCAGTCATGGCAATGCTTCAGCTGATAGCAGGCGACGTTGCGGTTGTGCTCGGCGAGCGAACTGGCGAACACGTGGCTGCCGTCGCCGCGGGCCACGAAATACAGCGCCTTGCCGGGCGCGGGATGCAGCGCGGCCTGGATCGCCGGCCGGCCTGGCAGGGCGATGGGTGTGGGCGGCAGGCCCGGATGCAGGTAGGTGTTGTAGGGCGTATCGGCAACCAGGTCACTGCGACGGATATTGCCGGCGTAGGCCTCGCCCATGCCGTAGATCACCGCCGGATCGGTCTGCAGCAGCATGTGATACTGGAGCCTGCGCACGAAGACGCCGGCAATCTTCGGGCGTTCGTCGGCCCGGCCGGTTTCCTTCTCGACGATGGAAGCGAGGATCAGCGCGTCGTACGGCGTCGCCAGTGGCAGATCCTTGTCGCGTCCGGGCCACAGTTCGGCCAGCGTGCGCACCATGGCCTCGTGGGCACGCTTGAGGATGTCCAGGTCGCTGTCGCCCTTCACGTAGGCGTAGGTCTCGGGCAGGAAGCGGCCTTCCGGCGTTTCGCCCGCCGCACCGATGCGACGCATCAGGCGGGCCTCGTCCAGCATCGCACCGTCGTGGCGCAGCGTGGTCACCTTGGCCAGCGCGTCGCGCAACTGGCGAAAGGTCCAGCCATCGACGATCGTGAAATCACGCTGCAACACGCGGCCTGCCGCCATGGCATCGAGCAGCTGGCCGGGCGTGGTGCCCGGATCGAGCGCGTACTCGCCGGCATGCAGCCGGTCGGCCACTCGCATGCGTTCGGCCAGCAAGCGCCAGTACAGCGAGGGTGCGCGGGTGAGGCTGCGGGCACGCAGCTGCGCCACGATGTTGCGCAAGCTGCTGCCGCGTTGCACGTCGAGCGTCTGCCGCTGCGATCCGGTCGCGAGCGGGGTGCTGCTGAAGCGCTCGAAGTCGTACCACCCGGCGACGATGCCGGCCAGCACGGCCAGCAGCAGCACCCACGTCAGGATGCGCCAGGCGGCCCGTCCCTTCTTTTTCCTGCGCCCCATC
>NZ_DASSES010000132.1:0-9039 GCF_035695185.1 Frateuria sp.
ATGGTCTTGGAGTCATCGATCACCATGACCTTCAGACCGGACAAGCCGTTGTCGCTCGTATTCAAGTTCACTCAACCCCCCTGGTGCCCGCCCGAGGCTCAGGTAAGGCACACGGGCCGGGCGGATGCCGACCAGTGTGCAGAAAAAACCGCAACTTGTTCTGTGGTTGCGTTCCGATTGCCGGCAACGCACTCAATGCGTTGCTGTTTACCGCCTGACCGCAGCGGCGTCAAGCAAAATCAAGGTGTAGCGCCGGCTCCCCGGACATATCGGCAAACACGTCAGTTCTTGAGCGAGCGCGTCAGAACTTGCCGCTGTGCGCCCCCTCGGCGACCATCCGGGCCTGCCGCGCACGCCACCCGCCAGTCCCCGGCTGCGCACTTTCCTGCCATGGAGCATTTTTCATGCCGCTTTCGGTCGCCGTGCTGATGGACCCCATCCGCGCCATCAAGATCGCCAAGGACTCCACCTTCGCCATGCTGCTGGAGGCGCAACGCCGGGGGTACGACCTGTTCTACATGGAGCAGGACGACCTGGCCCTGCGCGATGGCGTGGCCTTTGCCCGCCTTGCGCCGCTTTCCGTCCGCGACGACCCCGCGGGCTGGTACGAGCTGGGCGCCGCGCAGTGGCGTGAACTGCGCGGAATCGACATGGTGCTGATGCGCAAGGACCCCCCGGTCGACGCCCAGTTCATCTACGACACCATGGTGCTGGAGGCGGCCCAGCGCGACGGCGTCAGGGTGATCAACGATCCGCGCGCCCTGCGCGACTGCAACGAAAAGGTGTTCGCACTGCATTTCCCGCAGTGCATGGCGCCGACGCTGGTCGCACGCGACCCGGCCGAACTTCGCCGGTTCGTCGCCGAGCACGGGGAAGTCGTGCTCAAGCCACTCGATGGCATGGGCGGGCGCGGGATCTTCCGTGTCCGGGCCGGCGACCCCAACCTCAACTCGATGCTCGAGACCCTGGTCGGTGGCGACGCCCATGGCGAGGGCCGCCAGTTCACGGTCGCGCAGAAGTTCATCCCTCAGATCAGCGCCGGCGACAAGCGCGTCCTGCTGATCGACGGCGAACCGGTCCCGTACGCTTTGGCGCGGATCCCGCAGGGGGATGAGTTCCGCGGCAACCTGGCCGCCGGCGGGCGCGGCGAGGGCGTGCCGCTCAGCGAGCGCGACCGCTGGATCACCGCACAGGTCGGCCCTGAATTGCGACGCCGCGGACTGCGATTCGTGGGCCTGGACGTGATCGGCGACTACCTCACCGAGATCAACGTCACATCCCCGACCTGTGTGCGCGAACTGGACGCGCAGTTCGGGCTTAATATCGCCGGACTGCTGTTCGACGCGATCGAGAACGCCCCCGCGTGAGTGCCACTGTCCGCCGCCCCGACACCCCTGACCCGATCGGGGCGACTTTCCTTTTTTCCCTGCTGTTGCACGGCGTGCTGGTGCTCGGCCTGACCTTTCACTTCGCCAGGCCCAGGCCCAGCCTGCCGACGCTGGACGTCACCCTGGTCGACGTCGCCAATCGCGACGCACCGGACAAGGCCGACTTCCTGGCCCAGGCGAACAACCGCGGCGGGGGCAACAGCGATGAGGTTGGCCGGCCGACCGAGCGCCTGTCGGGGCTGCTGCCGGTACCGGGCGAAGGCGTCGCTCCCCTTCCCCGTGAACAGCAGCGCCTGCAGGCCCAGGATGCCACGCCGGACCGCCTGATCACGACCATCGGCAGGAGCCGCCGAAAGGTGGCGAGCGACACGGCGGACAAGGCCCGCCCGGAGCCCGACCAGCCACCTTCCAAGCTCGAGCAGCTCCGGCAGGAGGCCGCCAGGCTGACCGCCGAGCGTGACCGCAGGGTCCAACGCTACGCCAAGCGCCCGATCAAGAAGTTCCTTTCGGCCAACACCGCCGAAGGCATGTACGCGGCCTACCTCCACGGCTGGTTCAAGCGGGTCGAGCGCGTCGGCAACCTCAACTACCCGGAGCAAGCCAGGCGCCAGCACATCCATGGCGACCTGGAGGTGAGCGTGGGCCTGAACCGCGACGGCAGCATCGCGGACATCCAGATCATCCGTAGCTCCGGCTCCACCGTCCTGGACAACGCGGCCAAGCGCATCGTGCATCTTTCGGCGCCCTTCCCGCCCTGGCCACAGGACAAGCAGGGCACGACCATCCTCTACATCGACCGGGTGTGGGAGTTCGGCGTGGACGACACGCTGCGCCATCGTTAGACGCGCGGGTGGCGCATCCCGTCGGGACCCAACGCGGGCGCTTCACATCGGCGGCGTTACAACGGACACCCGCCCTCGCATTACAATGGCCGCATGAGCGCTGTTCCCCAACCGCAGACCCTCGCCGGACATTTTCTGATCGCCATGCCGAGCCTGGCCGAGCCGCCGTTCTCGCGCAGCGTCGCTTTCCTGTGCCAGCACGACGAGGATGGCGCGGTAGGCCTGCTGGTCAACCGGCTGTCCGAGTACCGGCTCGGCGATGTGCTGGCGCAGCTCAAGCTCGACTGCAGCGACCTGGAGCTGGCCGACCGGCCGGTGCTGATCGGCGGCCCGGTGCAGCAGGAGCGCGGCTTCGTCTTGCACCGCGAGCACGGCCACTGGGAGTCCAGTTATCGCATCAACGCGGAATGGTCGGTGACCACCTCGCGCGACATCCTGGTCGCCATGGCCTCCGGCGACGGACCGCAGGATGCCCTCATGGCGCTGGGCTATGCCGGCTGGAGCGCCGGCCAGCTGGAGCAGGAACTGAAGGACAACAGCTGGCTCACCGCCGAGGCCAACGAACGGGTGCTCTTCCACACCCCGCTGGAGGAACGCTGGAGCGCAGCCGCCGGCCTGGTCGGCGTCGATCCGCTCCAGCTTCCGGGCTACGCGGGCCACGCATGACCTCCTCCCGGACGATCGACGGCACGGACCGGCACGCATGAGCTGCGTGTTCGGCTTCGACGTCGGCAGCAAGCTGATCGGCGTGGCCGTCGGGAACACCATCACCGCCAGTGCCCGCGCGCTGGCGGTGGTCGCCGTCCGCGACAGCGGCCCGGACTGGGCGCAGCTGGACGGCCTGCATGGCCAATGGCAGCCCGACACGCTGGTCGTCGGCTTGCCGCTGGCGCCGGACGGCACCGTACAGCCGGCCACGCGCCTGGCCCGCCGTTTCGCAGAACACTTGCGCGAGCGCTATCAGAAACCGGTCGCGCTGGTCGACGAACAGCACAGCTCGCAGGAAGCGGCGCAACGCTTCGCCCAGGCGCGCGCCGCCGGCACGAAGCGCCGCAGCGATGCGGCCACCCTCGACGCCGAAGCCGCCGCGGTGATCCTCGAGCGCTGGCTTGCCGCGGCGTCCGCCTCCCACTAGCTTGAATCAGGCCATCGCATGTTCATCCCTTCCCGCGCCTTCGAACCGCCTGCCATGAACACCCGCCTGCGTCACCTGACCACGCTGGAAAAGCTGCCGCGCGCCTGCATCGAGCGCCTGCTGGACCGGGCTCTTTCGATGCGGGATGCCTGCGCGCATGGCACGCGAAAGCTGGATCTGCTCGCCGGGCGCACCGTGCTCAACCTGTTCTTCGAGCCGTCCACGCGCACCCGCACCTCGTTCGAGCTGGCCGCGCGCCGGCTGGGTGCGGACGTGATCAACTTCGACATCGGCTTTTCCTCCACCAGCAAGGGCGAGGAACTGTTCGACACGCTGCATACGCTCGAGGCGATGCACCTGGACGCCATCGTGGTGCGGCACAAGGCGTCCGGCACGCCGGAGGAGCTGGTACGCCATGCCATGAGCGGCGTCTCGGTGATCAACGCCGGCGACGGCAACCGCGCCCATCCCACCCAGGGCCTGCTCGACGTGATGACGATCCGCGAGCACCGCCCGGATTTCGAGAACCTGGCGGTGGTGATCTGCGGCGACATCAAGCACTCGCGCGTGGCCCGTTCGGACGTCCATGCGCTCACCGCCATGGGCGTGCGCGAAATCCGCCTGTGCGGTCCTGCGCCGCTGATGCCCTCGCAGGAAGAATTCCCGCGCTGCGTGTTCGTCGAGGATTTCGACGAAGCGGTCGCGGGGGCCGACGTGGCCATCATGCTGCGCCTGCAGAAGGAGCGGATGAGCGCCACCGAACTTCCGGACGAGGCCGCCTACTTCGCCCGCTACGGCCTGGATACCCGCCGCCTGGGAATGGCGGCCAAGGGCTGCCTGGTGATGCATCCGGGCCCGATCAACCGGGGCGTCGAGATCGCTTCGGAAGTGGCGGACGGCGCCCAGTCGAAAATCCTCGAACAGGTCGGCAATGGCGTGTTCGTTCGCATGGCCGTGCTGGGCGAGCTGCTGGGGCGCTAGGGCTCCGGAGCAGGCGGGTAGCAAGGCCCCCTCGGACGGGCCGGCCGCCCCCGCCGGCTCGGCGCTCCACTTCCCGCCGTCAGGCATAATTCCCCACCACACCGAATCCAAGGGGATGGAAACCATGCGATCGACGAAGCGCACCCTCGCGCTGGCCCTCGCCGGCCTGCTGCTGGCCGCCTGCGGGCACAAGGACAAGGATGCTCCGCTGGCATTCGCTCCCGCGGATACGCCCTACGTGGTGGCCAACCTGGATGTGCTCGACGACGACACCCGCACTGCCCTGTTCGCCCAGGCGAACGCGCAGATGCCGGCGGAGGTGGCGCAGTTGCGCGCCGCCGCGGACGAGATCGCCGCCAAGGATGCCGACACCGCCAACCTGCTCCGTGCCTTCGCCAAGGAGCTGGATGGCAAGAGCGTCGAAACCTTCGCGCAGGACGCCGGCCTGGACCTCAAGGGCTACTCCGCGCTCTACGGCCTGGGCCTGGCACCGGTGCTGCGCTTCCAGCTCAGCGATGCCGATGCGTTCGAGGGGTTCGTCGGTCGCCTTGAGGCCGCCTACGGCAAGAAGTTCGAGCTCGCCAGCCTCGGCAAGCAGAACTACCGCCGGCATGTTTCGGTCGCCACGGGCACCCAGCTGATCCTGGCCGTGGTCGGCAAGCAGGCGGTCGCCGCGATCCTGCCGGCCGATGCCTCACAGCCCTTGCTGCGCCAGGCGCTGGGCCTGGATCGTCCGGGCCGGAGCCTGCAGGACGATGGCCGCCTGGCCAGGCTCGTCAAAGCCAGGGGCTACCAGAAGTGGGCGGTGGGTGAGCTCGACCTGACCCGCGCCCTGCCCCTGGCTGCCAGCGGCAAGGATCCGCTGTTCAACGCCCTGTTCAAGGCGCGTGCCCAGGCGGAGTCCGCCAAGACCGGCGAGCCGGTGGCCAATCAGCTGCAGATCCCGCCCAGCTGCCAGGCCGATGCCGCGCGCGTCGCCAACCGCGTGCCGGAGCTGAGCTTCGGCTACACCCGCCTGGAGGCCAAGCACCAGGACATGCGCTGGGATGTGTCCCTGGCCAGCGATATCACCCAGGCCTTCAGCGGCCTGAAGGTCGACCTGCCCGGGCTTGGTGCGACGCAGCCGAGCTCGCCGTTCGAGTTCTTCCTGGGCCTGCCGGTCGCGCAGTTGCGCGCGTTCTGGAGCGCCCAGGCCGACGCCGTGACGGCCAAGCCATTCGCCTGCCCCGCGCTCGCCGACCTCAACGACACCTTCGCCAAGCTCGGCCCGGCCATGCAGAAGGCGGCGATCCCGCCGTTCGGCGACCTGCTGGGGATGGGGCTTTCGCTGGACAGCTTCAGCCCGGGCCGGGCCAATGCGATGCCGCAGTTCACCGGCCGGCTCGTGCTGGGTACGAGTAACCCGGCGGGCCTGCTGGCGATGGGCCAGATGATGACTCCCGCGCTGGCGCAACTGAAGCTCACCGCCGACGGGAAGCCGGTGGCCTTGCCGCCGACGCTCGCCAACATGTTCGGCCAGCCGGCTTGGTTGGCGATGGGTCCCAGAAGCCTGGGGTTGGGCGTGGGTGCGGGCGAGGACGCCAGGCTCGCCGGAGCGCTCAAGGCGCCGATCGGCAATGACGGACAGATGCTGCGCATGCACCTGAGCGGTCAGATGTACCTGGACTGGGTGAACCTGATGCAGCAAAAGGCCGACAGCCTCGCCTCGGCCGCGGCGGCCCTCGGCAAGGAGGAACCGTCCGGCGCGGACGACCAGGCGAACAAGGCGGCCACCGAGGCACGCACCAGGGCGCAGTTCGAAGCCATGCGTGCGCAGGCGGCGCGCATCGAGGCGATGGACGCCGAGGCGCACGTCGATGGCCATGGCCTGGTGATCACCAGCCAGACCACACTGAAGTAGGCAACGCAGGCCGAAGGTGTGGCAACGCGGGGCGCCTTCGTGGCGCCCCGTTTGCATCCGGCTCCCGATGCGCATGCGCCAGCCTGCAACACGCGGCTTACGCTCTCTTCGCGCCCGCCGAACCTTCCTTTCAGGCAGCCGTTCACAACGGTAATTGCCACTGAACGCCGATCCGTCCGACGTACACCTCGTTCACGCGGGCCCTGTTGCGATGGTCCACGGTGCAAATGCGCCGTATCGCGACATTCCATCCGAAGGAGAGTGCCATGCGTACCCATTCCGCGTTCCATCGAGCCTTCATCGCCGCCGGCCTGACCGCTGCCTTGGCCGCCGTACCCTTCACGCAGGCCCTCGCGCAGGACGCCGATGCGCAGTCCAGCGGCAGCATGCAGTCCGGCAACCAGACCGTGCCGGGCAAGGTGGACGACGCCTGGATCACCACCAAGGTGAAGTCCGAGTTCGCCACCACCTCCGAGATCCCGGCCAGCAAGATCTCGGTCGAGACCCACGACGGCATGGTGCGCCTGACCGGCACGGTCGCCAGCAACATGGACAAGAACCGCGCCATCCAGGTGGCCCACAACGTCAAGGGCGTCAAGAGCGTGGACGCCACCGGCCTGACGGTGACCGCGGGGGCGGATACGCCCTGATCGCAGGCCTGCGCATCGCCCGATGCGCGCCCGGGAAACGGAAAAGGAGCCCTCGGGCTCCTTTTCTTTCGTGCATCCGGACCTCGTTTCGCCGGAGCTTCTTCGCGTAATGCGCCACCCCGGCGCGACGCTGTCGTGGCTGCGCGGCCGCCCGGCCTGGCCAGCGCCGATCGCGCGCCTCAGCGTCGCAGCATGCCGCCACCGAACTGGTTGTTGTCGCGGTTGTCCTCCAGCTCGACGCCCTCCAGGCCCTGCGACAGGGTGTGTGCATCGCCGCCCTGAGCCAGCTTGATGCGCAGGCGCACTTCGTTGGAACTGTCCGCGTGGCGCAGCGCATCCTCGTAGCTGATCTCGCCCGCGTGATAGAGCTCGACCAGGCTCTGGTCGAAGGTGCGCATACCCAGGTTGACCGACTCCTTCATCACTTCCTTGATCTTGTGGATCTCGCCCTGGCGGATGTAGTCCTGCACCAGCGGCGTGCCCAGCAGCACCTCCACCGCGACGCGGCGCGCCTTGCCGTCGGGCGTGGGGATCAACTGCTGCGCGACGATGCCCTTGAGGTTCAGCGAGAGGTCCATGAACAGCTGCTGGCGCCGGTCCTCGGGGAAGAAGTGCAGGATGCGGTCGATCGCCTGGTTGGCGTTGTTCGCGTGCAGCGTGCAAAGGCACAGGTGGCCGGTTTCGGCGAAGTTGATCGCGTACTCCATCGTCTCGCGCGTACGCACCTCACCGATCAGGATCACGTCGGGGGCCTGGCGCAACGTGTTCTTCAGCGCGTTCTCCCAGTTGTCGGTGTCGATGCCGATCTCGCGCTGGGTGATGATGCAGCCCTCGTGCTTGTGCACGTATTCGATCGGGTCCTCGATCGTGATGATGTGACCGGTGGAGTTCTGGTTGCGGTAGCCGACCATGGCGGCGAGCGAGGTGGACTTACCCGAACCGGTAGCGCCGACGAAGATGATGATGCCGCGCTTGGTCATCGACAGCGTCTTGAGCACCGGCGGCAGCGTGAGCTCCTCGAAGGTCGGGATCTTCGACTCGATCCGTCGCAGCACCATGCCGACGCAGTTGCGCTGGTAGAAGCACGACACGCGGAAGCGTCCGACGCCCTGTGCGGAAACCGCGAACTGGCACTCGTGGGTCTTCTCGAATTCCTCGCGCTGGGCCGGCGTCATGATGGTGAGCACCATGTCGCGCGCCTGCTGCACGCTGAGCGGACTCTGCGTGATCGGCACGATGCGCCCCTGCAACTTCATCGACGGCGCGACGCCCGCGGTGATGAAAAGGTCCGACGCCTTCTTGTGCACCATCAGCTTGAGGAAGGAGGTGAAGTCGAAGTCGCTCATGGCGTGGCTCCTCCCGGAGCGGAAAACGGGGAACAGGGAACGGAAGACGGGGAGCGCGAGGGCTGTCCGCGCACGGGGCTGCCGTCGAACGACGAAGCGGAGCGCGGGGCGGCGGGGCGTCGTGCACCGCGCATTCCCCGTCCCCGCTTCACTTGAACACGTCCTTGTTCTTGGCGTAGCCGATGGCCTCCTGCCGCGAGACCAGGCCGCGCTTGACCAGGTCCTGCAGGTTCTGGTCCAGCGTCTGCATGCCGTACTGCTGGCCGGTCTGGATCGCCGAATACATCTGCGCCACCTTGTCCTCGCGGATCAGGTTGCGGATGGCGGGGATGCCGACCATGATCTCGTGCGCCGCGATGCGGCCGCCGCCAACCTTTTTCAGCAGCGTTTGCGAAATCACCGCGCGCAGCGATTCGGACAGCATCGAGCGCACCATCGGCTTCTCGCCGGCGGGGAACACGTCGATGATGCGGTCGATGGTCTTGGCCGCCGAACTGGTATGCAGCGTTCCGAACACCAGATGGCCGGTTTCCGCCGCGGTGAGCGCCAGCCGGATGGTCTCCAGGTCGCGCAGCTCGCCGACCAGGATGTAATCGGGGTCTTCGCGCAGTGCCGAACGCAGCGCCTCGTTGAAGCCGTGCGTGTCACGATGGACTTCGCGCTGGTTGACCAGGCACTTCTGCGAGGTGTGCACGAACTCGATCGGATCCTCGACCGTGAGCATGTGCCCGTATTCGTTCTTGTTGATGTGGTCGACCATCGCCGCCAGCGTGGTCGACTTGCCCGAGCCGGTCGGG
>NZ_DASSES010000133.1:0-4958 GCF_035695185.1 Frateuria sp.
GCCACCCGCACGCCGGTGGGCAAGGCGCCGCGGGGCGTGTTCAAGAACACCCGCCCGGACGACATGCTCGCCCACGTGATCCGCGCCGTGATGGCGCAGGCGCCGGGCATCGACCCGCATCGCATCGGCGACGCCGTCATCGGCTGCGCCATGCCCGAGGCGGAGCAAGGCATGAACGTCGCTCGCATCGGCGTGCTGCTCGCTGGCCTGCCGCACACTGTGCCCGGCGTCACCATCAACCGCTTCTGCTCGTCGGGCCTGCAGGCCGTGGCCTATGCCGCCGACGCCATTCGCCTCGGCGAAGCCGACCTGATGCTCGCCGGCGGCACCGAAAGCATGAGCATGGTGCCAATGATGGGCCACAAGGTCGCCATGAACCCTGCCATCTTCGACAACGAGCACATCGGCATCGCCTACGGCATGGGCATCACCGCCGAGAACGTCGCCAAACAGTGGAAGGTCAGCCGCGAGGAGCAGGACGCCTTCGCCGCGCGCAGCCATGAGCGCGCCCTCGCCGCGCAGGCCGCCGGCGAGTTCAAGGACGAGATCACCCCGTTCCAGCTCGACGACCACTACCCGGACCTGGCCAACGACACCATCGTCACCGACAGCCGCGTCATCAGCCAGGACGAAGGCCCGCGTCCGGGCAGCACGCCGGAGGTGCTGGCGAAGTTGAAGCCGGTGTTCCGCAACGGTCAGTTCGGCGGCAGCGTCACCGCCGGCAACTCCAGCCAGATGTCCGATGGCGCAGGCGCGGTACTGATCGCCAGCGAGAAAGCGGTCAAGGAGTACAACCTGCAGCCGCTCGCCCGCTTCGTCGGCTATGCCGTCGCCGGCGTACCGCCTGAGGTCATGGGAATCGGCCCGAAGGAAGCCATTCCGCTGGCGCTCAAGCGCACCGGCATCAGCCGCGAGCAGCTCGACTGGATCGAACTCAACGAAGCCTTCGCGGCCCAGGCGCTGGCGGTGATGAAGGACCTCGAGCTCGACCCGGCGAAGGTCAACCCGCTGGGCGGCGCCATCGCGCTGGGCCATCCGCTGGGCGCCACCGGCGCCATCCGCGTCGCCACGCTGGTGCACGGCCTGCGCCGGCACAAGCAGAAGTACGGCATGGTGACGATGTGCATCGGCACCGGCATGGGCGCGGCGGGCATTTTCGAAGCGCTCTGACCGCCCTGCCCCGTTGGTCGACTACACCGCCTGCCAGCAAAAAGGCCAGCGCCTCGGGCGCTGGCCTTTTCTTTCGGACGCATCGGCGTCCGGCATCGGTGTCAGCGACTGCTGGCCACGGCCAGCTGGCTGTCGAAGTTCACCTGGATGCCACGACCCACGATCACCGGCACGTTCAGGTGCCTGGCGACGGGCTGGCCGTTCTGCGACAGCGTGACCGTGTAGACGCCGACCGGCAGCGCGCGGATGGCGTACCTGCCCTTCTTGTCGACCCGGACCTCGCGCCGGGTGCCGGTGGTCGTGCTCTTGGCGAGCACGGTGCTCCCGACGGGCGCATTGCCGAACACCTTGCCGTCCGTGGACTGGGCGTGGGCCACGGAGCCTGCCGCGCCGAAGGCGACCAGGGCGGCAGCCATCGCGATGCCGCGCACGGACAGGCCACTGCGCGAACCCGGACGGTTCGAACGAAGGTTCTTCATGGGTTTCATCCTTGTCTGATATGGAGGAGACCGCGGGGTAACCAGGGGTTTGGCGTTGTTCCCCACGGGTCATGCGGAGGGTGCGACCGACCGGGCGCCCCCTGGGCGCCTGGAAGGGCACACCAGCCGCAGCCGCGCTTCGGGCAGCGCCTTCCGTGCGAACGTGCGCAAGCTATCCGATGCGTCTGCGCTGCCGAAGGGTCAGAAGTCACCCGTGCGCCTTTGGAGTCTGGACTCGGTTCAGGCGACTGCCGACTACAGACCGCAGCCCCGCCATGCAGGAGCGCCCCCGTGCGCGACCGCCACGCCAACGCAGCCTGGCCCCGACGACTGCGCACGGCCCGCTCGCCAAACGCGTGACCGGTTAACGAGCGAGCGACCCGCGTCGCGCACTCCGGCGCCCACGCCGGCCGCTCGCACTCCCGTGCCATCGGCGCGTGCTTCCTTCAAGCGACAGCGATCCGCGCACTTCCGATGGCGCCGGCTTGCGCCGGCGCATAATGGTGTTTGCGCCAGGCCGGGCTCGCCAGGTACCGACTCCGACCCTAGTTCCCCGCGAGCTCCGAACACCGCCCTTGCGCACATTCGAAGTCCACCCTGGACCCGCTGTCGACCATGACCGGCACGTTGCGGTGGAGGATGCGCGGCTGGCCGTTCTCGATCAGCGTGACCGAGTAGTTGCCGATGGGCAGCTTGGTGATGAGGTAACGGCCCTTGGCGTTCACCGTGACCTTGCGCTGGATGCCGAAATCGTCACTCCTGGCCAAGATCGTGACGCCGGCTTGCGCGTGACCGAAGACCCTGCCCGCGGTTTCCGCCGACCGGGCCGCGCTAGAGCCCACGGTGGCGCAGACGCCGACGACCGCCACCATGGCCAGGTTCACAACCAGCAGCCGCCGGGGCGCGCCCGGTCGCCTTTCGAACGATGCGTTCATGGGATCACCTGCTCTTCATCGACACGGGAGGCCCATGAGCCGCCAGGGGTTTGGCGAGCGCTCACGGGGTTTGGACGGCTCCGCCTGCCAAGCGCACGGCTATGCGCCTGATACAGGCACCGCCCGGCCATCCGATCGATGAAATGCCATCCCTCGGACAGCGCGGACAGCGTACCGCTTCCACCACCGCCCGCCATGGCCAGAGGTCGTGTCGCGCCATGAAAACAATTCAATGCGCCCGGCGGAGGGACAGCCCTGCGCGCGCCGCTTGCTGGACGTGTGCCCGCCTCCGCCGCCGGCGCGCGGCGCGGCCATGGCGCGACCCAAGAAAAAGGCCCCGCATCGCGGGGCCTCGTTCCTTCTGCAGGCGTGCCGGTCAGCCGGCGTGCTTTTCCAGCCAGGCATCGATTTCCGGCAGGCGCCGTTCGCGGATCATCATGCGGTACCTGATGTTCGCGATGACCGAGTTGGCCACGCGGCGCGAGGTCGGCGCGATGTACTTCTGCGAGTACTGCTCGATCTTCCGGATCATCTCCGGCTTGTTCGAGCTGGCGCCGAGGTACGGGTAGTAGCGGCTGCTGGACGTCGAATCGACCAGCTTGTTCACCTGCTCGCGGTGGGCGAGGGCGAAGTCGAACGCCATCTCGGGATGGGTGTCACCCACCGTGCGGATCATGCCGGCACTGTTGGTGGCACCCGGCTCGTCGGTGAGCGCCAGGTCCAGTGCACGCTGGGCCAGCGCATCGTTCTCGGGGGTCGAGAGCATGCTGTAGAGCTGGTCCTTGACCAGCGGCGTGGTCTCGGCCCTGGCCTGCGCCCGCAGCGCGTTCCAGGTGGCCTCGTCGGCATGCTGGGCGACGACCGCGGTGATCGTCTTGCGCAGCGCCACCGGCACCGCGGTCGGGTCGGTCTTCTGCGCGGCGAAGCGACGACGGGCCTCGTTGATGACCTGCTTGTCGCCCAGGTCGGACATCACGCCGATCAGCTCCTGGCGCAGGTTCGCCATCGGCGCGCTCTCGCCCGCCTTCGCCTCCCAGCCGACCTTGGCGAAGACCGGCTGCAGCTGCCCCAGCGCGAACGTGCGCAGGCGCTGCTGGCGGGCCTGGTCGCCGCGGTAGTAGTTGTCCAGCGCCGACAGGTAACCGGCCACTTCGGACCACACCTGCGGATCGGCGTCGGCGGGCGTCGCGGTGATCAGCGCCAGCACGTTGGACACCGGCTCGTTGCCGGCCATGCCCAGCGCCCAGGTGTCGCCCAGCAGGCCGAGCTGGTCGATCGGGGCGAGCCTGGCGAACTGCCCCTTCAGCGCATCGAAGTTGTTCTGCGCGTACAGCGTGCGGTAGTAGCCGGTCTGGCCCGCGTTGACCAGCACCGGGCCGCAACCGGGCACGCTCAGTGTGGCCTTGCCGTCCACCACGGTGCGCACGGCCTTGCCGCCGACCGTCTTCGCGATCACCGGCACGTGCCAGCGCAGCGGCTGCTTGCCCGGCCGGTCGCGGGTGAACTCGCCCTGGCGCAGCGCGATGTCGGTCTTGCCGTTGGAGCAGGCGGCCGCGCGCACCTCGAGCATCGGAATGCCCGGCTGCAGCGTGAAGTCGTGCGCGATCTGCGTCACCGGCTTGCCGGCCGCCGCCTGGATCGACTTCCACAGGTCATCCGAGACCGTGTTGCCGTGCTCGTGCGCCTTGATGTAGTTGCGCACGCCGGTACGCCAGGCCTCGTGCCCGACGTAGCCTTCCAGCATGTGGATCACCGCCTCGCCCTTGGAATAGGTGATCGCATCGAACGCCTGGCTCGCCTGCTCCACCGTCTCCACGTGCTGCACCACCGGATGGGTGGACGCCACCGAATCCTGCGACATGGCCCGCTCGCGCACGCCGACGGCGTCCAGCTCGGTGTGCCACTCCGGATGCAGCTTCTGGGTCGTGCGCGAGGCCATCCACGAGGCGAAGCCCTCGTTGAGCCACAGGTCGTCCCACCAGCTCATCGTCACCAGGTCGCCGAACCACTGGTGCGCCATCTCGTGGGCGGCAGTGTTGAACACGCGCTGCTTGTCCACCGGGTTGGAGATGGCCGGATTCAGCAGCAGCGAATACTCGAAGGTGAAGATCGCACCCCAGTTCTCCATCGCCGAGAAGAACTGGCTCCGGCCCGGCGCGGCGATGTTGTCCAGCTTCGGCAGCGGATACGGCACGCCGAAGTAGTCGTTGTATTCCTTCAGCACCTGCTTGGACGAATCCAGCGCGAACTTGGCCTGGTCGATCATGCCCTTCTGCGTGATCACGCCGATCTCGGTGCCCTGGGCGTTGAGCGTCGCGCGCTCGAAGTCACCCAGGCCGAAGAACAGCAGGTAGGTGGACATCTTCGGCGACTG
>NZ_DASSES010000134.1:0-24720 GCF_035695185.1 Frateuria sp.
GCAGCTATGACCACTCGGCCCAGCGCGCCGCGCACTGGTGGGCTTGGCTGCATCAGTACAACTGGCACCGGCCACACGCCAGCCTGGACTACCGGCCACCTATCACCCGCATCGCCATGAACAACCTGGTGGGTTTACACATCTAGCGGCGTCCCTGCGCGAGCATGCGCACGGCCAGCGCCGCGAGCACCGTGCCCATCATCCAGCGCTGCACGGCCTGCCAGAGCGGGCGCCCGCCCAGGAACCGGGCGATGCCGCCGGCGGCAAGCACGATCAGTGCGTTGACCGTCAGGCTGATGGCGATCTGGGTGAAACCCAGCACGAGCGACTGTCCGAGCACGCTGCCCCGGCCGGGCGCGATGAACTGCGGCAGCAGCGACAGGTAGAGCATCGCCGCCTTGGGATTGAGCAGGTTGGTCAGCAGACCCATCGCGAACAACCGGCGCGGGCGGTCCGGCGCCAGCTGTCGCACCTGGAACGGCGAACGGCCGCCGGGCCTGAGCGCCTGCCAGGCCAGGTGCAGGAGATAGAGCGCGCCGCCGAGGCGCAGCGCGTCATAGGCATACGGCACCGCGAACACCAGCGCGGTGATGCCGAAGGCAGCGCACAGCATGTAGGCGATGAAGCCCACGCCCACGCCGGCCAGCGACACCAGCCCCGCCGCACGGCCCTGGGTGACCGACCGCGAGACCAGGTAGACCATGTTCGGCCCGGGCGTCAGCACCAGCCCCAGGGCGATCAGCGCGAAGGCGAACAGATGGCTGGCGTCGGGCATGCGCGGCACCACGGGGGAAGGGGACGCCGAGCATACGGCCGTGCCCCGGCCGCGGCATGTGCCGTCAGGACGGATCGTCCAGCGGTGCGGCGAGGGCACGGCGCCGGCGCGCCTCGAACAGGCCCAGGCCCAGCGCGGCAAGCCCGAATGGCAGCAGGTTGTAGACCAGCCGATAGCACAACAGGGCGGCGAGTACGTCCGCGCGCGCCCGGGCCGGAAACGCGCCGAGCAGGATCGCCTCGAACACGCCCAGCCCGCCGGGGGCGTGGCTGATGATGCCGGCCAGCAGCGCGGCCAGATAGACCGGCACGAAGTCGGCAAAAGCCGGCGCGATCGGCGGCGGCAGCAGCAGGTACATCGCAGCGATGGCCGCACTCATCTCCACGCCGCCGAGCAGCATCTGCACCATCGCCGAGCCCGCGCCGGGCAGGGCGATGGTCCAGCGGCCGACGCGCAGGCTGCGCGGTCGCGCCAGCCACAGCACCAGCCCGGCCAGCAGCAGCGCGATGACCACGCCGCCGACGCGCCCCCAGCCGGCGGCGACCGGCGGTTCCATCAGCAGCCCGGCCGCGCCCAGCACGGCATAGCCCAGGCCCACGCCCAGGCTGGCCAGCGCGACCACGCGCGCGATGTCGCCCGCACCCAGGCCGGCGGAGGCGTAGACCCGGTAGCGCACCGCACCGCCGGTAACCGCGTGGAACCCCAGCGTGTTGGACAGCGCATGTGCCGCGAAGCCCGCGAATGCCGCCAGTCCGGCCGATGCGCGCGCGGGGGCCACGCGCCGCGCGGCCAGCACGTCGAACGCGGCCAGCATGGCGAAGCTGGTCGCGGTCGCGGCCAGGGCGGCGGCGACGTGCGAGCGCTGCAGCTGCACCAGTGCGGCGGCCACGTCGCGCCAGCGCATCGCGCCGAGGTAGCGGTGCAGCAGCCAGCCCGCCAGTGCGAGCAGCAGCGCCGAGACGAGCCAGGAAAGGGTGCGCCACCCGCGGCGCGTGCGCGAGTCGCCCGTGGCGCCGGCGCGGGAAGAAGGGCGTACGGACATCGGCGCGACCTTAGCCGGATGCATCCGGGCGCGCGAGTGCCGGCGGCGCGGGAGGCGCCCTCCAGGCATGCCCGCCCGCGCCCCGGATGCTCCTTGAGGACCCGCAGGCTGAACCGGACCGGCCAGTCACGTTATCGTTGCCCTTCCGCCGCCCGCGATGCCCGCCCACGCATGAGTACCGAATCGAACACCTACCTGCGCCGCCTGGGCACCTGGGACGCGGCGATGATCGTCATCGGCGGCGTGATCGGCGCAGGCATCTTCCGTACCCCGGCGACGCTCGCCCAACGCACCGGCTCGGGCTGGGAGCTGCTGATCCTGTGGGCCGTCGGCGGCCTGCTCACCCTGGCCGGCGTGCTCTGCTACGCGGAGCTCGGCGCACGGCGGCCGCAGGCCGGCGGCAGCTACATCTACCTGCGCGAGGCGTTCGGCCAGCTGCCGGCGTTCCTGTTCGGCTGGACGATGGCGCTGATCAACTACCCCGGCAGCGTGGCGGCGGTCGCGACCGCGTTCGCCGACTACTTCTGCGCGGCGCTGGGCCTGTCGACCCTCTACATCAAGCCGGTGGCCGCCGGCGCGATCGCCTTCATCGTCGGCGTGAACCTGTTCGGCATCCGCGCCGGCGCCTGGGTGCAGAACATCTTCACCGTGCTCAAGCTCGCGGCCATCGCGCTGCTGGTGGTGGTCGGCGTGGTGCTCGCCGATGGCCACCTGGGCGTGACGCTGGCCACCGATCCCGGCCGCAACGTGCCACCCGGTGCACTGTTCGGCGCGCTGCTGCCGGTGCTGTTCAGTTATGGCGGCTTCCACTACCTCAACGACCTGGCCGGCGAGGTACGCGATCCGCAACGCACCCTGCCGCGCGCGCTGGGGGTGGGCATGGCCGGGGTGGTGATCGCCTACGTGCTGGCGAACTTCGCCTACCTGGCCGGCCTGGGCCACGCGGGCCTGGCGGCCAGCCAGGCGCCGGCGGCCGACCTGATGCGCGGGCT
Organism: Frateuria sp.; assembly: GCF_035695185.1. Lineage (GTDB taxonomy): Bacteria > Pseudomonadota > Gammaproteobacteria > Xanthomonadales > Rhodanobacteraceae > Frateuria_A. The sequence continues at coordinate 2,810 of NZ_DASSES010000134.1, forward strand.
GCTCGGCGAGCGCGGTGCCACCCTGATGGCGCTGGGCATCGCCTGCTCCACCTTCGGCTACTGCAACATCGCCATCGCCGGCGGCGCGCGCGTGCTGCAGACGATGGGCGCCGACGGCATGTTCTTCTCCGCCGTGGGCCGGATCGAACCGCAGAGCCGCGCGCCGCAGGTGGCGCTGGCCACGCTCGGCGCGTGGGCGATCGTGCTGGCGGTGTCCGGCAGCTTCAACCAGCTGCTCGACTACACCACCGTGGGCGAGTGGCTGGCACACGCCTGCAGCATCGCCACACTGTTCTGGTACCGCCGCTACCTGAGCGAGCCCTCGCCCTACCGCGTGCCGTTCTACCCGTGGCTGCCGATGGTGTTCGTGGCGACCGTCCTGGGCGTGATCGGCGCGACCGCCTTGCACAACCCGCACGACGCCGGCATGAGCCTGGTCATCATCGCCTGCGGCATTCCCGCCTATTACGGCTGGCGCTGGCTGGAGCGCAGCAGCGCCTGACCGGGCACGGCGCCGACGCCGTGTTCGCGGCGGCTCGAGCGACACTGGCCGCATGAAAAGCCACGCTGCATTCGTTGGCCTGCTGCTCTCGCTGGCGTGCCGGGCGCAGGCCGCGGCCGGGCCGGCAGGGCTGCAGGCCGACCTGTCGCACGTCCGGGCCGGCGGGATGCAGCAGGTGGCCGGCGAGACCCTGCGCCGCTACACCTTCGAGCCGTCGGCCCGGCCCTACGTACGCCTCGCGCCGGAGCGGCCCTGGCGGGGCGGCGGGCAGTGGCGGGTGCGCGTGCAGAACGCCATGCCCTGGGCGGTCACCCTGTCGATCGACCTGGAAGGCGTGGCGGGGGCGCACCTGCAGGCGACCGTCGGCCTGCCTGCCGGCCCCCCGCAGACCCTCGTGGTGCCGCTGCACGCGACCGCGCCGCGCGCCTTCGGCATGCAGGCCGGGCCGCCGATGCCGGTCCAGCTGGACGGGCAGCGCATCGTGCTCGCCACCACGGTGGAAGGCGCCCCGGCGCTCCAGGCCGTGCGCGCGGCGCGCTTGTCCATCCCCGCGCCGCAGGCCGCGCAGGTGCTTCTTGTCGGCACGCCCGGCGTGGTCGCGGGTGACACGTTGCACCAGGCCTATGCCGGCATCGTCGACCGCTACGGCCAGTACACGCGCGCGCAGTGGCCGGAGAAGATCGACAGCGACGCCGCGCTGCGCGCGGTGCATGCGCGCGAGCACGCGCAACTGGCCGGCACCGGCGTGCACGAGGAAAAAAGCGGCCATGCGAACGCCCGGGCCACCGCCACCGGCTGGTTCCACACGCAGAAACTCGACGGTCGCTGGCGACTGATGACACCGGAGGGCCATCCTTTCTTCTCGCTGGGCATCAATACGGTGACGGCCGACGGTGGTCGCAGCTACGTGCAGGGCCGGGAATGGATGTTCGCTGGCCTGCCGCCGGCCGTGGGTGCCTGGCAGGCGTTCTACGGACGCGGTGACAGCCGCCGCGACACCGGCGCGACCACCGGCCTGGCCTATGACCATGGCCGCTGGTTCGACTTCTATGCGGCCAACCTGTTCCGCGTCGACGGCACCGGCTGGCGCGCGGCCTGGCGCACCCGCACCCGCGCGCGGCTGGCCGCCTGGGGCTTCAACACGCTGGGCAACTGGAGCGACACGGCCGTCGCCCGCGGGCATCGGCTGGCCTACACGCGACCGATCGCGATCGCCGGCACCTACGCCGACGTCGCGACAGGCTACGACTGGTGGGGGCGCATGCCCGATCCCTTCGATCCACGCTTCGCAGCGGCGGCCGAACGCGCGGTCGCCGCCGCTACCCGGGGCGTGCGTGACGATCCATGGCTGCTCGGCTACTTCGCCGACAACGAGCTGGCGTGGGCGTCCCCCGGCCCGCAGGGCCGCTGGGCGCTGGCCCTCGGCACGCTGCGCGGCGAGCCACGCAGCCCGGCCAAGCAGGCCTTCCTGGCCATGCTCAAGCGCAAGTACGGCGACGCGCTGCGGCTGGGCGTGGCCTGGGGCATCGGCGTGACGCGCTGGGAGGCGCTGGAGCCGGCCGGCTTCCAGGCCCCCGTGCCGGACGAAGCCCACCCGGCCATCGCCGCGGACTACAGCGCCTGGCTGCGCGCCTACGCCGGGCGCTACTTCCGCACCGTCGCGCAGGCGCTGCGCCGGCACGACCCGCACCACCTGTTCCTCGGGGGGCGCTTTGCCGTACGTACGCCCGAAGCGGTGGCCGCCTGCGCGCAGTGGTGCGACGTCATCAGCATCAACGTCTACGCCGACCTGCCGCAGCACGGCATGGACCTGGCCGCCCTGCGCCGGCTCGACCGGCCGGTGCTGATCAGCGAGTTCGCGTTCGGCTCCACCGACCGCGGCCCGTTCGGCGCCGGCCCGGTGCCGGTGTGGAACGAGGCGCAGCGCGGCGAGGCTTATGCGCGCTTCCTCGCCGCCGCGGCAGCAGACCCCTCGATCGTCGGCGCGCACTGGTTCCAGTACGCCGACGAGCCGGTGGCCGGCCGCCTGCTCGATGGCGAGAACGCGCACCTCGGGCTGGTCGGCATTACCGACATTCCGTTCGGCGGTTTTGTGCGGGCGGTCGCGGCCGCCAACGCGGCGGCGCGCGAAACGCCATGAGTGCTAGCGGCCGATCTCGCGCAGGCGCCTGCCGTGCATCAGGTTGCGTTCGATCTGCTCCAGCGTGACGCCCTTGGTCTCGGGCACCAGCCAGACGGTCAGTCCGATGAAGACCAGGTTGAGCGCGGCATACAGCCAGAAGGTGTAAGCGTTGCCGATGCCGTTGAGCAGGGTCAGGAAGGTGGCGCCGACGATCATGTTGGCGATCCAGTTGGTGAACGTCGAGCAGCCGATGCCGAAGTCGCGGCCCTTCAGCGGCTGGATCTCCGAGCACAGCGTCCACACCAGCGGGCCGGCCGACATCGCGAAGCCGACGATGAACATCAGCAGCATCGCCACGGTGAAGATCTGCGCCGCATGCGTGGCGATGCCGCCGTGCATCATCGCGCCGACCACACCCAGGCCCACGGCCATGACGGCGAAGCCGGTGTACAGGATCGGCTTGCGACCCCAGCGGTCGATCAGCGCGATGGCAATGAAGGTGGCCAGCACGTTGGTCAGGCCGACCAGCGCGGTGAACCACATCTGCGCGGCGGTGTCGTAGCCCATCGCCTGGAAGATGCGTGGCGCGTAGTACATCACCACGTTCATGCCGGTGAACTGCTGCATCAGCTGGAGCAGTACGCCCAGCCCGACCGAGCGGCGGAAGTTGCGGTTCTCCAGGAACAGGTGCCAGCCGCGCTGCGGGGTCTTGAGCTGCTCCTCGATATCGGCCGCCTCGCGCTCGACCACGCGGGCGTCGCCACGCAGCCGCTGCAGCACGCCGATGGCCTCCTCGCGGCGGCCGCGCATCATCAGCCAGCGCGGGCTGTCCGGCAGCATCAGCACGCCCAGCAGGAACAGCGCGCCGGGGATCGCGATCACGCCCAGCATCCAGCGCCACTGGCCCGAGTAGCTGAAGGCGGTGTCGGAAAGGAAGGCCACCAGGATGCCGATGGTGATCATCAGCTGGTAGGTCGAGATCATCGCGCCGCGGATATGCTCGGGTGCCACCTCGGCCAGGTACAGCGGCGCGGTGAAGGTGGCCAGGCCGATCGCCAGGCCCAGCACCAGGCGTGCCGCGATCAGCGTGGCCGGCGACCAGGCCATGCCGGAGAGCAGCGAGCCGAGCACGAACAGCACCGCGCCCAGGATCAGCGAGCGCTTGCGGCCCAGGTGGGAGGACAGCCAGCCGGCCCCGACCGCACCCACCGCGGCGCCGAACATCATCGAGCTGACGATCCACTCGATGACATGGTCGCCGACGCGGAAGTCGCTCTGGATGAACTGGGTGGCGCCGGAGATCACGCCGATGTCCAGGCCGAACATCAGGCCGGCCAGCGCGGCCAGGATGCAGGTGAAAAGGGCCGCCGTCCGGGGCTGCGCGAGAGGTGTGGCAAGAGCGTTGCTGTTCATGGATGGGCTTCCCCGGAAGCGGAGTGGAGGGCGCCGGCCGCGGTACCGCCCGGGTGGGCCGACAGCCGCGGCGGCGTGCCGGCGAAACGCGGTTCCGGCAGGCCGATGGTGCCCGCCGGTGCCGCGAACAGCGCGCCGGCGGACGGTTGCGAGGCAAGCGCCGCGGCGTCCAGGCCGTCGCGCGCGCTGGTGATGTAGAGCATCGCCAGATCGGCCCCGCCGAAGGCGGGGCGGGTCGGCTGCGAGGCGGGTACGTCGATGCACTGGTCCAGGCGACCGTCGGCGGTATAGCACGCCACGCGCCCCAGGCCCCACTGCGCGTTCCACAGGTTGCCGGCCGCATCCACCGCCGAGCCGTCCGGCTCGCCGCGCGGGTCGTCCACTTGCGCGAACGTGCGGGGCGGGCCACAACGGTCGCCGTAGGCACAGCACTGGATGGTGCGGCTGGGCGAGTCGCAGAAATAGAGCGTGCGCCCGTCGGGACTGAACGCGACGCTGTTGCTGATCGCCACGCCCGGCAGTTCCAGGCGCTCGAGCGAAAGGTCCGCGTTCAGGCGCCAGAAGCCGCCGACCGGCTGCCGCGCACCGCCCGCAGGCGGCTCGTGCAGCGTGCCGAACACGAAGCGTCCCTGCCGGTCGCAGGCGCCGTCGTTGAGCCGCGTGGGCAGGCCGGGTTCCACCGGCGCGATCGGCGCCAGCGTCCCGCTCGCCGGGTGGAAGAAGGCCAGCCGCGAGGCGAGTCCGAGCAGCAGCCAGCCCTCGGCCTCGCACAGCGCGAGGCAGGCCAGCCGTTCGGGCATCGTCCACTGCTCGACCCGCGCATCGCGCGGGCGGAAGCGCCAGAGCGTCGCCGCGTGGATGTCGGTCCAGTACAGCGCCTGCTCGCGCTGGCACCAGAGGACGCCTTCGCCCAGCGTGTTGCGCGCCTGCAGGACGGCCGCGGCGGATGCGCTCATACCCAGCCGCCGTCCACGATGAAATCCTGGCCGGTGCACATGCGGCTGTCGTCGGCCGCCAGGAACAGCGCCGCACGGGCGAGATCGTCGGCCATCAGGTAGCCGGGCAGGCACTGCACGCGCGCGATCTCGGCCTCGCCCTCGGCGTCCAGCCACAGGCGGCGCTGCTTCTCGGTGATCACCCAGCCCGGCACCAGCGCATTGATGCGGATGCGGTCGTGGCCGAGCTCGCGCGCCAGGCCGTTGACCAGCCCGCGCACCGCGGCCTTGGCCATGGCGTACATCGGGTAGCCGGCATTCTTCTTCATCCAGCCGGTCGAACCCAGGCAGATCACCGAGCCACCGCCCAGGCGCCGCATGTCTTCGCGCACCGCCTGCGTGGCGAAGTACTGGTGGCGCAGGTTGACCGCGATGTTGCGGTCGAAGTCGGCACCGGTGGTGTCGCCGAAGGCGTGCCGCACGTCGTTGGCGGCGTTGTTGACCAGCACGCCGATCGGGCCGATCGCGGCGCGCGCCTGCGCGATCGCCGCGCCCAGCGCGTCCAGGTCGGTGACGTCGCAGGGCAGGAAGAGTGGCTCGTGGCGGGCGTCGGCCAGCGACGCGCAGAGCGCCTCGCCGTGCGCGCGGTCGACGTCGATGAAGGCGACCCGGCTGCCCTGGCGCGCGAAGTGCTCGACGAACGCCGCGCCGATGCCCGTCGCGCCGCCGCTGACGAACACGCTGCGGTCGACCAGGCTGGGATAGGAAGCGAACGCGGCCATGCTCACCACTCCGCCACGCTGCCGTCGGCATGGCGCCAGACCGGGTTGCGCCAGCGATGGCCGGCCGATGCGCGCTCGGCGACGTAGGCCTCGTTCACGTCGACGCCGAGACCCGGACCGCCCGGAATCGCAACGAAGCCGTCCTCATAGGCGAACACGCTGCGGTCGCTGACGTAGTCGAGCAGGTCGTTCGCCGCGTTGTAGTGGATGCCCAGGCTCTGCTCCTGGATGAAGGCGTTGTGGCAGACCGCGTCCAGCTGCAGGTTGGCGGCCAGCGCGATCGGCCCGAGCGGGCAGTGCAGCGCGATCGCCACGTCGTAGGCCTCGGCCATCGCGGCGATCTTGCGCGTTTCGGTGATGCCGCCGGCGTGCGAGGGATCGGGCTGCAGGATGTCCACGCCGCCGATCGCCAGCACGCGCTTGAAGTCGTAGCGCGAGTACAGCCGCTCGCCCAGCGCGATCGGCGCCGGGGAAATCGCGGCCAGCTCGGGCAGGGCCTCGAGATGCTCGGACAGCACCGGCTCCTCGATGAACATCAGTTTGTAGGGCGCCAGTTCGCGCATCAGCACCTTGGCCATCGGCTTGTGCACGCGGCCGTGGAAATCCAGGCCCAGGCCGACGTGCGGCCCGACCGCGTCGCGCACCGCCTGTACGTTGGCGAGCACCTGTTCGACCTTGGCGTGGGTGTCGACGTACTGCATTTCCTCGGTGGCGTTCATCTTGACCGCGGTGAAGCCGCGCGCCACCGCGTCCTTCGCGGCACGCGCGGTGTCCGCCGGGCGGTCGCCGCCGATCCACGAGTACACGCGGATGCGCTCGCGCACCCGGCCGCCGAGCAGGTCGTGCACCGGCCGGCCAAGTTCCTTGCCCTTGATGTCCCACAGCGCCTGGTCGATGCCGGCGATCGCGCTCATCAGGACCGGCCCGCCGCGGTAGAAGCCGCCGCGGTACATCACGCTCCACAGGTCCTCGATGTGGCGCGGATCCTTGCCGACCAGGTAGTCGGACAGCTCGTCCACCGCCGCGGCGATGGTGTGCGCGCGCCCCTCGACGATCGGTTCGCCCCAGCCGCAGATCCCCGCATCGGTATCAATGCGCAGGAACAGCCAGCGGGGTGGCACGACGAAGGTGGTGAGGCGGGTGATCTTCATGCACGGATTCCTGAATCGAGGTGGCGCCGCCAGGCCTGGGCGAAGGCCCGCGCGCGCATGCCGACGTCGTCGGCCGCACGCCCCGGCGCGTAGAGCGCGGAGCCGATGCCGAAGCCGGCCGCGCCGGCGGCCAGCCACGGCGCCATGGTGTCGGGTGCGACGCCGCCGACCGGCAGCACCGCGGTGCCCGGCGGCAGCACCGCGCGCCAGGCTTTGAGCACGGCCGGGGAGGCCTGCTCGGCGGGGAACAGTTTCAGCGCGTCGGCGCCGGCGGCGAGCGCGGCGAACGCCTCGGTCGGCGTAGCGACGCCCGGCACGCAGTAGAGTCCGGCCTGCTTGGCGGCACGGATCACCGCCACGTCGGCGTGCGGCATCACCACGATGCGCCCGCCGGCCTCGGCAATATCGCGCACCGACGCCGGATCGAGCACGGTGCCGGCGCCGACCAGCCGCCCGGCGCCATAACGCCCGGCCATGCGGCGGATGCTTTCCAGCGGCTGCGGCGAGTTGAGCGGCACTTCCAGGATGCGCAAGCCGGCCTCGACCAGTGCGTCGCCGACCGTCGGCACTTCGTCGGGGCGCAGGCCGCGCAGGATGGCGACCAGCGGGAGCGGGTCGAGCCAGGTCTTGAAATCGTTCATGCGTGTGGATGTCCGTGGAGCAGGCCGGCCGTCGCGGCGACCTGCCAGAGGCCGGCCGCGGCGGCGGCACCGGAAGTGCGTTGCAGGGCCAGGCCGAAGGCCGGCGCCGCCAGCAGGTAACGTGCGCAGAGCGCGTCTTCCCCGACGACCTGCACCGGCGCCCCGGGCGCCGCCCAGCCGCCGGCCAGCGCCATGCGCAGCTCGTCGCCGATCAGCAGGCCGGAAAGGAAATCCGCGACCGATGCCGGCGCCAGCGCGCCCTCGAGCATCAGCGCGCGCGCCGAGAACAGCCGCGACAGGCCACCGGCCGCGCCGGAGGTCCGCGCCGCGGCGACGCCCAGTGCGAACGCCTCGTCGTCGGTGCCGTCCGCGGGCAGGCCCGCGCCGAGGACCGAGTGCCCGCGCAGCAGCGCGAACAGCTCGCCGGTCATCAGGGTAGTGAAGCCGGTGACCGCGCCCCGGTGCACGCGCACCCACTTGCTGTGCGTACCGGGCATCAGCAGCTGCACGTCGTCTGCCGGAGCCGGCGACTGCGCCAGCACGCCGGCGACCTGGGTCTCCTCGCCACGCATCACGTCCGGCCCGGTGGGATCGCGCAGGCCGGGCACGATGAGCAGGGTGCGGCCGTCCGGTGCATCGACGGCGGTCAGCGCGCCGGCCAGCGCAGCGAGCCGGCACGGCGTGTCGAGATAGGGCGCCTCGCGCCAGCCGCCGCGACTGCCGACCATGCCGCAGGCCAGCACCGGCGCGCGCGGCCAGCCCTCGACCGCCCGCGCGAAGGCTTCCTCGAAGCCGCCCTCGGGCAACTGCCGGCTGCCCCAGGGCAGCGCGCGGGTCTCCGCGACGGCGCCCGCCTCGTCGAAGCGGTAGGCGCGCAGCCGCGTGCTGCCCCAGTCCAGGCCGACCAGCGGGGTGTTCACGCACTGGCCTTTTTGCGGGCGCGGCCGCGGCTGTGCTGCAGGTTCGCCTGCGAGTCGGCGATCATCGCGTGCATCGCCTTGCGCGCCACCTCCGGCTGCTTGCGGCGGATCGCCTCGAGCACCTTCTGGTGTTGCGGCAGCGAGTACTTGAAGTTGCCCGCGGTACGCGCGGACAGGGTGAAGAAGGTGCCCAGCGCGGTCTCCACCACCGAGAACAGCGACTGCAGCAGTTCGTTGCCGGTCGCATGCAGCACCGCGTCGTGGAACTGCAGGTCGGCGGCGGTCCACTCGTCGAGCGTCTGCGCCGCGTCCATCGCGCGGTAGGCGGCGTCGATGGCGGCCAGTTGCTCGGTGCTGCGCCGACGCGCGGCGTTGGCGGCGGCGGCCGGCTCGATCACCTCGCGCATCTCCACCAGCTTGTCGACGAAGTCGTCGGTCGGCATCGAGGCGCAGCGCCAGGCCAGCACGTCGGCATCGAGCTGGTTCCAGTGCCGCTTCTCCAGCACCCGCGCACCGACACCGGTGCGCGATTCGATCAGGCCCTTGGCCGAGAGCACCTTGAGCGCCTCGCGCAACGCGGTGCGGCTGACCTGCAGGCTTTCGGCGAGCGTTTCCTCGCGCGGCAGCACCTCGCCGGGCTTGACCTTGCCCCCCACGATGCGCTGCCCGAGCTCGTGCATCACGTGCCCGTACAGGCTGCGGACTGCGATCGGCTTCCTCATGAAATGCGGCTCCCCGGCGGGCGTTGGTCGATCGTGCTGGCGGGCGCTGCCGGCGCCCGGACGGTTTGTCATACAAATCGACTATAAGCACTCGGCGCGCGTCCTGCCAAGGTGCGGCGGCGCATTTTTTTCGCTGCTTGATCGCATGCTGCGAAGAGTGCGATGACGCAATGCGGAATTTGCGTGGCGGCGAGCGATCAGTGCCGACGCCGACGGCGGCCAGTCACGCGGCGTTGCGATGCGGAAGCGGCGTCCCGGGCGGTCTGCCAGTCGCGCAATGCCGCGCCGCACAAAGAAAATTTTCCTGCCCGCGAACACTTGCACGATAATCATACAATGTGCTTGCATGCCTCCACTTCGACGACCGCGGAAGGGGCTTTGGCGACATGCGACGTGCAGGGTGGATCGGTTCGATGCTCGGGCTGGCGGCGCTGTCGATGACGGCGCACGCGGGCACGATGGCCAGGCGCGAGACCTTCGGCACGATGCCGGACGGCAAGCCGGTGGAGGCCGTGGTGCTGACCAACGCGCACGGCCTCACGGCACGGGTGATCGCGTACGGCGCAAGCCTGCAGTCGCTCAGCGTGCCCGACCGCGAGGGGCACCTGGCGGACATCGTGCTCGGCTATCCCACCCTCAAGGGCTATCTCGACCAGCCGCAGTACTTCGGCGCCACCGTCGGCCGCTACGCCAACCGCATCGCCAGGGGCCGCTTCGTGCTCGACGGCAAGACCTACCAGGTGCCGGTCAACAACGGCCCCAACTCGCTGCACGGCGGCACGCGCGGTTTCGACAAGGTGTTGTGGACCGTCGCCGGGACACACCACGACGCCAGCAAGGCGAGCGTGACGCTGAGCTACGTCAGTCCCGACGGCGACATGGGCTACCCCGGCACGCTGTCGGTGACGGCGACCTACACCCTGGACGACCGGGACCAGCTGTCGATCGCCTACCGCGCGACCACCGACCGGCCGACCATCGTCAACCTGAGCAACCACGCCTACTGGAATCTCTCCGGCGAAGGCTCGGGCAGCGTGATGGACGAGCGGCTGACCATCCCGGCCGACGCCTTCCTGCCGGTCGACGCCGGCTCCATTCCCACCGGCGAGATCCGCCCGGTCGCCGGCACGCCGTTCGACTTCCGCCGGGCCAAGCCGATCGGGCGCGACATCCGCACTGCGGACCCGCAGCTGCTGGACGGCCACGGCTACGACCACAACTGGGTGGTCAGCCGCAAGGCCGCCGCGGCGCCGCGCATGGTCGCGCGCGTGGAGGACCCGGCATCCGGCCGCGTGCTCACGCTCAGCTCGGCGCAGCCGGGCCTGCAGTTCTACTCGGGCAACTTCCTGGACGGCACCACCGTGGGCACCGGCGGGCACGTGTACCGCCAGGGCGACGCGTTCGTGCTCGAACCGCAGCTGTATCCGGATACCCCCAACCAGCCGGACTTCGGTTCGGCGCGGCTGGCGCCGGGGCAGGTCTATCGCAACCTGATCGTCTACCGCTTCACCACCGAGCCGGCGCGCAGCGCGCGTTGACCCGGCCCACCACATGCCAAGGGCACCCGTCGCGGGTGCCCGCGGGGAGCGTTTGCCTGGCGCAACGCAACACGAGGGAGATCGCATGAAACATCCACTGTTGGCCCTGGCATTCGGCGCGGCGGCGCTCATCGCCGCCCGCGCGCCCGCTGCCGATGCGCCGGCCCGCTGGACGCCGTCGAAGGCGCACGCCTGGTACGAGCACCAGCCCTGGCCGTTGGGCAGCAACTACGTGCCGGCGAACGCGATCAACGAGCTGGAGATGTGGCAGGCCGCGAGCTTCGACCCGGCGCGCATCGACAAGGAGCTGGGCTGGGCGCAGCAGCTGGGCATGAACACCATGCGCGTGTTCCTGCACGACCTGCTGTGGAAGCAGGACCCGGCCGGCTTCAAGCGACGCATCGACCAGTTCCTCACCATCGCCGACCGGCACGGCATCAAGCCGATCTTCGTGCTGTTCGACTCGTGCTGGGACCCGGAGCCCGAGCTCGGGCCGCAGCATCCGCCGATCCCCGGCGTGCACAATTCCGGCTGGGTGCAGAGCCCGGGCGTGGCGATGGCCGACCCGACCCAGTACCCGCGGCTCGAGCAATACGTGAAGGACATCGTCGGCAGCTTCGCCAAGGACAAGCGCGTGCTCGCCTGGGACGTTTGGAACGAGCCCGACAATCCCGGCGGCGGCAACTATGACCCGCGCGAGCCGAAGGACAAGGTGGCGCTGGTGGCCAGGCTGCTGCCGCAGGTATTCGCTTGGGCGCGCAGCGCCGCGCCGACCCAGCCGCTCACCAGCGGCCTGTGGCATGGCGGCGACTGGTCCGACGCGGCGCAGCTCAACGCGGTCGAACGCACCCAGCTCGACGAATCCGACGTGATCAGCTTCCACAACTACGGCTGGCCGGAGGAGTTCGCCGGACGCGTGCGCCAGCTCGCGCACTACGGGCGGCCGCTGATCTGCACCGAATACATGGCGCGCGGCGCGGGTTCGACCATCGACGGCGTGCTGCCGCTGGCCAAGAAGCTCGACGTGGGCATGGTCAACTGGGGCTTCGTCGAGGGGCGCACGCAGACCACGCTGCCGTGGGACTCCTGGCAGCGCCCGTACACGCTGCAGCCGCCGACGATCTGGTTCCACGACCTGCTGCACGGTGACGGCACGCCCTACCGCCAGCGCGAGGCCGCGATCCTGCGCGCACTCTCCCACGCCCCGCGCGGCGTGGTGCCGGAGGCGGCGGCGAGCTATCCCGCGCCGGCCGCCGCCACCAGGCCCTGAGCACGCCGCCGATCACCCCTTCTACTGCCGCGCGGCCTGCCTGCCCGCGGCGCACCCAGACCAGGCACGGCCCCGCCGCAACGGTGGCCGCGTTCTTCCTACCGGAGGTTTGAACCCATGTACCGCAACCGCATTCCCGTGACGATCCTGGCGGCCGCGATCGCGGCGGCCTTCGCGCCGGCGCACGCGCAGGATGCGCCGGCGCCCGACGCGACCGGCACCCGATCCTCCGACAGCGCCACTCCGCAGGATGCGCAGTCCACTGCGCACAAGAGCGGCACCGCGCAGAGCGAGCAGAAGAAGAAAGTCGTCGATCTCTCGCAGGTGACGGTCACCCCGCTGCGCCAGAGCCTGGAGAGCGCGCAGTCGCTCAAGCAGGACGCGCGCATGGTGGTCGACTCGATCGTCGCCGAGGACATCGGCAAGCTGCCGGACAACAGCGTGGCCGACGCCATGCAGCGCATCACCGGCGTGCAGGTGGCACAGGGCTTCCAGGGCGAGACCAGCTCGGTGGTGATCCGCGGCCTGCCCAACGTCATCACCACGCTCAACGGGCGCGAGATCTTCAGCGGCGTGGGCCGTGGCTTCGCGTTCCAGAACCTGCCGGCCACCGCGGTCAAGACCGTCTCGGTCTACAAGAGCAGCGAGGCGAGCCTGCCCGACGGCGGCATCGCCGGCGTGGTCGACATGCAGCTGTACCGTCCGTTCGACTTCGACGGCGCCAAGGTGGCGGCGACCTACACCGCCACCCACGCCAAGTACGGCAACCACACCGATCCCAACTTCAGCGTGCTGGCCAGTGATCGCTGGCACACCGGCATCGGCGAGGTCGGTGCGCTGGTCAACGCCAGCTTCATGGCCCAGCACTACCAGTACAACGCGGTCTGGGGCGATTTCCCGAAGGTGCTCACCGACGGCACCGGGACGCCGATGCGCACCGATGCGGGCGACCTGATCGCCGCGCCGAACGGCTTCGGCGCCGACTACAACATCGGCTACCGCCAGCGCCCCGAACTCAACTACGCCCTGCAGTGGAAGCCCAACGACAGCACCGAGGTGTATGCCGAGGGCCTGTACGACTGGGACTCGGACGACTACAACCAGCCGTTCTATTTCTCCTTCCCGGTCGGCGCGGTGACCCCTGACAACCTGACCGTCTCCAACCACTGCTACGCCGACCAGCTCACCGGCTCGCCGTTCGAAGGCCAGACCATCTGCGATGCCGCCGGCGGCAGCTGGACCGGCAACACCTACGCGGCGACCAGTACGCAGGCGCACACCGAGCACGGCCGCGACATGCAGCACGCGGTGGGCGTGAAGTGGCAGGGCGACAAGCTGCGCCTGAGTTCGGACCTGTCGTATGGGACGACGTCGTTCGACGTCAACACCTTCATCGTCGACACCTTCCTCAAGGGGCCGGTGACCACGGTGTGGAACGGTACTGCCGGCAACCAGCAGAACTGGTCACTCGGCAACAACCTGCAGCTGGATCCGGGCAACTACTACCTCAACGGCCTGTTCCAGACCTGGAACACCCAGCGCGGCAAGCAGTGGGCCTGGCGCGGCGACGGCAACCTGGACATCAACGGCAGCTTCTTCAGCTACCTCGACTTCGGCCTGCGCTACGCCGACCACAAGGCCCAGTACACCGGCAGCATCGAGCGGTCCACGCCGCCGCCGGGCGGCGCCGGCACCGGCAACATCGTCGAGACGCCGAATCCGGCCAACCAGGTGACCGCGCGCTTCCCGACCGACTACTTCTGCGCGATGCCGACCACCTCGGCGATCCCGGTGTCCTGGCTGACCGGCTGCTACGACTACCTGACCGGCAACGCGGACGCGATCCGCGGGCTGTACGGCCTGCCCGCGGGCCGGGCGCCGGTGAACCCCGGCCGCTACTACAACATCGACGAGAAGACCCTGGCCGCGTACCTGCAGGCGGCCTACGACACCACCGTGTTTGGCCTGCCGGCGGACGGCCTGATGGGCATGCGCGTGGAGCGCGTCAAGCGCAACCTCGACGCGTATTCCTTCAACGCAGCCACCGGCATCTACTCACCGCTGTCGGTGGACACCAGCGAGCCGGTGTACCTGCCGAACCTTAGCTTCAACCTGCATTTCACCGATGCGCTCCAGCTGCGCCTGGTGGCGGCCAAGACCGTCACCTACCCCGGTTTCGGCCAGCTCAACCCGTCGCTCTCGCTCAACCCCGGCACGATCAACCGCGCCGGCGCGGCCGCCAGCGGCAACCCGGACCTCAAGCCGATCAAATCGAACAACTACGACGCCTCGCTGGAGTGGTACTTCGCCCCGTCCGGCTATGTCAGCGGCGGCGTGTTCTATCGCGACATCAACGGCTATATCCAGAACTACGTGACCGACGTGACGATCAACGGCGAGGCATACCAGCTGTCCTCGCCGCAGAGCGCCGGCAGCGGCCACCTGGACGGCGCCGAGGTCGCCTACCAGCAGTTCTTCGATTTCCTGCCGGGTGCCTTGAGCGGCCTGGGCGTGCAGCTGAACTACACCTACATCGACGGCTCCACCCGCTCGCCGCAGTACATCGGCGGCCCGGTCATGACCTCGCCGCTGCAGAACGTGTCGAAGAACAACTACAACGCGGTGCTGATGTACGAGAAGTACGGGTTCTCCGCGCGCCTGGCCTACAACTACCGCAGCCGCTTCATCGACTTCTTCACCCAGCCGACCGTGGCGGGGAACCACGACGAGATCGAACCGGCCAACCAGCTGGACCTGTCGGTGGGCTACGACGTCAACCCCAACACCACCGTGATCCTCTCGGCCACCAACCTGACCGGCCAGGATCTGCACCAGTACTGGGGCGACGGCAACTCGCGGCCGCGCGACATCCGCTATCAGGACCGCACCGTCGGCCTGGGTGTCCGCTTCAAGCTTTGAGCGGGATGACAACGACGACGGCGGAGCCTCCCCCCGCCGTCGTCGCCCGCTCCTTTCTTCGTCACGCGGCCGGCAGGCCGCGCCCGCTCCGAGGTCGACCATGACGCGTTCGCTCGTTCTCTCCCTTGCCATCGCCGTGGCCTGCCTCGGAGCGGCGCACGCCGCCCCGGCACCGCCCGGCACGCGCGGCCAGGTGCTCGCCGATGGCGTGGGCTACGTGTCGGTGGTGCGTCTGGCGCACCAGTCCGACGCGACCGCGAACGGCTCCATGCTGATGGTGTTCGAGCGCGACGGCATGGGCGGCATCCCGCTGTACCGGAGCGACGACAGCGGCGCGCACTGGCGCTTCCTTGCCGACCTGACCGACCAGGCGCACGGACGGAACCCGCGCTGGCAACTGCGCTGGCAGCCGCACCTGTCCGAGCTGGCCAGGCCGAGCGCCGACCTGCCCGCCGGCACGCTGCTGCTGGCCGCCAACGCCACCGGCAACGACGCCGGCGGGCGATTGGTCGCGGAGGACCTGCAGCTGTACGCCTCCACCGACGGCGGCCAGAGCTGGCGCTACCGCGGCTCGATCGTCCAGGGCGGCGGCAACCCGAGCGACAAGGACAACCATGGCGTGTGGGAGCCCAACATCCACCGCCTCGACGACGGCCGGCTGGTCGCCTATTACTCCAGCGAGGGGCACAAGGCAGCCGGCTTCAACCAATTGCTGGCGCACAAGGTGTCCGCCGATGGTGGCCGCAGCTGGGGCGGCGAGAAGGTGGACGTGGCCATTCCGGGCGGGGTCGAGCGCCCCGGCATGGCCGTGGTCGACCGCCAGCCGGACGGCCGCTACCTGATGACCTACGAGGACATCGACGGCCCGGACAACGGGCAGGTCTACCTCAAGACCAGCGCCGACGGACTGGACTGGGGCGATCCGGCCGACCGCGGCACGCCGGTGCGGACTGCCGCGGGCGCGTGGCCGGCGGCCTCGCCGATCGTGCGTTGGCTGCCCTGGCGCAAGGGTCCGGGCGTGATCGCCGTGCTGGCCGAACGGGCCGGCGGTGATGGCGATCCGTCTGGCCACAGCCTCTACTGGAACAACGACGGCGGCCGCGGTCCCTGGTGGGAGGCCGAGGCGCCGGTGCAGAAACTCACGGGCAACATCCATGCAGGCTGGACCCAGGCACTGCTGTCCATGCCGGGTGGCCGCCTGTGGCACGCGACCACCTCCTCGACCGCCGCCGATCCCGCCGACGCGCGCCGGAACGTGGTGATGTACGCCGAGGGACCGGCCCGCTTCGACCGCTACGAGGCGGAGGACGCGTTGCGGCGCTGGGCGGTGCGCATCGGTGATCCGACCGCGTCCAACCATGCCAAGGCACGCCTGGCCTCCGCCCCCGGTGGTCAGCTCACCTTCCCGGTGCACGTGCCGGCCGGCAGTTACCGCGCGGAGTTCCGCTGGCAGGATCTGGGCTTCACGCCCGCACTGCCGGTGCTACGGGTCAACGGCGTGGTCTGGAAGACCACCGACCGGGTCGACCACGACGGCTGGCATGTGGCCACCGCCAGCGGTCGCCTGCGCGAGGGCGACAACCGCGTGGTGCTGGAAGGCGCCGCGCGCCCGGCCGACGTGGACTACGTGCAGCTCGATCCGCTGCTGGCGGGTGGCCGCTGACGGTCACGTGCCGGCGCCTGTCATTCCTGGAGACCCCATGCGTCCGATGCGCCAACGCCCGCTGCTCGCCGTCCTTGCCCTGCTGCTCGCCGGCGCCACGCCGCCGGCGGTCGCAACGCAGGACTATGCCAAGCCGTTGCTTCCCTCGGGGCCGGACCCGTGGGTGGTCCAGTACGAGGGCACCTACTACTACACCGCCACCTCCGGCGACCGCATCGAGTTGCGCAAGACGCGCGACCTGCGCGAACTGGCGAAGGCCGAACCCGTGGTCGTGTGGCGGCCACCGGCGCAGGGGCCGGACTCGGCGGCCGTGTGGGCACCGGAGCTGCACCGGATCGACGGCAAGTGGTACCTCTACTTCACCGCGGCGGACGCCAAACACAACGACGACGACCACCGCCACGTCTTCGTACTGGAGAACGCCTCCGCCGATCCGACGCGGGGGCGCTGGGTGGAGCGCGGCATGCTCGGGACCCGGCACACGGGCATCGACGGCACGGTGTTCGAACACGGCGGCCGCCGGTACTTCGTCTATTCGGCTTACGTCGGCGACCACAGCGACCTGGTGATCGCGCCGATGACCAACCCGTGGACGCTCGGCGCGTCGCAGGTCGACATCGCCCGGCCGACGTACGCCTGGGAGATGCAGGGCGGACGCAAGATCCTGGAGGGACCGGAATTCCTGCAGGGGCCGGACGGCAAGGTGTTCCTCAGCTATTCGGCCAGCGCCTGCTGGTCGGACGACTACGCCCTCGGCCTGTTGCAGGCGGATGGGACGGCCGACCTGCTCGATCCGGCCTCCTGGCACAAGGCCCCGCGGCCGGTGTTCGCCAGTTCTCCCGAGCATGGCATCTACGCCCCCGGGCACAACGGTTTCTTCAAGGACACCGGCGGCCGCGACTGGATCATCTACCACGCCAACGGTGGTCCGGGCTGGAAGTGCACCCCGCGCCGCGCGCCGCGCATCCAGCCGCTCGGCTGGACGACCGACGGCATGCCCGATTTCGGTGAGCCCGGGGCGCCGCCGCAGCCCTAGTGGTGCGGCTCAGGTCAGGCTGGTGAGGATGCCGAACAGCACCGCCGTCACCGCTGCCATTGCCATGCAGGCGCTGGTGGGGCGGATTCGCCGGGCATCCGCGCGCGGCGTGAGGCGCCACAGCAGCAGCGTGCCGGCGAGCATGTCGACGACCAGCGCCAGGCGCAGCGGCAACGAGGCGACCAGCGGCCCGTAGGGCGGCCTGACGTGTCCCTCGCGCGCGGCCACCAGGCCGACCAGCAGCAGCCCGAGCAGGCTCCACAGCAGGCAGGCGAAGTAGACGCGGTTGAACACCACGTTGGCACGCTCGCTCCAGCGCAGGACGGGCCACGCGATCAGGCTGGCGAACAGCGCGACGATCGAGCCGTACAGCACCCACCAGAGCAGGGTGCTGAGCAGGGTAAGCAGGGTTTGCATCTAGTCGTGAGCCTTGAAACCGAGCCGGCGCAGGAGCTTCTCCATCAACCAGGCGGGACCGACCAGCAGGTAGGACAGGTCGGTGAGGAAGCTGGGCCGGTGGCCCTCGAACTTGTGGCCGATGAACTGGCCGATCCAGGCCAGCACGAACACCACGACGGCAAGCCAGCGCAGCCGCACCGGCCCGAGCAGCCCGAACAGCCAGGCGGTCAGCAGTGCCAGCGCGACGAAGGCGACCGCCAGCGCCGCGCCGAGCCGGTGCGAGTGTTTCCAGTACCAGGCGAAAGCCAGCACCATCGCGAACACCGCCCACGCGCCCGGCTTCAGGAACGCCGGCGGTACCGGCACGGTCCACAGCAGCGCGACCACGGTCCAGACGATCGGCGGCACGCAGATCCAGTGGATGACCTGGTTGACCGGATTGCGGTGGTCGGCGCTGTAGCCGTCGAGCCAGCTCTGCATGCTGCGCATGGCGTTGCCCCTGTCAGTGGCTCAGTCGAGCCGGATGCCGGCCAGCCGCTCCAGCGCCTCGGCGTACTTGGCACGGGTGCGCTCGATCACCTCGCCGGGCACGTGCGGGCCGGGCGCCTTCTTGTTCCAGTCCAGCGTCTCCAGATAGTCGCGCACGAACTGCTTGTCGTAGCTCGGCGGGCTGATGCCGGTGCGGTACTGGTCCGCCGGCCAGAAGCGCGAGGAATCGGGCGTGAGCATCTCGTCCATCACGTACAGCGTGCCGTCCTCGTCGGTGCCGAACTCGAACTTGGTGTCGGCGATGATGATGCCGCGGTCGGCCGCGTAGTCGGCGGCCCAGCGGTAGATCGCCAGCGTGGCGTCGCGCACCTTGTCGGCCAGCTCGCGGCCGACGGCATCGACCACCGCGTCGAAGCTCACGTTCTGGTCGTGGTCACCGACCGCCGCCTTGGTCGACGGGGTGAAGATCGGCTCGGGCAATTGCTGCGCCTGCCTGAGCCCCGGCGGCAGGGCGATCCCGCAGACCTTGCCGGTCGCCTGGTAGTCCTTCCAGCCGGAGCCGATCAGGTAGCCGCGGGCGATCGCCTCGACCGGCACGGGCTTGAGGCGCCGCGTCACCACGGCGCGACCGGCGTAAAGCGACAGGTCCGTACCCTTGGGCAGCACCTCGCCCAGCGGCACCTGCAAAAGATGGTTCGGCATGATGTGCGCGGTCTTGTCGAACCAGAAATTGGAGATCTGCGTGAGCATCTCGCCCTTGCCGGGGATCGGGTCGGGCAACACCACGTCGAAGGCGGACAGGCGGTCCGTGGCGACGATCAGCAGCCGGTTGCCGGGGAGCGCATAGACGTCGCGCACCTTGCCGCGGTGGATCAGGTCCAGGCCGGGCAGGTTCGATTGCAGCAGGGTGGTAGGCACGGGGCGATCCGCCGTCGAAGGGGGAGCGGGCTATTCTAGCGAGTCGCCGCGGGGCAGGCCCGGTCCGGCGCCCCGCCTGGCGGCGGCAGCCCTCGCCGCCCCGCTGGGGGCTGCCGCCGGGGCGCCTGCTAGAATCGCGCTTTCCGGGAATCCATCTCGCCCTACGCCTTGCCGATGCGACTCGTCCTGTTCGCGGCGCTCGTGACCGCCGCCCTGCCTGCCTTCGCCGCCGGCCCCGCCCGTCCCGCACGCCTGGGCCTGTGCGCGGCCTGCCACGGCGAGACCGGCATCGCGCAGATGCCCGGTGCGCCCAACCTGGCCGGGCAGCGGCTGGACTACCTGCGCAATGCGCTGGCGCAGTACCGCGACGGCCGCCGCGACGCGGCGGTCATGCGCGCGGCGATCGGCCCGGTGAGCGCCGCCGAGCTGGATGCCCTCGCGCGCTGGTACAGCGTGCAGGCGCCTGCCCCGCAGGCGCGCCCGTGAACCTGTCCACCACGCTGATCCTGGCGTTCGTCGGCCTGATCCTCGGCCACGGCCTGCCCGGGGCGATCGTCGGCGCGGTGATCGGCTTCGTCATCGACAGCCTGCGGCAGAGCCAGCGCTACCGCGCCACCCCCGAGGTCGGCGGCTTCATCGGGCCGCTGTTCGCGCTGCTTGGTGCGGTGGCCAAGTCGGACGGTCGCGTGTCGGAAGCCGAAATCGCCATCGCCGAGCGGCTGATGACGCGCATGGGCCTGTCCGGCGAGCAGCGCAGGGAGGCCATCGCCAGCTTCAACCGCGGCAAGCAACCGGAATTCGACGTCACGCCGGCGATCGACGGCCTGCGCCGCTGGGTCGGCATGCGCCGCGACCACGCTTTTCCGGTGCTGGACGTGGTGATCGAGACCGTGCTGGCCGAGGGCAACCCACCGCCGGAAAAAATGGCGCTGCTGCGCCAGCTCGCCTTCGCGCTGCGCATCAGCGACATGGAGCTGATGGCGCTGATGGCCATGAAGGGCTATGCCTGGAATGCCGCCGCGGGCGATCGCCGGCGTGGCGCCGGCGGTGGCGGCTACGTGCCGCCGCGGCGCAGCACGCATGGCCCGGACCCCTACGCCGTGCTCGGCATCGCGCGCGGCGCCGACGAACGCGCCATCAAGCGCGCCTACCGCAAGCTGATTTCCGAACACCATCCCGACCGCCTCGGCGATCTGCCCGAGGACATGCGCAAGCGCGCCGAAGCCCGTGCCAGCGAGATCAACGCGGCGTACGAGCGGATCAAGGCGGAAAAGGGGTTCAAGTAACTGACATCGTCCGCCCTGAGCGCAGGCCCGTCGGGGCCGAAGCCGAAGGGTCCCACCACCACATCCCTTCGACTGCGCTGCGCTACGCTCAGGGCGAACGGCTGTGAATCGAACGCAGGTCCCGGCATGAGCAAGCAGCCCCCCGTCATCGCCCCCTCCATCCTCTCCGCGGACTTCGCCCGGCTGGGCGAGGACACCGCCAAGGTGCTCGCCGCCGGCGGTGACTGGGTGCATTTCGACGTGATGGACAACCACTACGTGCCCAACCTGACGATGGGCCCGATGGTCCTCAAGGCCCTGCGCGACTACGGCATCCGTGCGCCGATCGACGTCCATCTGATGGTCAAGCCGGTCGACCGCATCGCGCCGGACTTCGCCAGGGCGGGCGCCAGCCTGATCAGCTTCCACCCGGAGGCCAGCGAGCACGTCGACCGCACCATCGGCCTCATCCGCGACGCCGGCTGCCAGGTGGGCCTGGTGTTCAACCCGGCCACGCCGCTCAGCTGGCTCGACCATGTGCTCGACAAGCTGGACCTGGTGCTGATCATGTCGGTCAACCCGGGCTTCGGCGGCCAGAAATTCATCCCCGAGGCGCTGAACAAGCTGCGTCAGGTGCGCCGGCGGATCGACGAGAGCGGCCGCGCCATCCGCCTGGAGATCGATGGCGGCGTCAGTGCGGCCAACATCGGCGAGATCGCCGCGGCAGGCGCCGATACGTTCGTGGCGGGCTCGGCCATTTTTGGTGCCCCCGACTACGGCCAGGTCATGGCCGCCATGCGCCAGGCGATCGGCTGACCGCAAAAGAAAAATCCCGGTGCAGGGCCTGCACCGGGATAAGAGCGTCGTCGGAATGGGACGCGTCGAGGAGTCCACCAGAGCGGGCGCCTGGCCACCACCGCCGGAAGACGGTGGTGTATCCACGGCAATGGACGACGCCCGCCACTACAGCAAGACCGGCGCCCCGCCGGTTGGTTCCGCGACGGGGCAAATTTTTTTTCCGTGCCCGCTGGGGCCGGAGGTGCACGTCCCGTTCACGGCGGGCCGGGAGGCCGGTGCGGCTACACGCGCCCGGCAAAAAAAATCCCCTCGCGAGGAGGGGAAGGAACGGTGGCTGACGGAGGGCCCTGCGCGGGTACCGTGGGATGATTCAGAGCGGCTGCCAGTCCGGATCCGGCTCCTCGCCCACACCCGCCGCGCCTCCCTGC
>NZ_DASSES010000135.1:0-11910 GCF_035695185.1 Frateuria sp.
GCAGCTATGACCACTCGGCCCAGCGCGCCGCGCACTGGTGGGCTTGGCTGCATCAGTACAACTGGCACCGGCCACACGCCAGCCTGGACTACCGGCCACCTATCACCCGCATCGCCATGAACAACCTGGTGGGTTTACACAGCTAGCGGGTCTCGCCGACCCAGCGCCAAGGCGAACCCCGGCCCCTCACCCCAGCCCTCCCCGGAGGAGAAAGGGAGCTGGCCTCTGCTCCTGGCTCTGTGCCCTTTCGAAAAGTGCGCGCAGCAGCGCGCTGCCTTCTCCGGGCCCCCATGGCGCGACGGGCGGACGGCCGGTCGCCCGCAGGTGGCCGGCAGCACGCCGGCCAATTTTTCGACGGGACTTCGAGTCCCGTCGAGACCCCCTCACCCGGCCCACTCCCGGCGGGGAGAGAAAGCAGATCGTCAGGCGAAGTCGAAACCGAGGGCGGTGGTCACTGCGCGCACCTCCGCGCACAGCGCCTCGAGCGCCGGCTCGCGCGGCGCGATCCGCGGCCGCAGGTCCAGGGTGCAGGCCAAGGCACGCTGCAGCAACTCGGCGTGCACCCGCGCGAACACGTCCGCCTGCGCCGGGTCCAGCAGCCCGAGGCGCCGGCAGGCATCGATCAGCGCCGCATTGGCGGTATGCGCAAGCAACGACGGATGGGCCGCGGCGTGCGCGAGCACCAGTCCCTGCAGCGCGAACTCGATGTCCAGCAGCCCGCCATGGCCCTGCTTGAGGTCCAGCCGCGCCGCGTCCGAGCGATCCCGCTCCGTGCGCCAGCGCCGGCGCATCTGGCTGACCTCGGCGAGCACCGCCGTGCGCTCGCGCGGCACCGCCAGCACTTCGCGCCGGACCGCGCCCAGGGCCTGGCCGAGCGCCGCATCGCCGGCCACCGTGCGAGCGCGCAGCAACGCCTGGTGTTCCCAGGTCCAGGCACGACTGCGCTGGTAGGCGGCGAACGCTTCCAGGCTGCTCACCAAGAGGCCCTTGGAGCCGTCCGGGCGCAGTCGCGTATCGACCTCGTACAGGCGCCCCGCGCGGGTGAGGATGGTCAACCAGTTCATCACGCGCTGCGCCAGGCGCTGGTACCAGCGCACCCCGTCGAGCGGACGGGCGCCGTCGCTGGCGAGCTGCGTACGCGCGCCGTCGAACACGAACACCAGGTCCAGGTCCGAGGCGAAGCCCAGCTCCTCGCCACCGAGGCTGCCGTAGCCGAGTACGGCAAAGCCCGAGCCCTCGCCGGGCAGGCGGCCGTGCTGTGCGACCAGCTCGCGCTCGGCCAGCGCGGTGACCGCCTCCACCACCGAGCCGGCCAGCGCGGCGAGGCGGCGCGCGGTGGCGACCGCATCGGCGCGTCCGTCGTTGAAAGCCAGGCCGAGACGGAAGGCGATACTGGCCTTGAACTCGTTGATGCGTTCGAGCTCGGCCTCGGCTTCGCGCTCGTCCAGTGTCGCCAGCACGCGGCTGATCTCGGCGCTGATGTCGGCGCGCTTGAGCGGCAACTGGTCGATGCGCGGGTCGAGCACGTCATCCAGCAGCAA
The DNA here is from genome assembly GCF_035695185.1 of Frateuria sp. Lineage (GTDB taxonomy): Bacteria > Pseudomonadota > Gammaproteobacteria > Xanthomonadales > Rhodanobacteraceae > Frateuria_A. The sequence goes on from NZ_DASSES010000135.1 coordinate 1,542, forward strand.
CGGCTGGGCGATGACCCGCTCGGCCAGGAAGGCGCTGTCGGCGAACAGTCGTGCCAGCCGGGCGCGCGCGGCGGGCTGCTCCTCCAGCAGGGCGAGGTAGGCCGAGCGCCGGGCCACCGCCTGCACCAGCCGGCACAGGCGCAGCAGGCAGGGCAACGGCGCGGCGCTGGCGCGGGCGGCGGCGATCAGGTGCGGCATGAGGTGATCCAGCCGCTCGCGCGAGCGCGGTGACATCGCTCGCACCGAGGCCGCCTGCGGCAGCTTGGCCAACGCCTCGGCCGCCTCGATGCCTGGCTCGAAACCGGCCGCCTCCAGCACGCCGGGCTCCGGCACGCCGTGGCAGGCCTGCTGCCACAACGTGGTGTCGGCGACCGCCACGCGGGCGGCGCGCCCGCCGGCGGGCATCAGCACGCTGGCGAAATCCTCGCTGACCACCGCGCGGTGGCGCGCCAGTTCGGCTTCCAGTGCCTCCCAGTGCCCATGCCCGAGGCCTCGCGCGATGCGCTCGCGGCTGAGCGCGTCCTCGGGCAGGTCGTGGGTCTGCGCGTCGCGCAGCATCTGCACGCGATTCTCGACCCGGCGCAGGCAGCGGTAGGCCTCCCGCAGTGCCTTGGCACGCGCCGCACCGATGTGCCCGCGCGCCTCGCAGGCGGCCAGCGCCGGCACCAGCCCGCGTACGCGCAGGCTCGGCTCGCGCCCGCCGCGGATCAGCTGCTCGAGCTGCACGATGAACTCGATCTCGCGGATCCCGCCGGGACCGAGCTTGAGGTTGTCGGCCAGGTCCTTGCGCGCCACCTCGGCGTCGATCAGCGCCTTCATCTCGCGCAGCCCGGCGAAGGCGGTGTAGTCCAGGTACTTGCGGTAGACGAACGGGCGCAACAGCTCCTGCAGCTGCTTGCCGGCGGCGCGGTCGCCGGCTACCGGGCGTGCCTTGATCCAGGCGTAGCGCTCCCAGTCGCGCCCCTCGCTCTGGTAGTACTGCTCCATCGCCGCGAAGGAGAGCGCCAACCGCCCGGCGTTGCCGAACGGGCGCAGGCGCAGGTCCACCCGCGCGCAGATGCCATCGTCGGTGGGCTCGTTGAGCAGGCGTACCAGCTGCCGGCCGAGCCGCACGAAGTATTCGCTGTTGTCCAGCGAACGCGTGCCGTCGCTCTGCCCGGCCTGCGGATAGGCCAGCACCAGGTCGATATCCGACGAAAAGTTCAGCTCGGCCCCGCCTAGCTTGCCGAAGCCGATCACAACCAGCCGCTGCAGTGCGCCGTCCTCGCCGCGTGCATGGCCGTAGCGGGCGGCCAGCGCGCGCTCGGACCAGCCCAGTGCGGCACCCAGCAGCGACTCGTACAGCACGCTGGTGGCCGAAAGCGTTTCGGCCAGGTCGTCCAGTCCGTTGATGTCGCGGAAGACCAGCCGCAGTGCCTCGGCATGGCGGAACCGGCGCAGCGCGGCCAGCGTGGCGCCCTCGTCTTCGGGCAGGGCCAGCGAGCCGATGCGCGTCGCCGCGTCGCCGCCGGCGCGCAGGCGGTCCAGGCCGGCCGGCGCCAGCAACTGCGGTTGCCGCCGCCACACCTCGAAGGCGAAGTCGCTGGCGGCGAGCGTGCGACGGATACGCTCGGCCACGCCGGCGTCGTCGTGCAACGCCACACCGGCGGCGCGGCAGCCGGCGGCGAGTTCGGCGTAGCGGTCGTCGATCAGCGCACGCAGCGCGGGGCTTTCGGGGGCGCTCATCCGGCCATTGTGCCGTAGCCCCGGGGCCGCATGAACCGGCAGCAACCACCGGTGGCGGACGAACGCATGATTCATTTCCGCCCGATTACAGTCACCTTTCCCTCACGTCGTGCCAGCGGACCATCCTTTCATGCCTTTGACCGATCACCCCACCACCCACTGGCGCCCGCGTGCCGCGCGCATCCTGGCCGTGGTGCTGATGAGCCTGGCCTTCGTGCTGCTGACCGGCCTGATGGATGGCGGCGTCGGCGTGACCCCGCTGCGCATCTTCGACCAGCCGCGCTTTCCGCTGGCCAACGCCCTGCCTGGACTGCTGGCGGCGTGGGCGCTGCTGGCGTTCACCCGGCGGCTGGTCTTTTCGTTCGGGCTGGTGTTCCTGTTCGAGGCGCTGCTCTACCAGATCAACGCGCTGAAGGCCGCCAACCTGGGCAATCCGCTGATGCCGGCCGATTTCCTGATGGTCGACCAGCTCGCCAAGGGCGGCGCACACGTGCTGGTCGGCTACCTGCCGCACAGTCCGTGGCCTTACCTGGGCCTGCTCGCCGGCATCGCACTGATCGTGGCGATGTGGCGCCTGGAGCCGCCGCTGTTTCCCCGCCGCGGTTACGGCAAGCGCCTGCTCGGCGGGGCTGCCGCGGTGGTACTGCTGGGTAGCCTGCTGGGCGGCGTGGGCGCATGGGGCAAGGTCTACAACGCACGTGTGCTCTGGCTGGAACCGTGGTCACCGAACGTGACGGCAAACCACTCGGGCCTGGTCAGCTCGCTGCTGCTGTTCCACCAGCAATACGGGCATGGAGGGCACAAGGCCGACCCGGATGCGGCCAAGGCGCTGATCGCGCAGACCCGGCAGGCGCTGGAGGCCCGCCTCGGTGCGGCACCGCCGGGCGGCGAGCGGCCGGACATCGTGGTGGTGCAGAGCGAGTCGTTCTTCGACCCGGCCATCATGCGCGGCTACCAGGACAACCACTTCACGCCCAACCTGCACCGCCTGGAGCAGCAGGGCACGAGCGGCCCGCTGCACGTGCCTACGTTCGGCGGTGGCACCATCCGCACCGAGTTCGAGGTGCTCACCGGCCTGTCGCTGCGCTACTTCGACGAACTGCAGTTCCCCTACCTGACGCTCGACCAGAAGGTGGTGCCCAGCGTGGTGCGTACGCTGCGCGCGCACGGCTACAGCACGACCGCGATCCACGGCAACGATCCGGCGTTCTGGAACCGCGCGGCGGCCTTCCGCAAGATCGGCTTCGATCGTTTCGTCTCGCAGTCGTCCTTTCCGAAGGACGCGCCGAACGACGGCAAGTACATGGCGGACCGGGCGATGACCGACGAGATCATGCGCCAGCTCAAGGACAACGGTCCGCCGCAGTTCCTGTTCGCCATCAGCATCGAGGCGCACGGCCCGTACGACGTGCCCCCGGCCGACGCCGCCGCGCGCGACGCCATTCCGGTCCCGCCAGGCATCAGCGGCCGCGACAAGCAGGAGCTGCAGACCTACCTCTATCACGCCGAACACGCCGACGCCGAACTCGGCCGCCTCGCCCGGCTGCTGGCCGGGCGCGACCGCCCCACGCTGCTGCTGTTCTACGGCGACCACCTGCCGGCGCTGACCAACAGTTTCAACGTCACCGGCTTCGTCGACGGCGGCGACATGCTCAGCGAACCGGGCGTCTGGCTGCTGCTCGATCCGCGCAACCCCGGGCCGCCCCGGCGCGAGAGCCTGGCTTCCTGGATGTTGCCGGGCAAGCTGCTCGACGCCGCGGGTGTCCACGGCGATCCCTACTTCGCGCTGACCCAGGTGCTTGCGCCGCAGCTGGCCGGGTTCACCCGCACGCCCGGCGCGCCCCAGCCGGAAATGACCGCCGCCCAGAAGGTGATCGACCGCGACATGGCCAGCGTCGCGATGCTGCGCCTTAAGGGCAAGCTGGAGGCGCTGCTGCCGCCGCAACTGGTCTCGGCGAACCACGCGCCGGCGCCGGACCGCTCACCCGCACCGACGGGGGCCTACGGCGCGCGTCCTTGATGGACGTCCAGGCGGCTTTTCACCTGGCCTGCACGAGCGGGCGTTCAGCCATCTGTCCGCCCGCTTAAGCGGGCACGGGCGTATTCAGAGTGCGGTCGGGGAAGGCCCCCTAGGTTCGGGACAACCGCGGAGGAGCTACCGCGGCCTTCCCACGACTGGAGGACAATCCATGCGTAAGACTCTGCTTGCTGCTGTGATCGGTGCCGGTGTGTTTGCCGTCCTGCCTGCCTTGGCGCAGGTCAGCCTCGGTGGCGCCGGCAGGGTGGGTGCCGGCCTGACCGGTGGCGCCAGCGGCGCGCTGGGCGCAACGCCGGGCCAACTCGCCGTCCGGCCGGGCCAGACCCTGCAGCGCGCCGACCGCCACGTGCGCCATACCACCCGCCATGCCACGGCACAGACCCACCGCACGCTGGATCGCCACGGTCAGGCCGACGTCGACACTGCCGCGCGTGGTTCGGCAGGCATCCGCGCGGGCGATCACCGCGCCGATGCGGACGCCGGGGTCCGCACGGGCGCCAGCGTGGATGCCGGGGCGGCAGCGGATCGGACTGCCGCTACCGCGCGTGGTGTCGGCGACCAGGTGAGCGACCGGGTGCATACCGCCGCCGGCAGCGCCGAACGCACGGCCGGCTCGGTCGGCGACGCCGCGCGCCGGACCGCCACCGGGAACTCGGTCGGCGCCGACGCCAGGGTCCGCGCCCAGGCCGACGAGCACGGCCACTGACGGCCGGCCGCAGGGTGGGCCCCGGCCACCGCCCCACCCTGCGGCCCCTTCACGCCATATCCACCGCGGCCGGCTCACATCTGTCGGCCGCTCACGCAGCACCGGACCGGCGCACGCGCCAGGACAGGCCCGCCATCGCCCCGGCCGCCGCGGACGCTCTGCGGCAACCATCCGACGGAGGCAACTCATGCACAAGACCCTGCTTGCCGTTTTCATCGGCGCCAGCGTGTTCGCTGTTCCCGCCTTTGCCCAGGTCATCCCGGGTGGTGCGGGGCAGGCTGCCACCCCGTCACAGACCGGCGCGAGCGCAACTGGCATGAGCGCGAACCCTGGCCTCGCCATCGGCGCGGGCGACGGCACCGCATCCACGACCGACGGCGCCGGTGCGGGTACCCAAGCGCTGGGCCTGGGCGGCCTGCTCAAGCAGACCCAGGCGCACGATGCCGGCCCGGTGGCGGACACGCCCAGCGAGGGTGCCGGACCGACCGGCGATCTGAACGCGAAGGCCCGCGAGAAGCTGCGCGCCGCGCGCGGGCACTGACCCGGGGCGGGGGACCCCCGCTCAGGCCAGCGCATCCTCCGCCGCGACGAAGCCGCCGGTCTGGCGCTCCCACAGGCGCGCGTACAGCCCGCCGTGCGCGATCAGTTGCGCGTGCGTGCCGCTCTCCACGATGCGGCCCTTGTCCAGCACCACCAGGCGATCCATCCGCGCGATCGTGGACAGGCGGTGCGCGATGGCGATCACCGTCTTGCCCTGCATCAGCAGGTCGAGGCTTTCCTGGATTGCCGCCTCGGCCTCGGAGTCCAGCGCGCTGGTGGCCTCGTCCAGGATCAGGATCGGCGCGTCCTTGAGCAGCACGCGGGCGATGGCGATGCGCTGGCGCTGGCCGCCGGAAAGCTTTACCCCGCGCTCGCCCACGTAAGCGTCGTAGCCGCGCCGGCCCTCGCCGTCGCTCAGCGTCGGGATGAACTCGTCCGCCCGCGCCTTGTGGACCGCCTCGGCGATCTGCGCCTCACTGGCCTCCGGTCGGCCGTAGAGCAGGTTGTCGCGGATCGAGCGGTGCAGCAGCGAGGTGTCCTGCGTCACCACGCCGATCTGCGAGCGCAGGCTTTCCTGGGTGACGCGTGCGATGTCCTGGCCATCGACCAGGATGCGCCCGCCTTCGAGGTCATAGAGCCTGAGCAGCACGTTGACCAGGGTCGACTTGCCGGCCCCGGAGGGACCGACCAGGCCGATCTTCTCGCCGGCCTGCACGGCCAGGTCGAGTCCTGCGATCACCCCGCCGGCCTTGCCGTAATGGAAGTGGATGTGCTCGAAGCGCACCTCGCCGCGGGTCACCTCCAGCGGCATCGCGCCCGGCGCGTCCTGCACCGCGCGCGGCTGGGCGATGGTCTGGAGGCCGTCCTGCACCGTGCCGACGTTCTCGAAGATGCCGTTGACCACCCACATGATCCAGCCGGACATGTTGTTGATGCGGATCACCAGCCCGGTGGAGAGCGCGATCGCGCCGACGGTCACCTGGCCGCGGCTCCACAGCCACAGCGCCAGCCCCGAGGTGCCCACGATCAGGAAGCCGTTGAGCGTGGTGATGGTGGCATCCATGGCGGTGGTCTGGCGCGTCATCGCACGCGTCTTGTCCACCTGCTCGCGCAGCGCGTCGGCGACATAGGCCTCTTCGCGCCGCGTGTGCGCGAACAGCTTCAGCGTGAGCACGTTGCTGTAGCCGTCGACGATGCGTCCCATCAGCTTTGAGCGCGCCTCGGACGCGCGCCACGAGCGCTGCCGCGTGCGCGGGATGAAGAACGCCAGCGTGGCGATATAGAGCAGCAGCCACAGCACCAGCGGCGCGGCCAGCCAGGCATCGGCCTTGGCGAACATCACGATCGCGCTGCCGGTATAGATCGCCACGTACCAGATGGCATCGACGATCTGCACCGCCGATTCGCGCAGCGAGCTGCCGGTCTGCATGATGCGGTTGGCGATGCGCCCGGCGAAGTCGTTCTGGAAGAAGGCCAGGCTCTGGCGGATCACGTAGCGGTGGTTCTGCCAGCGGATCCGCGCGGTCACGTTCGGCACGATCGCCTGGTTGACCAGCAGGTCGTGCATCGCGTTGAACAGCGGCCGGGCGATGAGCGCCACGAACGCCATCCAGGCCAGTTCGCGGCCATGCTGGCGAAAGAACGCCGCGCCGTCCGCGACCTTGGCCATGTCCACCAGCCGCCCGATGAACGCGAACAGCGACACTTCGATGATCGAGACGAAGAAGCCGACCACCAACACCGCCGCGAACATCGGCCATACCTGCCGCAGGTAAAACAGGTAGAAGCGCCCGGGCGTAGCGGGCGGCATCACGTCGGCCGGATCCTTGAACGGATCGATCAGCGATTCGAACCAGCGGAAGAGCATGGGCGCATCCCGGGGATGGGGCCGGACATTCTGGCCCATGGCCGCCCGCCGTGCGATGAAGATGCGCCTCGATCCGGCGGGTCGGGCTAAGAGGCGTCGACCGACCCGTGCATTCCGGGTGCCGGCGCGAACCGGTACACCCGCGCCCGCTCGATCCCCTCGCGGACGACCGGGTCGTCTTCCACGAACGCCACCACGTCGGCCGCCTCGCGGCCGCGGAATACCACCATCCCGCCCCGCGGCAGCCCATCGCCGATCGCGCTGACGGGACCTCCGAGCAGGACGTCGCCGCGTGCCGCGGCCTCGCCCAGGCGCGCCATGTGCAGGGCCATTGCCGGCATTGCCGCCAGCGCCTCGGCCACCTGCGCGGGCGTGCCGCGGGGATAGCCCTCGGCCGGCTCGTACACCACCAGGACGTGCGGCAGGCCGGGATCGGACATGGGATGGATCCTTCGTATTGGAAAGCCCGCCAGCCTGGCGCATACGCCCGTCATCGCCCGCGCCCTCCGGCACGCACCGGGCAAGTGTCCTGGGACACTTGGCACCGGTTTTGCGGCATCGGGACCGCGGCCGCAGGGCCAGCGGACATCATGCCCGCCTCTCCCTCCCGGCTCATCCGCATGCACCACCCGACCCTGCTTGCCTTCGCCCTCCTGCAGGGCCTGTTCGCCATCACCCCCGGCCCCGCGGTGCTGCTGACCGCCTCGCACGCCATGGCGCGCGGCACCGTGGCCGGACTGCGCGTGGCGCTGGGCATCCAGCTTGCGAACGTGTGCTACCTCGCCCTCTCGGCCCTGGGCGTGGGCCTGCTGCTGCGCGCCTGGCCGCCCGCCTTCCACGGGCTCAAGCTGGTCGGTGCCGTCTATCTCGCATGGCGCGGATCGGCCGCCGTGCGCGCGGCCTGGACCGCCGGCGGCAGCGAGCCGGGCGGCAACGCCGCCACCACGGGAAGACCGTTCACCGAGGGCCTCGTGGGGCAACTGGCCAATCCCAAGTCGATCATCTTCTTCGGTGCGCTGCTGCCGCTGTTCGTGGCACCGGGGCACGCACTGCTCCCGCAGTACGCACTGCTCGCGGCGCTGTGCATGGCGATCGAGCTGCCGGTGCTGGGCGCCTACGCGGCAATGGCGGCGGCAGCCGGGCGACTGGCGCATTCGGCCCGCGCCGTGCGCCTGCGTCAGGCCTGCTCCGGTGCCTGCCTGGTGGTCGTCGCGGTGCTGCTGGCGCTGGTGCCGCTGGCTGATCGCTGACCTGCGAAGATGGCGGCATGACCATCCCCACCTGGCAGCAACTGCTGCGCACGCTGGAAAGCGAGATCGCGAATGGCAGGCTGCAGCCCGGCCAGCCAGTGCCCTCGCAGCGCGCGGCGGCCCGTCGCTGGGGCGTGTCGGTGGCGACCGTGACGCGGGTCTACGCCGAAGCCACGCGCCACGGCTGGCTGCATGCACGGGTGGGCAGCGGCACAGTCGTGGCGCCGCCGCCCGGGCCGCCCGGCCCGACGCCGACCGAAGGCCTGCGCGACCTGGCGCTGAACGCGCCGCTGGCGCCGCGCCACCTCAACGCCTCCGCACTGCTGCGCGACGCCTTTGCGCGGCTGGCCGCGGGACGCGCGCGCGCCCTGCTCGACCGCGCGGGCCAGACCCGCGAGGAGGCACTGCACGTCGAGGCCACCGCGCGCTGGCTGGCTTCGTTCGGCGTCGCCTCCGAACCGTCCCGGGTGTTCATCACGCCTGGCGCACAGGCCGGATTGCTGGTCGCCGTGCGCAGCGTCGTCGGCGAGGGCGGCGGCATCGCCTGCGAGCCACTGGTCAATCCGGGCCTGTCCGCCGCGGCCGAGTTCGTGGGCGCGCGCTTGCTGCCGGTCGCTGTGGACGCCGAAGGCCCGCGGCCGGATGCGGTCGAGGCGCTGGTCGCCGCGCGTGGCCTGCGCGCGCTGTACGCCTCGCCGAGCTGCTCCAACCCCCTGGCGCTGCGCTGGAGCGCCCGGCGTCGGCGCGAGCTGGCCGCCCTCGCACAGGAGCATGGCCTGTGGCTCATCGAAGACGACGATGCGCTGCCGCTGGATCCGGCGCCGCAGCCGCTGTGCGCGCTGGCGCCGGAACGCACGCTGCTGATCGTGGGCCTGTCCAAGGTCGCCGGTTTCGCCCTGCGCACCGCCTTCGTGCACGTGCCACGCGCGCTGGCAGACAGCTACAGGCGGCACCTGCGCGCGGCGGTGTGGATGGCCTCGCCGATCTTGGCCGATCTCGCCGCGCACTGGCTGGAGACCGGCCTGATGGACGAGCTGGTGCGGGCACGCCGGCAGGACGCGACGCAGCACCAGGCGATCGCTGCCGCACTCCTGGGCCGGCATGGCTACCGCGCCCCGGCGTTCGGCACGCACGGCTGGTTGCCGCTGGCCGCCCCGTGGGACGCCGAGCGACTGGCCTTCCACGCCCGCCGCCACGGGGTGGCGGTGGCGCCGGACGGGGAGTTCCGGCTTGCCGGCGTGCGCGGCCATGCCGGCGTGCGGCTTGCGCTTTCGTCGACAGCGTCCAGCGCGGAGTTGCGCGAGGCGCTGGCGGTCCTCGGGCAATTGCTGCAGCACGGCCCGACGCCCGGGTGAAAAACAGGCCTTCCAAGGGCGCGCCCCTGTGCGCGGCCCGAGGACATCCACCCGGGTGCACGTGCACCGCTCGCGGCCGTTACGCACAAGGACACCGGCCTTGGGGCGCGCACAGATGCGCTCCCGCAGGGGGAGCCCTGCGGGGCAAAAGAAAACCCCGCGCGAGGCGGGGTTCTCTCCAACACTGCGGTGGGCGCGGGGACTCAGAAGTCCATGCCGCCCATGCCGCCCATGCCGCCGGGGGCACCGGCGTGGCTGTGCTCTTCCTTCTTAGGCAGCTCGGCCACGATCGCCTCGGTGGTGATCGCCAGGCCAGCGACCGACGAAGCGTGCTGCAGCGCGGTGCGGGTCACCTTGGTCGGGTCCAGGATGCCCATGCCGACCATGTCGCCGAACTCGCCGGTGGCGGCGTTGTAGCCGAAGTTGCCCTGGCCGTCCTTGACCTTGTTGAGGATCACCGAGGGCTCCTCGCCGGCATTGGCGACGATCGCGCGCAGCGGCGCTTCCAGCGCGCGACGGGTGATCGCGATGCCGAGGTTCTGGTCCTCGTTGTCGCCCTTCAGGCCTTCGACCGCCTTGAGCGCACGGATCAGGGCGACGCCGCCGCCCGGCACCACGCCTTCCTCGACCGCCGCACGGGTGGCGTGCAGGGCGTCTTCGACGCGGGCCTTCTTCTCCTTCATCTCGACCTCGGTGGCGGCACCGACCTTGATGACGGCCACGCCGCCGGCAAGCTTGGCCACGCGTTCCTGCAGCTTCTCGCGGTCGTAGTCGGAGGAGGTCTCCTCGATCTGCGCCTTGATCTGGCTGATGCGCGACTGGATGCGCTCGGCTTCGCCGGCACCGTCGATGATCGTGGTGTTTTCCTTGGTGATCACCACGCGCTTG
>NZ_DASSES010000136.1:0-40117 GCF_035695185.1 Frateuria sp.
GCAGCTATGACCACTCGGCCCAGCGCGCCGCGCACTGGTGGGCTTGGCTGCATCAGTACAACTGGCACCGGCCACACGCCAGCCTGGACTACCGGCCACCTATCACCCGCATCGCCATGAACAACCTGGTGGGTTTACACACCTAGCCGTCCACCCCGCCTACGTACCCTCGTAAGCTAGGGTCACCTCAGGGGCTCCAGGAGGAGCGGATGTTTCACTATCTGGACCGATACGCAGCCAACGACTCGTTCGTCAAACTGGTCTTTGATCACCTGAAAAACCTGACTGTAGTGGCAGCCCTTTTTGCCGCGGCAGCATGGAAGCAGAAGCACATCAGTCCCGGATGGTTAGGAGGGTGGGACATAGCCTGCAGCGCACTCCTGGGACTCTTGGCGCTCAGTCTCATGTGGCTGAACCACACCAACCTCTTCCTCAAGCTCCACGATACCTTGAGCTCGCGTTGGGTGAAGGCGGCAGCAGCAGTACTGTACGCAATCCTCTTCGGGACGCTTCTTGCGTATGCCGAGCGCGGTCGGCCATGAGCCAGATGCGCGTTCGACGTTGGTCCAGGCTCACTTACCACGATTCAAGGAAGATCCTGGCCGAGCTAGGGAAGATATCAAACAAGGTGGCGGCCTCATCCCTTCCCTACAGAGTCGCCTCTTTGCGGACGAACGCGCTAAAGACCTCGAGGGAGGGGCGGCAGTGCGCCCTCTTCTGCTTTGGCATGAGCACGCGCCTAGGCACGGACGTTGCCTTTGCCTTCGCTGAAGAGGATGACTTGGACTTTGTAGCCCGCTACACGCTGGCGGATGTCACCCATTACGTGCCGTTACAGATGAAGGAGTTTGCGCCCGACTTCGTGGCGCCTTCTGCCTCCATCCAACAAGAGGTAGACAAGCTTGCCAAGTATGCGGACTCATCCGACCTGGTGGTGGCCTTCCACATCAACCGGGACGTCCGACTTGAGCCCGCCAGCCTTGACCTCTCTCAAGTCAAGGTAGCCGAGCTGTGGTTCGTCGGGTACCTAGGGCATGGCGAAAATTGGCTGCTGCTGGGAAACCTGCTCTCTCCCACCTCGCACCCATCAGTGTTCGAGTACCCGGACGCATAAAACGGACACGAAACGCTCGCGGTAACCGCGCTGTGGAATATCCCTAGCGCAACAACTAGCAACCGCGCGGTCTCAGGAGCCCTTTTGGCGGCACCGGACTTGACCTACCGGGAGATTTCCGAGACAGAGAGTCCCGTGCAACAAAAAACCCTAGCGAGGCTACCCCCGCTAGGGTCTTGATCCACAAGGGATTGTATTGGTGCCCAAGGGGGGACTCGAACCCCCACGCCTCTCGGCGCTACCACCTCAAGGTAGTGCGTCTACCAATTCCGCCACCTGGGCAGGTGTGTTTGTGTGCTACTTCGTCGAGCTGGCCGGCGCGGGAACGTCCGACTTCGCGGGAGCGCCGGCGGCCGGCACGTCGCTGGCCGCCTTGGCCGGAGCCTGCGGTACGTCGCTGCCCGCCGGAGCCGCGGGTTGCGCATTCTGGGCGGGCGCGGGCTTCTTGGCAAGACCGGACATCACGCCGAGATCCGACTGCGCAGTCTGGGGCGCACCATTGCGGCTCAGGTAGATGCCCATGCCGAGGCTCAGCAGGAAGAACAGCGTCGCCAGCGCCGCGGTGGCGCGGGTGAGGAAGCTGGCCGAGCCGCGCGCACCGAACACCGTGGCCGATGCACCGCCGCCGAAACCGGAGCCTGCGTCGGCGCCGGCGCCGCGCTGCATCAGGATCAGCACGATCATCGCCGCGGCGATCAGGATGTAAAACACGCTGAAGATGACGAACATGTTCTGTAGGAATCCGTAGGCTTCAATGCGCTGCGGCGCAGATGCCGAGGAAATCGTCTGCGGTGAGCGAAGCACCGCCGATCAGGCCCCCATCCACGTCCGGCTGCGCGAACAATGCCGCGGCATTCGCCGCCTTGACGCTGCCGCCGTAAAGCAGCCGGGTCAGACGGGCAATCATACCATCTTCCCGTTCGAGTTGGCTACGAATGAACGCGTGCGCCTGCTGCGCCTGTTCGGGCGTCGCCGTCTGCCCGGTACCGATCGCCCAGACCGGCTCGTAGGCGATGAGCGCGGTGTAGAACGGCGCGATGCCGCAGTGGGCGATCACCGCGCCCAGCTGCCTGGACAGCACCGCTTCGGTCTGGCCGGCCTGGCGCTCGTCCAGCGTCTCGCCGATGCACAGGATCGGGGTGAGTCCCGCAGCACAGGCCGCGGCGAACTTGCGCGCCACCAGCTCATCGCTTTCACGGTGGTACTGGCGGCGCTCCGAATGACCGACCAGCACCCACTGCGCGCCGACGTCGGCCAGCATGGCCGCCGAAACCTCGCCGGTGTACGCACCCTGCCCTTCATGCTCGCTGACATCCTGGGCACCGAACCCGATACCGCTGGCGCCATGGCGCGCGGTCAGCTCGGCCAGGTACGGATAGGGCGGGAACACCAGGACGTCGGCCTCCTGCGGCCGCTTCGCGGCGATTCCGGCCACCAGGGCCTCGGCCATCGAACGGCTGCCATGCATCTTCCAGTTGCCGGCGACGAGTTTCCTGCGCATGCGAGGTCATCCGATGAAAACGGCAAGCATAGCGACCGCCCTGCAGGCCGGCAAACGGGTGCTGGTCGCGGCGAACGCACTCGGCGATCATGGCCTGCCCTGCCTGCCGGATGGTTGCCGATGCCTGCCCATCGCCCCTTGAGCCTGGTCACCGGCGCCTCGGCCGGCATCGGTGCCGCGTTCGCGCGGGCGCTGGCCGCACGCGGGCACGACCTGGTGCTGGTGGCGCGGCGCGCCGGGCGCCTGCAAGCGCTGGCCGCCGAGCTGCACGAAGATCATGGGGCGCGCGCGCACGTCCTGGCCGCGGACCTGGCCGATCCGGCCGCGCCGCATCAGCTGGTCGATGCCCTGCACGCGCAGGGGCTCGCGGTCGACTGGCTCATCAACAATGCCGGCTACGGCGTACCGGGCACCTTCGAGGCCAGCGACTGGGCCGTCCATGCCGATTTTCTGCAGGTGCTGGTTACCGCGCCGACCGAGCTGGCATGGCGGCTGCTGCCGGGAATGCGCACGCGCGGCTACGGGCGCATCGTCAACGTGGCCTCGCTGGCCGGCCACGTGCCGGGATCGGCCGGGCATACGCTGTATGCGGCCAGCAAGGCGTACCTGATCAAGTTCTCGCAATCGCTGGCGCTGGAGAACCGGCACCTTGGCGTGCACGTGTGCGCGTTGTGCCCGGGTTTCACCTGGTCGGAGTTTCACGACGTGACGGGCACGCGCGCCCTCGTCGGCAAGCTGCCGCGCTTCCTGTGGCAGGACGCGCAGACGGTGGTGCGCGAAGGGATCGACGCCGTCGAGCGCGGCGAGGCCGTGCACGTCACCGGACGCGTGAACCGGGCGATCAAGGCGCTGGCCAAACTGACGCCCGATCGCCTCGCGCTGTGGTTGTCGGCACGCGAGTCCCGGCGCTATCGCCAGCTCGATTGACGCGGATGCCGCCCGACTGCGCTAACGTCATCCGTCTGCCGCTCGCGAGACCGCCATGAGCCTGTTCCCGACCCAGATGCGCCCGCTGCCCTACCGCAAGCCCACCGAGGGGCGCGACTACTGGGTGATCGACGATGCACTCCCCGATCCGATGGCGGTGCGCGACCGCTGCCTGGCCCGGACCGACTGGGAGTACGGCTTTCCCACCACCGGCGAGGTCTGGCCGGGGATGCGGACCATGCCGGCGTTGCTCCCGGAAGAACTGGCCATCATCGAGGAGCACGTTCGCAAGGCCACCGGGGCGAAGAGGCTGTGGGTCGGCGAGACCGAGGCCGGGCAGAAGCTCAACCACAATTGCGTGCAGGTGGTCGGCGCGGTCGAGGGCGCGATCAAGCCGCACACCGATTCCCTCAACCTCTGCCGCTATGCGGCGGTGCTGTACCTCAACCCCGCGGTACCCGACAGCTGCGGCACCAGCTTCTTCCGTCAGCGGATGCCCAACGGCCAGCTGGGCGGCAACATGGTGGCCCCGCCGCACCGCAACCTGGTGGACGCGCTCGGCAACCGGTTCGTCATGCCCAACGCTTTCGCCGAGGACGTGCGGGTGGCGCACCGGTTCAACCGACTGCTGGTCTACAAGGCCAACATCGTGCACAGCGCCAGTGCCTACTGGGGCCTGGAGGACATCGCGAGCAAGCGGATGACCGCCGTGTTTTTCTGGATGGCATGACCCAGCGGACGCAGGTGCGCGCCAGCCCCGCGCCCCGACCCCGGAGGGGTACAGGCGACGAAGCGGGTGGTTTGCGGCGAGCCGGCCCCTCATTCCCTGCCCTCTCCCCGGAGGGGAGAGGGCGCGAGCCCTCTCCGCGAAGGAGAGGGAACAGAGCGCGTCAGATCAGCTTGATCTCGCGCAGGCGTTGCATCAGGTACTCGTGCGAGGTCAGCGAGGTGTCGTAGCGGCTCGGGTTGTCCGGCGTCACGCACTCGGGCAGCGGGTCGAGCACCACGTCAGGGTTGGGGTGCAGGAAGAACGGCACGGAGTAGCGCGGCTTGCGCGCGTTCTCGTTCTGCGGGTTGACCACCCGGTGCGAGGTCGACGGATAGACGTGATTGGTCAGGCGCTGCAGCATATCGCCGATGTTGACGACGATGGCATCGCCCTGCGTGGTGATCGGCAGCCACTCGCCCTCGCTCAGGACTTCGAGGCCCTCGGCGCTGGCGCCGACCAGCAACGTGATGAAGTTGATGTCCTCGTGGGCGCCCGCACGTACGTTCGGGATGTTCTCCTCGGTGATCGGCGGGTAATGGATCGGACGCAGGATCGAATTGCCCTGGTCGGTCTTGTCCTCAAAGTAGCTCTCGGGCAGGCCGATGTGCAGGGCCAGTGCGCGCAGCACGCGGGTGCCGAGCTGGTCCAGCGCCTCGTACAGGCCGTAGCCGCACGCCTTGAACTGCGGCACCTCTTCCGGCCACAGGTTGGGTGGCATGACCTCGGCGAACTTCGAGTCCCGCGGGATCTCGCGACCGACGTGCCAGAACTCCTTGAGGTCCGGAAAGCGGCTGTCCTTCGCGGTTTCCACCTTGAACGGGGTGTAGCCGCGTGCACCACCGGTACCGGGCACGTGGTACTTCATCTTGGTTTGCGCCGGGAGTGCGAAGAACTGCTCGAAGGCCTGGTAGGCACCGTCGATCAGTTCGCGCGGGATGCCGTGCCCGCTGATGCAGCAGAAGCCGAACTGGCGGTAGGCGGCGCCGAGTTCGGCGACGAAGGCGTCGCGATCGGTGTCGTAGCGGCGGATGTCGAGCGTGGGGACTTGCTTCATGGGTTTTCCGTCATGTGCACATGCGCGGCGGATTTTACGGCGTCGGCCAGCCAGCCGGCCAACTGCTGTACCTCACCCGCATCGGCACCCTCGATGGTGACCCGCACCAGCGGTTCGGTGCCCGACGCACGCAACACCACGCGCCCGCGTCCCTGCAGGGTGCGCTCGACCTCGGTCAGTGCATGGCGCACGGTCTGGCTCGCCAGCGCCTCGCGAGCGCCTGGCGCACGTACGTTGACCATGACCTGTGGCAGCTTCTGCAGGCCGCGCCGCGCCAGTGCCAGGTCCTGGTCCGACGCGGCCAGCGTCTCCAGCACCGCCAGCGCGGCGATGATGCCGTCGCCCGTGGTGGCACGATCCAGGCACAGGATGTGGCCCGAGGTTTCGCCACCGAGCATGCCGCCGTTCGCCTTCAGTTGCTGGAGCACGTAGCGGTCACCCACGTTGGCGCGGATCAGCGGCACCTCCAGTTCGGCCAGCGCCTGCTCCAGTCCGTAATTGCTCATCAGCGTGCCGACCACCGGCCCGCGCAGGCAGCCGCGCGCGAAGAGGCTGCGCGCGAGCACGTAGAGGATGTCGTCGCCGTCGGCGATGGCGCCGTTGCGATCGACCAGGATGACGCGGTCGCCGTCGCCGTCGAACGCGACGCCCACGTCCGCGCCCTGCGCAAGCACCGCCTGCTGCAGCGCCTGCGGGTGGGTCGACCCGACGTTCCGGTTGATGTTGAAGCCGTCCGGCCTGTCACCGATCGCGGTGACATCGGCGCCCAGTTCGGCGAAGACCCGGGGCGCCACCTGGTAGGTCGCACCGTGCGCGCAGTCGAGCACGATCTTCATTCCGCGCAGGGTGAATTCCTCCGGCACGGTCGCCTTGCAGTACTCGGTGTAGCGGGCAACCGCGTCGGCCACGCGGGTGGCCTTGCCCAGCTGCTCGGAGGGCACGGTCACGAACTCGGCATCCAGCTCGTCCTCGATGGCCTGCTCGATCTCGTCGGAGAGCTTCTCGCCCAGCGCGGAAAAGAACTTGATGCCGTTGTCTGTGTGCGGGTTGTGCGAGGCGCTGATCACGATGCCGGCCGCCGCCCGCATCGAGCGGGTCAGGAACGCCACCGCGGGTGTCGGCATCGGGCCGAGCAGGCCCACGTCCACGCCGGCGGCGACGAGGCCGGCTTCCAGCGCCGATTCGAACATGTAGCCGGAGACACGCGTGTCCTTGCCGATCAACACCGTCGGCTTGCGGGTGGAGCCGCGCGCAAGTACCGCACCGGCTGCGCGGCCCAGGCGCAGCATGAAATCGGCACTGATCGGCCATTGTCCGACCTGGCCGCGGATTCCGTCGGTGCCGAAATACTTGCGTGTGCTCATCGTCATTCCTTGTGGAGACGCCACGGGGCGGGCGTCACCTAGATAGCTCAGTCTTCGTCGGGCCAGCGTGGAGCCGGCGGACGCGTGTCACGGCGCGGCGGCGTGTCGCCCTCGCTCACCGCGCGCAAGACGGCCAGCGCGTCGACCGTGGCGGCGACGTCATGTACACGTACCATGCGCGCACCACGCTGTACCGCGATCAACGCCGCGGCAGCGGAACCGGCGGCGCGCGCCTCCCCGGCGGGGCGGCCGGTCAGGGTCCCGATCATCGACTTGCGCGAGAGGCCCACGTAGACGCCCGCCCCCAGGTCGGCGAACCGCCCCAGTGCACGCAGCAGCGCCAGGTTGTGTTCCAGCGTCTTGCCGAACCCGAAACCGGGATCGACCAGCACGCGCCGCTTGTCGATGCCGGCCAGTTCGCAGGCGAACAGGCGGTCGGTGAGGAACCGATGCACCTCGCCGACGACGTCGTCGTAGTGCGGGTCGACCTGCATGCCGCGCGGCTCGCCCTGCATGTGCATCAGGCATACCGGCACGCGCAGGTCGGCGGCGGCGTCGAGCGCACCCTCGCGACGCAGCGCGTACACGTCGTTGATCATGCCGGCACCCGCGGCGACCGCGGCGCGCATCACCTCGGGCTTGGAGGTGTCGACGGCAATCGGTAGCGCCGTGCGCGCGGCCAGTTGTTCGATCACGGGAATGACCCGGCGCAGCTCCTCCTCGACCGGCACCTCCGTGGCGCCGGGCCGGGTGGACTCGCCGCCGACGTCGAGCATGTCCGCGCCCTGCTCCGCCATCGCCAGGCCATGCGCCACCGCCGCCTCCGTGTCGGCGAAGGCGCCGCCATCGGAAAACGAATCGGGTGTCACGTTGAGGATGCCGACCACGCGCGGGCGGTCGAGCAGCAGCCGGCGGCCGGCGCAGTCGAGCACGGGAGCGAACGGATCGTCGAACATCGGGAATCTCTTCAGGCCTGGCCGCCGAGCGCGCCCATGTGCTGGCGGTAGTAGCGCAGTTCCTCGATCGAGTCGCGGATGTCCGACAGCGCCGTGTGTGCCGACTCCTTGCTCAGGCCCCGCGCAATCGCCGGCGACCAGCGGCGCGAGAGTTCCTTGAGCGTGGACACGTCGAGGTTGCGGTAATGGAAGTGCCGCTCCAGCCGCGGCATCTGGCGGTGCAGAAAACGCCTGTCCTGACAGATCGAATTGCCGCACATCGGCGATTTCCCGGGAGGCGTCCAGGCCTTGAGGAACTCCAGCGTGGCCTGTTCGGCCTGGGCGTGGTCGGTGGTCGAATCGAGCACCTGCTGCCATAGCCCGGACTTGCTGTGCTGGTTGCGGTTCCAGCTGTCCATCGACTCGAGCCGGTCGACCTCGTGCCGGATCGCGAAGACCGGCCCTTCGGCCAGCACGTTCAGTTCCTTGTCGGTCACGATCGTGGCGATCTCGAGGATGGAATCGTTGTCCGTGTCCAGACCGGTCATTTCCAGATCGATCCAGATCAGGTTGTCGTCGTTCGCTTGGCTCATGCATCCTCCTTGGAGCGCGCAGTCTAGCGCAGGCGCCCGCCCACGGCCGTGCCCCATGCGATGATCGGGCCATGCAGACTTTCCTCTGGCACGACTACGAGACCTTCGGCGCGGATACCCGCCGCGACCGGCCCGCGCAGTTCGCCGGCATCCGCACCACTGCGGAGCTGGAGATCGTCGGCGAGCCGGTCATGTTCTTCGCCCGCCCGCCGCGCGACATGCCGCCGGATCCGGATGCCTGCCTGATCACCGGCATCACGCCGCAGCAGGCCGAGCGCGAGGGCGTGTCCGAGGCGGAATTCGCCGCCCGCGTGCACGAACAACTGGCGCTGCCGGGAACCTGCGGCGTGGGCTACAACTCGCTGCGTTTCGACGACGAGATCACCCGCCAGCTCCTTTACCGCAACTTCTACGACCCGTACGCCCGCGAATGGGAAAACGGCAACTCGCGCTGGGACCTGATCGACCTGGTGCGCATGTGCCAGGCGCTGCGGCCCGAAGGCATCGCCTGGCCCACCCGCGAGGACGGCACGCCGAGCTTCAGGCTCGAGCACCTGGCCGCGGCCAACCACCTCAAACAGGAGCGCGCCCACGACGCGCTGTCGGACGTGTACGCCCTGATCGACCTGGCGCGGCTGATTCGCGTGCGCCAGCCGCGGCTATGGGACTGGCACTTCCAGTTGCGACGCAAGCAGAAGGTGTTCGGCCTGCTCGACGTGGCGGCCATGACGCCCTTGGTGCACGTATCCTCGCGTTACCCGGCCAGCCGCCATTGCCTGGCGGTGATCGCACCGCTGGCGCCGCACCCCTCGCGACCCGGCGAGGTGATCGTCTACGACCTGGACGCCGACCCGGCCGCATGGCTCGGGCTGGACGAGGACGACATCGCCGACCGCATCTTCACCGCACGGTCGGACCTGCCCGAGGGCATCGAGCGCATTCCGCTCCGTACCGTGCGCGCCAACCGCGCGCCTGCGCTGGCGCCGCTGTCGGTGTTGCGCGACCTCGACCACGGCCGGCTCAGGCTGGACCTCGAGCGCTGCCTGCGCCACCACGCCCTGCTGCGCGCGGCCGAGGGCCTGGTCGACAAGCTGCGGCGCGTGTTCGCGCGCGCCGCCGAGCTGGCCCCGCCCGAGGACCCGGAACTGGCGCTGTACGGCGGCTTCCTGCCCGATGCCGACAAGCGCCTGCTGGCCGAGGTGCGTGCCACGCCACCCGCGCAGCTGGGCAGCCGCAGCTTCCCTTTCCGCGACCCGCGCTATACCGAACTCCTGTTCCGCTACCGGGCGCGCAACTGGCCCGGCACGCTGGATGCGGACGAGCTGGTCCGCTGGGAGGCCTTCCGCGTAGCGCGCCTCACCCGCCCCACCCCGCTCACCGCGCGTACGCTGGACGAGTACTACGCGCGAATCGCCCTGTTGCGCCTGGAGCGACCCGACCAGGCCACCCTGCTCGACCAACTGGAAGCCTGGGGCCACGAGCTCTCCCCTCCTCCCAGCCCGTCAGGGCACGCATGCCTCCTGTAGGAGCGCGCCCGTGCGCGATCGCCGTGCCGGTCCCGCACAGGCCCGCTGCTGCAGGTGACCGGGGATGACCGATAATCGCCGGATGCCCCAGTCCTACTTCACCCCCGCCACCTTCCGCTTCCTGCGCGGCCTCGCCCGCCACAACAGCCGCGAGTGGTTCACCGCCCACAAGGCCGACTACGAGCGCCACGTGCGCGAGCCTTTTCTGGCGCTGATCGCCGACATGGCCGCGCCGTTGGCGACGATCAGCCCGCACTACCGTGCCGACGCGCGCAGGAACGGCGGCTCGCTGTTCCGCATCCATCGCGACACGCGCTTCTCCAACAACAAGCTGCCGTACAAGACCTGGCAGGGTTCGCGCTTCTTCCATGTACGCCGCCACGAGATCGCCGCGCCGTCGTTCTACCTGCACATCGAGCCGGGTGACTGCTTCGTCGGCGGCGGCATGTGGCACCCGGAATCGGACACGCTCAAGAACATCCGCGGTTTCCTGGCCGACAACCCGGAAGCCTGGAAGCGCGCCACGCGCGGCAAGACGTTCGAGCGGTTGAGCTTCTGGGGCGAGCGCCTGAGCCGCCCTCCGCGCGGATTCGATCCGGACCACGAACTGATCGAGGACCTCAAGCGCAAGGATTTCGCCGCGGGGGAGAACTTCGACGACGCTTTCGCCTGTTCATCCGAGCTGCTGCCGTGGGCGGTGGAAAGCTTCAGGCGCGTGGCGCCGATGATCGACTACCTGTGCGCGGCACAGGAACTGGATTTCTAGGCCGCGGGCTGCGGTAGAAGCGCACTTGTGCGCGACCCGGATGCCCCCGGCCGGGCGCAAATGCGCTCCTATCGGATCGCTCGCTGGCGGCGCATCAGCACAAGCGCCACCAGCATGCCGAGCACCGCCGTCGCCGCCACGTAATGCGCCGGCGCGAGCACGCCGAAATGCCTTACCGACCAGGCGATCAACGGTGGGGTGAGTCCGCCGAACAGGGCGTAGGCAACGTTGTACGAGGCCGACAGCCCCGAGAATCGCACGGCCGGCGGGAACGCCAGCACCATCAGTACCGGCACCACGCCGACCACGCCCACCGTGAACCCGGCGAGCGCGTACAGCGCCACGAAATGCGCTCCGCCTGCCGTCAGGTCCAGGTACAGCGCATACCCGGCCAGCAACAGCCCGGCCGCGCCGGCCAGCAGCGCCCGCGCCGGCCCGATCCGGTCCGACAGCCCGCCGAAGAACAGGCAGCCCACCGCCAGCGCGAACGAGGCCACGTTGTTGCCCAGGAACGCCCGCGCCGGCGCCACATGAAACACCGATTGCACCAGCGAGGGGGTCATCAGGATCAGCACGACGATCGCGGCGGTGAGCATCCAGGTCACCAGCATCGACAGCAGTACGGCCGGTCGATGCCGCGACACCACCTGCGCCAGCGGCAGCCCGGTGACAAGCTCGCGCCGCGCGTGCATCGCCTCGAACACCGGCGTCTCGCTGAGCCAGCGGCGCAGCCACACGGCCAGGAAACCGAACACGCCCCCGAGCAGGAACGGCAACCGCCAGCCGTAGTCGAGCAGCGCCGCGGGGGAAAGCGACCGGTTGAGGCCCGCGGCGACCAGCGAGCCGAGCAGGATGCCCACGGTGAGCCCCGAGGTCAGGCTCGCGCACGCGAAGCCCACCCGCCGCGGCGGCACGTGCTCGGCCACGAACACCCACGCGCCCGGCACCTCGCCGCCCACGGCGATGCCCTGCACCACCCGCAGCAGCAACAGCAGCAGGGGCGCCAGCATGCCGACCTGCGCATACACCGGCAGCAGGCCGATGCCCAGCGTGGGCAGCGCCATCAGGAATACGCTCAGGGTGAACATGCGTTTGCGGCCGAGCTTGTCGCCGTAGTGCGCCATCACGATGCCGCCGAGCGGACGGGCCAGGTAGCCCGCGGCGAAAATGCCGTAGATCTTCAGCTGAACCAGCCAGGCGGCGCTGCCGTGCGGAAAGAACAGCTGCCCGAGCGGGACCGCGAAGAAGACGAACACCACGAAATCGTAGAACTCCAGCGCGCCGCCCAGCGCAGCCAGCGCCAGCGTGCGCAGGTCTGAACGCCCGAGCCGACGATCGGTGCCCAGATCAAGGGTCGATGCGTTCATCGCGGTCAGGCGCGCCGGTTCCGGAACATCATGCCGACGCCCAGCGCCACCAGCGCCAGCGGCCACCAGGTTGCGAACAGCGCGCCCAGGTGCAGGTCGACGCCCAGGTTGCGCAGCAGGAACAGGATGCCGATGACGATCAGCAGGATGCCGGGCACGTTGGGGCGCATCGGTCTTCTCGAAAAGGATGGAAGCGGCCACTGTGCGCATGCCGCCGTCCCCCGTCAACGGCCCCCGCTCATGCCTCGGCGAAGGGAAACGCCAGCACGTCGGCGATCGCGTCGGTACCGGCAAGGCACATCAGCAGCCGCTCGACCCCGAGCGCCACGCCGGCGCAGTCCGGCATGGCGCCGAGCACCGAGAGCAGGCGCTCGTCGATGGGTACCTCGCGCAGGCCGCGGGCCCTGCGCACCGCGTTGTCGCGCTCGAAGCGCGCACGCTGCTCGGCCGCCTCATTGAGCTCGTGGTACCCGTTGGCCAGCTCGTACGGGCCGAGGTAGAGCTCGAAGCGCTCGGCGACCGGCGGCTCGTCCTGGCGAATCCTTGCCAGCGCGCACTGGCTGGCCGGGTAGTCGTGGATCACCGTGATCTGCCCACGCGCGAAGGCCGGCTGCAGGCGGTGGGTGACGAGCAGGTCCAGCCAGTCGTCGCGGGTGAGCCCTTCCGGATCGAGGGTGGCGCCGGCCAGTGGTCGCTGCAATGCTTCCAGGGGCGCGGTGAGCGGGTCGAGGCCGAGCCGGTCGAGGAAGAGTTCCCGATAGCTGCATACCCGCACATCGGCATGGCGGCCGACGAGGTTGAGCGCCGCCTGCACCAGCTCCACGACCTCGTCGGCCAGCCGCCGATGATCCCAGCCGAGCCGGTACCACTCGAGCATGGCGAACTCGGGATTGTGCCGCCCGCCCGCCTCGCCGTTGCGGAATACCCGGCCGAGCTCGTAGCAATCGCCCACGCCGGCGGCGAGCAGCCGCTTGAGGGGAAACTCGGGCGAGGTCCGCAACCAGCGCTCGCGTGCGCCGGCGTCGACATGGCCGTGGAAGCCCGTGGTGAAGCTTTCGATGTTGGGGTCGGTGTTGCCCGCGGCGGAAAGGATGGGCGTTTCCACTTCGAGCACGTTGCGCTCGATGAAGAAGGCCCGTATCAGGTGGTAGAGACCGGCGCGCAGGCGCAGGGCCTGCTCCCGTGGGGACCGCACGCTCATCGGGGCCAGGCCCCTCGATGCAGGACCACCCGGCCCCCTTCCCGATCCACGAACGTGCGCCCGTTCCTTTCCCAGAACGGATTGGTGTTGCGCACGCCCGTGAAGCCCGCCGCGAGCATCGCGTCACAGCGTCGCCGCCACTCCTCGTCGTCTTCCAGATAGAAGACCAGCAGGTGCTCCTCATGCGGTGGCGGCGGAGGCGGCGCCTGGTGATCATGGATGAACTCCAGGTGCCAGGGGCCCCGGGGATGCCCAAGGATGATGCCGTCGAAGCCCTCGTGATCCTTCCACGAGGAAAGCACGTCGAAGCCGAGGCCATCGGCGTACTGCTTGCCCAGGGCATCCAGATCCCGGCACGCCCGGGCGACGCGCATGACCGCAGGCTTCATGGCGCGCCGTGCTCCGCCAGCAGGGCCAGCAACCGGGCTTCGTCCCAGACCGGCACATCGAGCTCCCGCGCCTTGTCGAGCTTGGAACCGGCCGCTTCGCCGGCGACCACGAACGAGGTCTTCTTCGACACCGATCCGGCGACCTTGGCACCGAGCGCCTCGAGCCGCTGCTTGGCCTCGTCCCGGCTCAACGTCGGCAGCGTGCCGGTGAGCACGACGATCTGGCCCTCCAGCGGCGCCACGCCGACCTCCGTCTGGGGCATGGCGTCGAGCAGGCGCCGGATGGCCGCCTCGGACTCGCGCAGCGGATCCAGGTTGGCCTCGTCGGCGAGGAACGCCTCCAGGTTGGCAGCCGCCGACTGCGGTAGCCCGGCGGTGATCCAATGCGCGGGGCCGGCATCGAGCAGGCGTTCCAGCGTGGGAAAGTGTTCGACCAGTTGGCGCGTGCGCTTGGGCCCGAGGTCGCGCACCTTCGCGTGGTCGAGCAATACGGCCAGGCCCAGCTTTTCGCGCAGCCGTGGCGAAGGCGGCGCCTCGTCGGCGAAGGTGATGCCCGCGGCCAGCAACGCATCGACCACGCGCTGGTTGCCCTCCTGCGCGAAGAAGCCGGCGATGGAAGCGGCCACCTCGTCGCCGATGTCCGGCAGCACGCGCAGCACCGGCGCCGGCATGCTGCGCACCATCGCCAGGCTCCCTAGCCAGGTAGCCAGGGTGCGCGCGGTGCTTTCGCCGATATGCATGATGCCGAGCCCGAACAGGAAGCGCGGCAGCGTGGTACGCCGACTGGCATCGATGCCCTCGACCAGGTTCTCGGCCCACTTGGTGGCGATCTTGCCGGCCTTGACCGTTTCCGGCGTGGTGCCCTCGCGCTCGTCGATGGCCTGTTTCATGGCCACGAAGCGCTCGACCGTGAGGCCGTACAGGTCGGCCGGCGTGCGCACCATGTCCAGTTCCACCAGCGCGTCGACGAAGCGGCTGCCCAGGCCGTCGATGTCCATCGCGCGGCGCGAAGCGAAGTGGATCAATGCCTCCTTGCGCTGCGCCGGGCAGACCAGCCCGCCGCTGCAGCGCCAGGCCGCCTCGCCCTCTTCGCGCATCAGCGCCGAACCGCAGACCGGGCAGTGCGCCGGCATCTTCCAGGGATGCGTGCCGGCCGGGCGGCGCTCGGTCTGCACCCGCACCACCTCCGGGATCACGTCACCGGCGCGGCGCACGATCACCGTGTCGCCCACGCGCACGTCCAGTCGCGCGATCTGGTCGGCGTTGTGCAGGGTGGCGTTGGTGACGGTGACGCCGGCCACCTGCACGGGCTGCAGGCGCGCCACCGGGGTGGCCGCCCCGGTGCGGCCGATCTGGATCTCGATCGCCTCCACCCGGGTGCTTTGTTCCTGCGCGGGGAACTTGTGCGCGATCGCCCAGCGCGGTGCGCGCGAGACGTAACCCATCTCGCGCTGGCCCTCGTAGTCGTCCAGCTTGTAGACCACCCCGTCAATGTCGTACGGCAGCTCGTCGCGCTTCGCGCCGATGCGTTTGTAGTAGGCGATCAGCCCGTCGAAGCCGCGCGCGACGTCCGCTTCGGGCGAGACCGGGAAACCCCATTCACGCAACCTGGCCAGCGTCTGCGAATGGGTGGGCGGCAGTTCACCGCCCTCGACCACGCCCACGGCGTAGGCGAAGAAACTCAGCCGGCGCCGGGCGGTGACCGCCGGATCGAGCTGGCGCAGCGAGCCGGCCGCGCCGTTGCGGGGATTGGCCAGCGGCTTCTCGCCGTGCGTGCGGGCATACTCATTGAAGGCCTCGAAATCCCTGCGCAGCATGATCACCTCGCCGCGCACCTCCAGCACGTCGGGCCAGTCCCTGCCGCGCAACCGCAGCGGAATCGCCCGGACCGTCCGCAGGTTGGCGGTCACGTCCTCGCCGGTTTCGCCGTCGCCGCGCGTGGCGCCCTGCACGAACACGCCCTGTTCGTAGCGCAGGCTGATCGCCAGGCCGTCGAGCTTGGGCTCCACCGAGAACGTCGGCTGGCGCCGGTCCAGCATCTGCTCGACGCGCCGCTCGAACTCGACGATCTCGTGGAAACGCTCGCGTTCGCTGTCGCCCTCCTGTTCGAACGCGTTGCCCAGCGACAGCATCGGCAAGGCGTGGCGGACCTCGGCAAAGCCGCCGTGCGCGCGGGCGCCCACGCGGCGGGTCGGCGAATCGGCGCTGGCCAGTTGCGGGTGCGCCGCTTCCAGCGCCTCCAGTTCGCGCAACAGGCGGTCGTACTCGGCGTCCGTGATGTCCGGGTCGTCGAGCACGTAGTAGCGGTAATTGGCCTGTTCGATGCGCTCGCGCACGGCGGCGGCGCGGGCTCGCCAGTCGGGGGTGTCAGGATGCATGGCGCGAGTTTAGCGACAGCCCCGGCCACGCGGAACGCGCCTGCGGGGAGACCGCGTGGCGAGCAACGTCGTCGTGGCTGCCGTGAGCGCCAGGTGCACTGGATCAGGGCGGGGGGCATCGCTCACCGATGCAGGTGGCCGGCGGCCTCGGGCTGGTAGTCGACCTCCATCACGCGCAGGCGCCGCGGCCGCCCGCCCGGCATCGGCCAGTCGATCTCCTGGCCGCGCGCCAGCCCCAGCAGCGCGCTGCCCACCGGCGCCAGGACCGACACCGTGCCGGGCTTGCCGGCTGCGGCGGGATAGACCAGCGACAGGGTGATGCGCTCGTCGGCACCCTCCTCGCTGAAGGTGACGGTGGAGTTCATGGTGACGACATCGGCCGGCATCTCGGTCGGCTCGCGCACTTCCGCCCGCTCCAGTTCCGCCCGCAGCGGCGCATGCTGCTGCGCCGCCCCGGCCGGCAGGCGATCGAGCATGTTCTCGATGCGTTCGACATCCAGGCGGGACAGGACGATGGCTGGCCGGGTCATTGGACTCTCCATGGAAAAGGCCGGCGGAACGATGGCCGGCGAACTTCGGGCAAGCGGACAGCGCTGCGCGCGAAAGGGCAGGCTCCCGTCAGATCTGGTGCCGTCCGCATAAAACCCAAGCCCGTCGCGAAGCGGCGACTGTGCACGCATCGAAGGCAGCCGTCGCCGTATCATGCGCCCCCATGCCGAACGATGCCGTCACGCCCGCCCCTTCCCTGCACGCGGGCGGGCAGGTCGAGGAATCCTCGCGCGAGCGGTACCGGGGCCTGATCTGGCTGGTGTCGGCAGCCTTCTTCATGCAGGCGCTGGATTCGACCATCGTCAATACCGCCGTGCCCGCCATGGCGGAGGCGCTCGGCGTCACTCCGCTCGGCATGCGCAGCGCACTCACCAGCTACGTGCTGACCCTGGCGATCCTGATCCCCGCGAGCCCCTGGCTGTGCGACCGCTTCGGCACGCGCAAGGTGTTCGGCGCCGCCATCGCGGTGTTCGGCGCCGGGTCGCTGTTCTGCGGCATCGCGCAGACGTTGCCGCAACTGGTGGCAGCGCGCGTGATGCAGGGCGTCGGCGGCGCCGCGTTGATGCCGGTGGGCCGCTACGTGCTGGTGCGCAGCATCGACAAGCGCGAGTTCGTCGCGGTGATGAGCACGGTGGCGACCTTCGGCCTGCTCGGTTCGGTGCTGGGGCCACTGCTGGGCGGCGCGCTGGTGGAGTTCACCTCCTGGCGGCTGATCTTCCTCATCAACGTGCCGGTGGGCATCGCCGGGTTGTGGATGAACAAGCAGGACATGCCCGAGTACCGCATGCAGCACGCCAACCGCTTCGACCTGCTCGGCTTCATGCTGTTCGCCGTGGCATCCGCGCTGCTGCTCACCGCTTCGGAACTGGTCGGCGCCGAGCATGTGGCGTGGTCGCGCGTCGGCGAGTACGCGGCGCTGGCGTCGCTGATCGGCGTGATCTACGTCTGGCACAGCCGGCGCACGGCGTTCCCGGTCGCCGACCTTTCGCTGCTGAAGGTGCGCAGCGTGTGGGTGGCGCTGGCCGGGAACCTGTTTACCCGGCTGGGCATCTCCGGCATGTTCCTGCTGTTGGTGCTGTTTCTGCAGGTGGGCTGCGGCTGGTCGGCGCTCATGGCGGGCCTGATGATGGTGCCGCAGGCGCTCGGTTCGATCAGCGCCAAGTGGATCGTCAACCGTGCCCTGGCGCGGTTGGGTTACCGGCGGCTGCTGCTCGGCAACACGTTGATCGTCGCCATGCTGCTCGCTTCCTTCGCGCTGTTCGGACGCACCACGCCGATGTGGCTGATCGCCCCCATGGTGTTCCTCTACGGGGGCTTCGCCGGCATGCAGTACACCGCGATGAACACGCTGATCTACCACGACCTGGACATCAGGCACGCCTCGATGGCGTCCTCGATGGCCTCCACCGCGCAGTACCTTTCGATGAGCTTCGGCATCGCGCTGGCCACGCTGCTGATGGAGTCGCTGCTGCAGGGCCACGCGCATTCCGACTACGTCGCCGCGTTCCGCTGGACGGTGCTGATCCTGGCGGGAGTCACCGCCTCGGCCAGCCGCGTGTTCGGCCGGCTCGGGGTCGACCGCCCGGCACGCGCCTGAACCGCGGCCGGGGTGCGCTCGCCTGATAGGCTTGGCCGATGTGCCACGGAAAGCGATCCATGCGTTCGACCCTGCTCCTGATCCTCTCTCTGGGTTTTCCCGTTTCGGCGGCCGCCGCCGAAGCCGGCGCCAACTTCCACCTCACCCGCCACCCGGCCGGCTGGCTGGCTCTGGCCCTGTTCGTGCTGGCGTACCTCGCCGTGGTGCTGGAAGAGCGCATCCGGATCGCCAAATCCAAGCCGGTGATGCTCGCCGCCGCGCTGATCTGGGGCCTGATCGCCTGGGAAACCCGTGACCTCCCCGGCGGGCCGGCGGCCGCACGCGGCGCGTTCGAGGCGATGTTCCTCGAGTACGCGGAGATCTTCTTCTTCCTGGTCGTGGCGATGACCTACGTCACCGCGATGGGCGAGCGCAACGTGTTCGAAGCCCTGCGCGCGCAGCTGACCCGCCGCCGGCTGGGCTATCGCTCACTGTTCTGGATCACCGGCACGATCGCATTCTTCCTCTCGCCCGTGCTGGACAACCTCACCACGGCGCTGGTGATGTCGGCGGTGGTGCTGGCGGTGGGTGGCGGCCAGGCGCGTTTCGCCACGTTGTCGCTGATCAACCTGGTGGTGGCGGCCAACGCCGGCGGCGCGTGGAGTGCGTTCGGCGACATCACCACGCTGATGGTGTGGCAGGCCCACAAGGCCGAGTTCTTCGATTTCTTCCGCCTGTTCCTTCCGGCCATGGCCAACTGGCTGGTGCCGGCCGTGGCGATGCATTTCGCGCTGCCCAAGGGGATGCCCGAGTCGGTCCCGGGGCGGGTGCAGGTGAAACCCGGTGGCATCGGCATCTGCCTGACCTTCGCACTGACCGTCGCGATCACCGTGATCGGCAAGCAATGGCTGGGCATGCCGGCGGCCTACGGCATGCTCACGGGCCTGGCGCTGCTCAACCTGCTGGCCTCGCGCATCGACCGCAGCCAGCGCCGCTATGCGCTGGCGCAGGGCATGGAGGAGGAGTCGTATTCGATCTTCCGCATCATCGCGAACGCCGAGTGGGACACGCTGCTGTTCTTCTATGGCGTGTTCGGTTGCGTGGGCGGACTGGCGGCACTGGGCTACCTGGAACTGGCTTCGCATGCGTTCTACGGCATGCTCGGCGCGACCCCGGCCAATGCGGCCATGGGTGTGCTCTCGGCGGTGGTCGACAACATCCCGATCATGTATGCCGTGCTGCAGATGAACCCGCCGATGGACGAGGCGCAGTGGCTGTTGGTCACGCTCACCGCCGGCGTGGGCGGCAGCCTGCTCTCGGTCGGTTCGGCCGCCGGCGTGGCCCTGATGGGTGCCTCCGGCAAGCGCTACACCTTCATGACCCATCTTCGCTGGAGCTGGGCGATCGCGCTGGGTTACGCGGCGAGCATCGCGCTGCACCTGGCGCTCAACGGCAGCTGACCAGGCAAGGGAACACCATGCACCACGCCAGCGACATCCTGCTCACCCTGTTCCTCGTCTTCGTCGCCGCGCAGCTGGGCGCCGAACTGGCCCAGCGCCTCCGGCTCCCGGGCGTGGTGGGCGAGATCGCCGCCGGCTGCGTGGTCGGCCCTTCCCTGCTCGGCTGGATCAGCCCCGACCAGATCCTGCCCGGCACTCCGCTGGACGTGCTGGCGGAGATCGGCGTGGTCCTGCTGCTGTTTTCCGTCGGGCTCGAAACGCGGCTGGAAGACCTGAAGAAGGTGGGCAAGGTCGCTTTCCTGGTGGGCCTGCTCGGGGTGCTCATCCCCTTTGCCCTGGGCGGCCTCTGGGCGCACGGCAACGGCTTTCCATGGGGCAAGTCGTTGTTCATCGCGGCCGCGTTCGTCGCCACCTCGGCCGGGATCACCGCGCGCGTACTGCAGGAACTCGGCGCGCTGCAGCGGCTGGAAAGCAAGGTGATCCTGGGCGCGGCCGTGATCGACGACATCCTCGCGATGCTCTTGCTGGGCGTGGTCGTATCGCTGCAGGGCGGTGGCGGGTTCGAGCCGGCCAGGCTGCTGGTGGTGCTCGGGAGTGCGATCGGCTTCATCGCGCTGGTCGGGCTCGGCGGCGCGCGGGTGATGCGCTGGAATTCGGAGTGGCTGGAGACGCCGCATAGCGCGCACTCGCCGCTGGCCATCGTGCTCGCGATCTGCCTGGGCCTGGCCTGGCTGTCCACCCTGCTTGGCCTGGCGGCCATCATCGGTGCGTTCCTCGCCGGCATGATCGCCTCGGAGACACGCCAGCAGCACATGCTGGAAAAACAGACCCAGCCGCTGATGGCGCTGCTCACCCCGTTCTTCTTCGTCATCACCGGCAGCAAGATCGATCTGGCCCAGCTGGCCAGTGCCGAGGCGCTCGGGATGCTGGCGATCGTCACCGTGATCGCCATCGTCTCCAAGCTCGCGGGGGGCTGGCTCGGCTCGCTGTCGATGGGCCGGCGCGCGGCGACGATCATCGGCCTGGGCATGGTTCCGCGCGGGGAAGTGGGCGTGGTGGTGGCCAGCCTGGGACTTGCCGCCGGCGTGTTCAGCGACCGCATCTACGCGATCATCGTGGCCATGTCGCTGCTTACCGCGATGGTCACGCCGCCGGTGCTGGCGTGGCTGCTGAAACGCTACCCGGCTAGCGGCGTGGTCAACCCGGGCGCAGGCGGATGACCGGTTGGTGCCGCGCGAGCACCCGCTCCATCCGCTCGATGCACGCCTGCCTCAGCTGCACCGCCTTCTCCGCATCCGAGTCGTCCAGGCACGCGGCCCGCACGCGTTCGCGATGCTCGATTTCAAGCAGCAGCAAACGGTGGGCTTCCGCCAACCTCGCCTGAATCTTCTCGTCAAGGACCATGGTCGGATACCGAGAGGCCCACGGGGCCCTCATGCTATGCGGCTTTTGTGACAGGGCGCGGTCGCTGCTGCGGCCGGATGGCTTGTCGGTGCCCGCTGACGCCTGGGCGGCGTCCACCGGCCCGTTTCGCGCGAAGTATGAGGGGCGGCTCAGCCGAGCGCCGTAAGGGAAGCCTGATCCTGCTGTGGGTACAAGTAGTAGGCCAAGGGCCAGGTCGCCCCTGTCACGGCGGAGAGGCGCGCTGCGGCTCCGGTTCGCTCGGGTTCCGGCGCTCAGCCGGGCATGCGCGAGCCTGGCTGCAGGTCGCCGGCACCGGCCTTGATCGCCGCGCTTTCTTCCTCCCCGGGATACACTCCTTGCAACACGTCGTCGAAGTGAAGCTTCACCGCCCGGTTGCAGCCACAGGCGATGCTGTCCAGCCCCCCAGCTTCGGTCACGCGCACGCCACCGCGGCGGGTTTCCAGAATGCCCCGGTCCTTGAGCTGCTTGATCACGCGACTGATGTAGCTGCGCCCGACCCCGAGCATGGACGCCAGCTGCTCCTGGGTGAGCGGCACGTCGTGGTCGCCCGTGCGATCGAGCGCCGCCACCAGCCACTTGGCGGTGCGCTGCTCGATGGAGTGCGCGGCATTGCATGCCACTGACTGGAACACCTGGGCCATCAGGCAGTCCGCGTAGCGCGCGAACAGGTTGCGCAGGCTGGGCGAGCTCATCTTGGCCCGTTCCAGTTCGAGTGCGCCGATCCTCAGCACCGGGCCCGGGAACTGGACCACGGTGCGCGAGTACGACGGCAGCCGGCCCTGGCTGACGATGCCGCCCACCGCTCCTTCACGCCCCACGAGCGCGGTCTCGATGCCACGCCCGTCTTCCAGCAGGACCACGAAGGAGACCAGCGTGGGGCCGCAAGGAAAATACACATGACGCACCTGGTCCCCGGGCTCGTACAGCACCCGGCCCACCTCGACCCGCTGGGATTCCAGGTGCGGCTGGAGCAGAAGGAGATCGTCCTGGTGCAGCGCCCGCAGCAGATTGTTGGGCGGCGCCTCCTCGCTCAGCCCACCCGGTGACTGCGCGCGCTCGTATTGGCTGGCCAAGGAAGCCCCCATGATGACCGTGTCCACACATACGGCGGAATCGCCGTTTGCGCACGGGCTTGCGACGTTATCTCAAAGCGCTGCAAGTGTTTTTCGGGTGACCCCCGCGTCACGCGTGTGTCCACAATTGGACATACTTTCGTGAGGAGCTCACCTAGAGTCGGGGTGCACCTTCTCTTTGCCGCGCCCGTGATCCAGCCCGACGGGCGACGGGTACCGCCGCACCCACGCCGCAGACGCCACGCGGTCTCAAAGGCCGAGCCCATGGGTTTTTCCCCCGATGTTCACAATCCGCGCCTGTGCGATCGGGAGCCCATCCACGTTCCCGGCGCGATACAGCCACACGGCGCGCTGCTGTCGGTCGACCACCTGGGTGTCGTCATCCAGCTCGCCGGCGACACGAGTCGCGCCGTCGGAGTGGCCCCGGAGGCCTTGCTCGGACAGCACATCGATGCACTGGTCGACAGCGAGGGACTGGCGCTCGCCAGCGCCATGGCCGAGCACGGCTCGGCGCTCCCGGGCTACGTGGCCCATTGGCGCCCCGAACCGCCGGGAGAAGGCCGATGGGACGTCACCGCGCACGCCAACCGGGAGGGGGCCATCATCGAGTTCGAACCGGCCGCACCGGCCCGCGTCGAAGCGGCGCAAGGCATGGCGCAACTCGCCAGGGCCGTCGCCTCGCTCGAGCGGCCCCAGGAACTGGACGAGCTCTTCGGCACCATGGCTGCCGAGGTCCGTCGCGCCACCGGGTTCGACCGGGTTCTGGTTTACCGCTTCATCGACGATGAAGCAGGCACGGTGGTCGCCGAGGCCCGTTCAGGCGCCCTGCCCTCGCTGCTGAACCACCGGTTCCCCGGCGCCGATATTCCCCGGCAGGCGCGCAGGCTGTATCTGCGCAACCGCTTCAGGATCATCCCGGACGCCCACTACGTACCCGCGCCGCTGCGATCGATCGACCCAGAGGCCACCCAGGCGCTCGACATGAGCGATTGCTCGCTGCGCAGCGTCTCGCCGGTGCACCTGCAGTACCTGAAGAACATGGGCGTGTCCTCGTCGATGTCCATCTCGGTGGTGGTCGACAACGTGCTCTGGGGCCTGGTCGCCTGCCATCACAGCGAACCGAAGCACGTGGCCTATGAGCTGCGCGAAGCCTGCCGGCACCTGGGACGGGTGTTTTCCCACCAGATCGAGGCCCGTGAGGAGACCCGGCATCACCGGCAGGCCGCCGGGCTGCGACAGCTTCGTACTGCCTGGCTCGACGAGCTGCGCCAGGCGCTCGATGCCGGCAACCCGGTGCAACTGGAGCTGGCAAGGCTGGCGGACATGGTGCCGTGCGATGGGGTCGCGCTGGTGACGCCCGGGCGGGTCGAGCTGGCCGGGCATACGCCCGGGGAAGCGGAGACGGTCGTGCTCGCCAGTTGGCTGCAGGAGCCGCTACGACACGATGTATTCGCCAGCCATCACCTGGCTCGCCAGCTGCCTGCGGCGGCGTCCTATGCCACGGAAGCCAGCGGCGTGCTGGCCACCGCGATCGGCGCCCCCCTTCCGGTCGTGCTGCTGTGGTTCCGGGTGGAGGAAATCGCCCGCGTCGTATGGGCCGGCAACCCGCACGAGTCCTGCGGCAGTGGGGACGTGCCCGCACGGCTGTCCCCACGGGCCTCCTTCGACAGCTGGAAACAGACCGTCCGCCAGACTGCCCGTCGCTGGACCCGTGCCGAAATGGGCGCCGCGCGCCAGCTGGGGCGCTCGCTCACCACCGTGCTCCAGCAACAGGCTCTGCGCGATCTGAACAACCGCCTGCGCGATGCGCTGGCCGAACAACAGTCGCTGGTGGCGCAAAAGAGTGTGCTGATGCAGGAAGTGCATCACCGGGTGCAGAACAGCCTGCAGATCGTCAACTCGATGCTCCAGCTGCAGGCACGCCAGACCAGCGATCCGGGGGTTCGCGGCCAGTTCCAGGGTGCGGTCAATCGACTGATGGCAGTAAGCGCGGTGCACCGGCACCTGTGGCGATCCAGTGATGCGCAGAACGTGCGGCTCGGGCCCTACCTCAAGGAGCTGTGCGCGGACCTCATGCGTTCGTGGGGCGAGGGCTGGTCCGGCCACGTGGCGGTCGAGGCCATCGACGTGGCGATTCCGAGCCAGGCGGCCGTGACCCTTGCGTTGCTGGCCACGGAGCTGCTGACCAACGCCGCCAAGTACGCGTACGCCGGCGCGCCGGGGCCGGTGGAAGTACGAGCCGATCGGGCAGCCGGCGGTGAACTGCGACTCGTGGTGCGCGACCACGGGCTCGGCATGCAGGGCGCAGTACGCGGCGGCGGCCTCGGCTCGAAGCTGATCCGCATTTTCACGGCCCAGCTTGGCGGGACGGCGGAAACCCGGACCGGGGCGGGCGGTACCACCGTGACGATCGTGGTCCCGCCGGTGCTTCTGCGCTTGCGCGCTTCCCCAAGCGGGCGGAGCCACCAATCGGCTCGCCCCATTACCGCGAGTGCGGGCGCCGACACCGCAGCAACCGGCTCTTCCACCTCGTAGCCTCTGCTTGGCGGGCGGCAGTAATCATCAACACGACCGCTTGGAGCACCGCGATAAGCCGATACCAAGCAAGCATGAAAAAGCCCGCCGGAGCGGGCTTTTTCACTTCTGTTTCGACGCCTTTTTTTTGGGCGCTCGAGGAGTCAGGGCATTTCTCTTCGAGATCTTAGCTAAGCCCTTGACCTCGTCGCCCAGCGTTATCGCGAGCTCGATAGTCGACGGATAGACTACGGGCAGTGTAAAAGGCCCCCAAGGCTGGCGTCCGGTCACCATAAGAACGAATTCGCGGGCCGCTCCATAGCATATCGACACCGCCGAATTCTTGTACTGATCGAGCGCTCGTTCGAGCATGCCGGCATTAGCAAACTGCGCAAGGGTGTCGTCATGGATGGTGAATCCTGCAAACATGAATAGCGCAATGTCATAGGGCATGCCATCGGACTCTGCTATTGCAATGGATAGGCTCGCACCCAGACGGTGAGCATTGACGAAATTTAGCTCCCCGTTTATTTCGACCTTGCACTCGACTTTATGGTCAGCCTCCCTGTAACCAGGGTTAGCGTCAACCTCGACCGATGTGTAGAAGCAGGTCTCAAGCTGCAAGGACATCGCAATCGCTCTCGCTGCCGTGGATATCATAGGAAGCGTTCGATTGCGGCCTCTCCTCGTGCGCCCTCCAAAGATCAGTCATGGGCTCACGCGCTACCTTGCGACCGCCTTCGAAGACCTCCGGCCACCACGCCACGGAATCCTCAGACGTGACCTTGAAGTGCAGTTTCCCGTGAGCACCTCGAACGAGGGCAACCATCGTTTCAATTGTGAGATTGCCGTCACCTCGGAGCGCCTTGCTAATGTAGGCCTGAGACGTTCCTACTCGAGACGAGAGCTCCTTTTGTGAGACTGACGCCCGCTCCATAAGCTCGTGAAGTTGGATAGAGAAATCGAGCTTGGCTGACTCCTGTGCGTAAACTAGCGTCTCACGAAGAGCTGCGAGATTTTGGATTACGTTGCTCATTTCTTCACCCTGGACACAATTCGGAATTTTCCCGCGGCCTTCGCTGCTTTGATCTGATCACGAAGGGCTACAGCGCGCGACACATCCCTTTGATGCGTGGTCTGCTGCTTTTTGTATATGGCATGGCTACAGATGAAGACTTCTCCCGAATCGCTGCTAAAGAAGAAGTAAACGCGCATGTCACCTTTGCGGAATTCATACAGGCTCTCCTTCTTGTTGGCCTCATGGAACAGGCGGACGCTCCGCATGCGACCGTTGTCCGCAACGACGGCGAACAAAGCGAGCATCTGCGTCGCGGCTTTGGCGATTGGGCCACCGTTGGCTCGATACTGATCCAGTTCTGTTTCCAGATCTGTCACATCGGCCCCATCTGGGAGATGAGCAACGATCCTGGCCCCTTTGCCCTCGGCAATCGCGACAAACTTCACGATCTTAACCTATAAGTTAAGTCTGCGCTCGCAGGATGCAAGTGCACGTGAAGGCCTCGGGGATGGTTGCATTCAGGCAGCCCGAGCACGCGGCTACTCGAACTTCTCAACCGCCCGCGCATAGCAGTACGGCACGAGCGTGAAGCCTATGGCCCCTGCGATGACAGCACACTGCTGCGGGGAGGAGATGCCGTCGGCGACGAAGGTGGCCCAAAAGATGCAGAGCAGGCTGAAGATCGAAAACAGCCAGACGACGAACCAAGCGAGCTTGTCGTGAAATGTCCGACGATTTGGTGTGTCCCCGCACATCGGGCAGGCAAGCGCACGCTTACTCATGCTGGCGCCGCAACAGGCGCACTTCTCCAGCTCCATTGGTCCCCCGTTGAGCTCCTATCCCCCTTGAGCGAAGGCTAGCCCAATGGTGCCCATCCATCACGTATGGGACACTGGATCGAACAGACCGAAACTCAAAGACAAAATGCTTTAAACCAGCAGCTTACATAAAGATATGGCGGAGAGAGTGGGAGAGGATTCTCTTCGAGCCCCGCCAACGCCTTGCGGCGCTTGGTCCTATCGGAAAGTTGACCTCCCGTGTTGACCAAGGTCCGCGAAACTTATCAAGAGAGCTCGCTCACACCAACCTAGCGCTCGGTAAAGTCCGTCACGTTCACATCGCCCATGCCACATGGAACCGGTAGTAAGCGAAGCGGCACAATGTCCCCCACGTTCATCGGGGGCTTGGAATATGACGACCGCACCATGGGAGCCGGACTGGGCCAACAGCGGCTGGACACCATTTGGCTGCAAGATTGCCCCGCTTGCTTTCCCCATCATGATCCAGCGCGCCCGCGAGGGGCGCCCGATAACCTACGAGGACCTGGCCGCCGAGATTGAGCGGCGCTACAAAATCCCGCAGCAGTTCCGGAAGAGCGCATATGGCGCGCCCGTGGGATTGGTCGGCCACAAGCTGGAAGAGCTCAGCGAGGTTTGGGGCCTACTCCTGCCCCCTCTGAACACTATCGTGATCAACAAGAGGGACAAGTGCGCCGGGAAAGGCGGCGATCCCCTGCTGAGAAACTACCTCAACGCCAAAGGCCAGCGTTTCAGCGCTAAGCGCCGCAAAGACCTCCACAGGATGGCCCGCGACATTGTCTTCGACTACGGCGAGCGTTGGGTTGCCGTTGCGGAGGCATTCTGCGCACCCATCCTGAAACCGGCCGCCGGGGGCAATCGCTCCGGCAAGCCGATGAAGCCCCTCAAGGTCAGCCAAGGGGGTGGAGAGGAGACGCTAGAGCACCGCAACCTGAAGGAGTGGGTGCGCAGTAACCCGGCCTTCCTTGCTCGCTTCGGCACGTTCAAATCCGGCGAAACTGAGTATCCGCTCTCTTCGGGCGATAGGTTGGACGTTTACTTCGGCACATCCGCGAAGCGCCTCGCCGTGGAGGTGAAGCCCAGCCATGCGTCGAAAATCGAGCTCCAGCGAGGCGTCTATCAAGTGGTGAAATACCGCGCGGTTATGC
The DNA here is from genome assembly GCF_035695185.1 of Frateuria sp. Taxonomy (GTDB): domain Bacteria; phylum Pseudomonadota; class Gammaproteobacteria; order Xanthomonadales; family Rhodanobacteraceae; genus Frateuria_A. The sequence continues at coordinate 27,466 of NZ_DASSES010000136.1, forward strand.
GGGCGGAGCAGGAGGCCCAATTGCTCATCCAGCAAGCCCAAGCCGTGCTCGTAACGACGACCGTGCCGGATCCCGAAAGTCGCGAGCTGATGCGCCGTTTGGGCGTCATCCACCTGACAGCGCCCAAACACGCAGAAGGCTAAGGGAGCCCCGCCAGTAAAAGAAAGGGGGCTTTCGCCCCCTTCCTCTTACTTCTCTTCGAAGTGATGGTTGTTCAGGCTGGGTGGGAACCGCTCGCCCCTCTGAACGTGCCGGTCGTAGCTGGAACCGGCATAAGTGTTGTCGTTGGTGTCCCTGTATTGGCCATACGTGGCCGTCTTGGGACATTCCTGGCCAGACCAGTATTTCTGCTTGCTGCTCATCAAGAAGCTCCTTCTGACAAGTGCCATGGCGCCAAGCAACAACGAGCTTGACGGGAGCAGAAGCTAATTCACGTGGTTCTCACATCCTGAGACGAGTCGCGTGAGGACGAGTCGTGAGCATCAGGCAGATCGCGCTGCTTTCCTTCCGCCACGGGGAGGCCGTCGCTTGCTCTCCCGACGAGACAGGTAGTCCTCATACCGTTGAGCAAACACGGGAAACGTCAGGCCGTAGATGCCACAAAACTCGCGGATTTGGACCAGGTCCACGCCTCGCCGACCGACCTCCACCGCACTGACATAGGTCTGCGGGCGGCCCAGCGCCGCAGCAGCCTCCGCCTGGGTCAGTCCCGCCTCCAAGCGCAAGTCGTGAAGCAGGAGAACGAGCTCCTCGTGCTCCGGCGTGTGGACTGTTGCTCGCTTCATGGCCGCCCCGTGTGGTCGGCCTCCAAGCTATTATCCGTATTGCATTTACGCGGAAGCCAGGATTTTACCTGCTTTACAGGTATAGGATTGCGGCACATCCACAGGGGAGTTCTTCATGCAGAAGCTTGGATTGGCGCTTGTAGGAACGCTGCTGGCGTTCGGCGCCCACGCCCAGGACAGCGGGCTCAAAGGTTTCCTCCACCGGGCCGGCTCCGCGATCACGCATACGGCCGCCAAGGTTCTCGGTAACCCAAGCCAAGGTTCCAACGGCCAGGTAGCGGGACCGGCCACAACCAATGGCTCGTATTACCGGCCGATCAAGCCGGCGAAGCCCAGCGACATCGTTGGCATCTTTGCGCACCACAAAGTCGGCGATGCGTGGCCGCGGGTGGCGGTGAAGTTCATCGAGGCCGGGACGCATCTGGCTTGCTGGACGGCCGTCGCCGAGGTTTGGCACTCAGTCAAGCGCCATCACCAGGAGAGGTTTCAAGTCTGTAACGCGCCGATCAGGTTTACGGACGCCGTGGGTCAGTCCCATTACATCACCGCGCCCGAGGACGCTGTCGGCAACGGCCAAGGCACGCTCCAGCTCACCATCGCACAGAACATCCAGGGCATTTCTCACATCAACACGGCTCCGGACGGCGTGCGCAACATGGGCCCCCTGCCCCCGTCGATGCTTTTCGACCTGGGGCCGGCGACGCAGTCCGGGCCGTTCGCGCACCAATACCACGAGGTCCTCATTCGGCTGATGTGGCTGACCGGCTGGATGAATCACGCCGATCCGGTTCTCGATACCCGCGCCGGCAAGACGCTGTGGATCGTCGGTGTCGATCCCGCGGGCAACCACGACCTTCACTAGGAGTAGCCATGACTGGATTGCTGACCTTCCTTGTGCTGCTGATCGTTGCTGGCGGTTTCGTCATTCATCACTTCGGCGCCAAGGCCAGTCGCGGGCCGGTGTTTGAGGTTCGCGAAGCTGGCGACTGGGCGACCCTTGTTGCCACGCCCTCCCCCCTTCCCTTCCGCATCACCGTGGTGTCCGCCGGGCTCGCAATTTTTCCCGCGTGGATTGTTGGCGGGATGATCTACGCCCGTAACCCGGACACTTCGGCCACGCCCATTGTTGGCTTCGTGACGTGGATCTTGGCGGGCATCGTCATCCGGCAGATGTGGCAGAGCTATCACGATCACCGCAGAAAGGTCGTGCGCGAACCGCTTGAAGTGTCCACCCAAGGTATCCGACTGGGTTCACAGACCATTCCGGCGGACCAGGTGCTGTCGGTGATCCGCAGCAACGCGCAGGACGGTCGCGTGGTGATCCTCGGTGGCAGCGGCATGGCGGCAGGTGTGGGGCACATGGCGGTCCAAACCCTGTCGCTCCTCACCCATGTGAGCCACACCGTTGAAGTGGATCACGTGGGGCGGCGAACGGTTCTCGCCGGCGGCCTTACGGAATCACAGGCCAACTCTGTGGCTTCGGAGATCGTCCGTCGCCTTCCGAATTTCGGTTAAGCCAATCTCATCTGGCGCGATTCGAGTCACTAGAATTCCCTGCTCACACAGGGAGAAATCAGGTGGCGAATTACGTCTTCAACATCGGCCGACCGGCCACATCCAGCTGGTGGCAGGAGAACCTCACCCGTGGCGTGATCACCGCAGGCTTCGACGCCGAAACCGGCGATCGCGGCGACCAGATCCTCAACGCCCTCAATGAGGGCGATTGGATCTTTGCTTACTGTAATGGGCCTGGGTTCGTCGGTGCCGGCCACGTGGGCGCTGCCGAGAGCTATTTGCTCCACCCGGATGTGCCGGCGGACTCACTGTCCAGCCACCAGCACGAGCGTGCGGTCGACTGGACCCATTACGTCTGGGAAGTATCCCGCGGCATTCGTGCCTCCAAGGTGGGCGCCCACCCTCCGAGACAAACTCGAGAGCACCTGGACGACGCCATCGCCAACCACTTGTTGGCCTTGCTGGCACAGCGTAGCGACAGGGGCAAATTTGGGCCGGGCTTCCAACCCAAGTATTGGCGTGTCCTGGAGGCTGTGCGGGCACTGGATGGTGCCGCGAGCATCAAGGACGTCACGGCGTGGCTGGCGGAACGTTATCCGCACGAGGACCATGGGGACGCCCGGGACAACGCCTGCCTGCTCACGGTCAACGATGCCAACCGCCGCCACCATGATCGGGGCCGCAAAAACTTCCGTAGCGACAAAGGCAACGCGAAAGATGCCCTCTTCCGTGTTGGTCGCTACCGGGATGTCAGCTACACCTTGTATTCGCCGGCCACGCATGGTGTCTGGGACCTGCGCGAGGCGGATGGACGCATCGAAGCTGTCCAGGTGGAAGTGAGTGCCAACGAGGCGGCCTGGGCCGAAGCCAGCTCGCAAGCGGCGTCCGAAGAACGACGCGCACCGATCACGTCCGACCACGACGCCCGCGTCCGGGTGCTCTACGCCATCGCCTTGCGCGAGGGCCAAGGTGAGTTCAAGGCGGCGCTGCTCGCGGCTTACGACAACTGTTGCGCGGTGACCGGCTGCGCGGTCACGGAGATCCTCGAGGCCGCGCACATCCGGCCGTTCCGCGGTGACCACACCAACCGCACGGACAACGGCTTGCTGCTCCGTGCTGACATCCACACGCTCTTCGATCGTGGCTTGCTCTGGGTGGATGAGGCGAACCGGGTTCAGATCGACGAGCGATTGTCCGCCAGCGAATACAGCGCCCTGCGTGGGAAGCCTCTTCAGCTCCCTCGCAACCCCAACGACCAGCCGCATCCCGAGCACCTGGCCTATCACCGTGTGGACGTAGCCGGGCAGTCCACATGAACGTGGAGCCAGCCGGCGATCCCTACCGGGAGGGCGACCTGGTTGAGGCCAGGTCTCACCCCCAGCACTGGTTCAATCGAGCCTCCGACCTTCGGGCGGCAGCTGGCGGGCTCTGGCTCGCCATGAGGCAAACGGACGCGACCAGCGCACTAGGCCTAGATCCAGGGTTCAACATGGCGCTCGCGACCCGTCCGGTGTATCACTTGCTGTGCGGCATGGCTTTGGAGGTCATTCTGAAAGCCGTGCTCGCCCAGCGCGGCCAACCGATCCGCGCCATTCATAGGTTGAATAACTTGGCCGATGAAGTTGGGCTCGATCGTTCCGATGCGGAGCGACAGCTGCTGCGCTATTACAGTGAAGTCCTCTATTGGGCCGGCAAATACCCCACGCCTAAGGATCCGACGGACGGGAAGTTGACCGATTACTTCGCACTCGCGGTGGACACCCTCACCATTCGGAAACCGCTGACCCCCGGCGCGCTCCTGGCCCAGGTGATCTCTTCTGGCGTTGATCATTGGGAGAGCTTCCACGCGTTGTGGCAGCGCGCGGCCGCATTGTTCGTATGCGCAGGCCTGGATGTGCGCGTGTTCGTGAAGGTGCCTGACACCGATTGACGGCGAACGCCTACAGGCACGTCCCTGAGACCTTGCCACCTTAGCGTTGCGGGAAGTCAGGCCTCAGGCCGATGCTCCGCAAAAAAGGCCGCCTTCACGGGCGGCCTTTTCTTTTGCTCAGACGCGCGCCAGAAAAATGGCTCAACAATGCGGCCTGACAAGCTTCGGTCGCGCTGACGGCTCGCTCGCCTCCCGAGCAAAAAAATGTGTTTGGCTCTAGCTCGCGGATTCCTGAGAACCGTGATGGGGCGCGCTTGACAGCCCTCAATCACGGGCTAGAACAAGGCTCCGTTCAGCTTCAGGAGCCTGGCTATGTAAAACCTTCTCGACCCACCACCGCTTTGTTTCCGGGGGTCGGAAACAAGAAAGGCCGAGAGCGCCAACTCTCGACCTTTCGATGACACGGTGTGGTGCCCCAACCGCACCCCTGTTCTAGTTTGCTTCCCCCTCCCTGTCAACTGTCGACGCGCAAGCGCGCGTGGCACGGGCATCTGCGCCCGAAATTGGCTCGCGGATGGGGCGCCGCGGGCGACAAGGAGTCGTTCGTGAAAGTGTTTGACGTTGTTCGCCTGATCCTCACCACTTCCCTCACCGACCGCGAGATCAGCGCTGCCGCTGGCGTGTCGAAGACGACCGTCGGCCGCTACCGGCGTTTGCTCAACGATCGCAAGCTGACGTGGGGCGCGCTGTCTGACTTGGGCCCCGAAGAAATGCGCCGGCGCCTCAATCGCCCGGCAAGCGGCGGCAGCCCCAAGCAGGTGCCCGACCTGTCGGTGCTCCACGAACAACTCCAAGCCAAGGGCATGACGCTGCAGCTCCTGTGGGAGGACTACCGGCGCGAGCATCCGCACGACGCCCTCTCCTACTCTCACTTGGCGGCCAAGCTGAAGCAGTATCGCGAGACGCTGCCTACGGTGATGCGCCAGCACCACGCGCCCGGCGAACGCGTCTTCGTGGACTACTCGGGCCTGCGCCCCTACTACCTGGACCCGACTACCCACGAGAAGGTCCACGTCGAACTGTTCGTCGGCGTGCTGGGCGCGAGCTCCCTGCTCTTCGCGACATGCTCGCCCACGCAGCAGGTGCCCGACTTCCTGAAAGCCCACGTGGCGATGTTCGACTATTTCGGTGGCGTGCCCGAGGTGCTCGTGCCGGACAACCTGAAGTCCGCGGTAATCGTGCCGGGACGCAAGCCGACCCTCCAGCGCTCCTACGCTGACTTGGCGCGGCACTATGGCGTGGCGGTGTTGCCGACCCGCCCGTCCCGCCCGCGCGACAAGGCCTCTGTGGAGGTGGGCGTGAAGTTTGCGCAGCAGCGCATCCTGGCGCGGCTGCGACACCAGCACTTTTATTCCTTGGACGAGCTCAATGCGGCCGTCGCTAAGTTGCTGGACGAGGCCAACGACCGACCCATGGTCAAGGATGGTCTCAGCCGCCGTCAGCGCTTCGAACAACTGGAACGGGCCACGCTGCGCCCGCTGCCGCCGGCCCCTTACGTGTTCGCCGAGTGGCTCGTGGTGCCCACGGTGCCGAAGGATTACCACGTTGCCGTGGCGGGGCACTTCTACTCGGTCCCTCATGCGCTGATCGGCAAGCGCGTTGAGGTGCGGCTGACCGACGACACCATCGAGGTCCGTCACGAAGGCAAGGTGGTGGCTCACCACACCCGCAGCACCATGACCGGCGGCCACACAACAGCTCGGACGCACCAGCCCGAAGCCCACCGCGCGCAGGCCGAACGGTCCATCGAAGGCATGCTGGCGTGGGCAAAAGAGGCCGGCCCGCACGTGCTGCGCTTCGTCCAGCAGCAGTTCGATCGCCCTCGCCCCTTCCTCGGCCTACCCGCCTGCGACAGCCTGCGGTCGCTCGCCAAAGTCCACGGCACCACGCCGGTGGACGAAGCCGCGCGCGCGGCCATCCAGCTGGGCTCGCCCAAGATCACGACGCTCAAGCGTCTGCTCGACAACCGCACCGCGGCGGCTAAAGCGCCACCTCCGCCGCGTGCGTCCAACGCACGTGGCGCGCGCTACTACGCCCATCAGGGTGAGGGGGCTCCATGTTGACCGATGCCGTGGATACGTTGAAGGAACTGAAGCTCGGCCCCATGGCCGAGCGCTTAAAGCAGTGGGCCAATGACCCTGCCAACCGAGCCAAGTCGCACGTGGAGTGCGTCCTGGCCCTGGCTCAGGCGCAAGCCCAGGCGACGGCGACGAAGCGCATGCGTCGCTTCCTGGATCAAGCCGATCTGCCGGTCCACATCACGCTGGAGGACGTCTGGGTCAGCGCAACGCGGGGCCTCTCGGCGGAAGTCCTGGGCAACCTCCGCACCTGCGACTGGGTGCGGCTGGGCCACACGTTGGTGATCACCGGCAATTCCCAGGTGGGCAAGACCTACCTTGCCGGCGCCCTGGCGCGGGAAGCGGCGTTGGCGAGGCTCTCGGTCGCCTACTGGCGTGTGCCGGAGTTGCTGGCCGCGTGTGCGATCGAGAAGGAGCACGGCACGTGGCCAACGTTTCTCAAGCGGCTCGCGCGGGTGAAACTCTTAGTGTTGGACGACTTTGCGACCGAGCGAGCGGACACCCCACAAAGCCACCTACTCCGCCAATTGCTCGACGTGCGCCATCGACACCGCCAAGCGGTCCTAGTCGTCTCGCCCAACGCGGTCGAGGACTGGGACACCTACTTCGAGGATCCCACGGCCGCGGACGCGATCTTCGGTCGACTGTTGGAACGCTCGCAGCCCATCACGCTCAAGCGTATGCCCCGCAGCGCACGGCGCTGATTTTTCGAATCTCGCCCGATTGGCCGCCAGCTCTGGCACAGGCTGACTCAGATCGATGACGCGGATGTGTGCCTGACCGCGCTCGAAACCTACCCCTTAGCGTTCCCAACACTCCGTTCTGGTGGCCAGTCTGTTCCAGACTGAAGGCCACCCGCGGGGCTGTTCTCCATCGATAAGGAAGCATCCCACCAGGCTGAGCGCTCAGGCGGGAATGGCATGGCTACGCCGTTTGTGGGGGTTGTGGCCAGCTTGTTTCAGACTGGATGGTCAGGTGGATCAGAATATCCACTTGGAAAATCTTCCACTGAGTGACCGCTAGTCTGAGACAGACTGGCCGCCATAACTGGCAACCTGGCCACTGCCCCGTAGAGATGCCTTAACCTTGCCCCACAGGAATGGGGGCCACGATGGCACTGATCAACGACTTCGCGCGGTTCACACAATGGCTGGGGGCGCGTCAGCCTTCCGAGGATGTGCGCAAAACTTGCGCTGTCGTAGAGGCTAACTTAGCGCACGTTGCTCGAACGACCCACGCCGGCGGCCAGCGATCGCGCCTGCTTGTGCCATTGCTTCGCGCAGGTATGGACCAAGCGGTTGTGGTTGACCAGGCAGCCGCTCCCACGCAAGTAGGCGTCGAATGGGACAAGCTGACCAGTCTCGAGATCGGCCCTTTTCGCGGCTTCCGTCGTAAAGAAGTCTTCGACCTATGTGGCGCCACAACGCTAATCCTCGGCGGCAATGGAACCGGTAAGAGCAGCTTGTGTGAAGCGCTGGAGCTTGCCCTTCTGGGCCGCATCGAAGAGGCGGATGAGCGCGGCTTGGGAGCAAAGCACTATTTCAACAACGCCCATGAGGGCAAACACAAGCAACCCGTGCTTCTCGGCAGCCTGAAAGGAGCCTCTACTGAAATCAAACCTGACGAAGAGCTTCACCGGTTTATCATCGTCGAGCGTAATCGCATCGAGGGTTTCGCCAGGATCGGTGCTCGGCGGCCTGCGGAAGCCTCCCGCATGCTGGCCGCCTTGTTTGGGCTTACGGCCTTTAACGACTTCGTCAGCGGGTTCGCCTCCTCCCTGGATAGCCAGCTGGACCTCGCCCTCCCTAAGGCCGCGGCTCTCGAATTGCGCCGCGCTGCCACTCAGGCGGACCAAGCAAAGGTGGCATCGACCGCTGAGAGCCACGGAAAGTTCGATGAGGAACGCGCAGCGGTTGCCGCCGGATTTGAGCCCGGGCTGACATACGCCGACCTTAAGGCGCGGATTGGCACACAAGCGGCCCCGGGGCGCCTCCAGGAAATCCGGGACATCCTAAAAAATCCGTTGCCGGCGCTGACAGGGAGCAGCGCTAGCAAATTGGTCACTCTGCGCCGAGATCTTCGCGATATACAGCGCCAGCTCAAGCAAGCACGGGCGAAGCTAGAGGCTCGCAGCCGAGAGGTTTCCTTTCGCAGTCTGTATCAGGCTGTCGTAGCGTTGGAGGCAACACGGGCTGATCGGTGCCCGGCCTGCGAAACTCCGCTGGATCAGGTGGCAACTAACCCGTTCCGTCGCGCCACTGATGGTCTTCAGGCACTACGAGAGCTCGCGCTGCTGGAACAACAGGCCATCGAGTTGGACCGCCGATCTGCGCTAAGCCAGGCCGCCCTAGAACAAGGGATCCGGCAAGTCATAGGCCATGCGGAGCGGCTGCCTACTGACAAGCAGCTGGCTCCATTGGATCAGCCGCTAAGCAACTACCGGTCAAAGGAGTGGCGCCAAGTCTTGGTAGCTGCCAAGGTCTTAGGGGAACTGGACGCTAAGTTGGCAGCGGAGCAGACGCAGCGGGACGCGTTATCCGCCGAAGCAGAGAAACTCCAGGGCGCTCGAAACGCGCTGATCGATATCCAAGGGCGACAGACCCAGTTCGACGCGGATGTGGCAGCAGCGCGAGAGCGGTTGGCCGCCTTCGAACGAGAAAACGCGGAACTTCTGAAGGAGGTCGAGGCGGAGGCCGCCGAGCACCAGGTGAAGTTGAGGATCCAGAAGGCCTACGCCGAGTTTCTTGATGAGCTCAAAAGTTATCGAGACGGACTCCCTCAACAGCTCTTGGCGGATTTGAACGAGGTCGCGCTTGACCTCTACAACTCATTCAACCTCGAAGACCAGCCGGCCGATTTGCTCGAAGAACTGCGGCTGCCACTACGGGGTGGGGACCCGATACAAGTCCGTTTCCGGGGCACACCCGACCGTTGGCAAGATGCCTTGGCTATCTTGAGTGAGGGTCATGTTCGTTGCCTCGGGCTCGCCATCCTGCTGGCGAAGAACATCAAGCTCGGCCTGCCCGTCTTGCTGCTGGACGACGCGGTGAACGCCATTGACCACGATCATCGGGAAGGCATCCGCACAACGCTTTTCGGCCACCCAGAGCTCGTGAAGAAGCAGCTGATCATCAGTTGCCACAGCGACGAGTTCATCAAAGACATCCACAACCGCCATGCGCAAGACGCAGAGCTTTACATTCTCCGCCACCATGACGGCGACCACCATCCTCGCGTGAGCGGGGGAAAGACGCGCAACTACATCAAGCAGGCGGATGCTTGCTTGGCCGACTACAACTTGCGGGGAGCTCTGTCCCACTCTCGCCAAGCGCTCGAGGGACTTCTCCACCAAATGTGGAAAAAGCTGGCGAAAGAGGCTCCTGACGTTGCGCGCTTCTCGCTAGAGCTGCGAGGTCCGGGCGCCCCACCGGATACAAGGAACGTCGCTGAGGTGTTGCTCAGCCGGATAACGAAGGCCCTGAGCGCTGGCACGCTGAAGGCCCCATGGGATCTCCGGGGGGACCAGCTAGACCTGATCCTTAAGGCCAAGGTGAACTCTCGGGCGTGGATCTCCTTAAATAAGGGCACGCATGAAGAAGAAGATCGAGACGATTTCGAAGAGCCTACCGTGCGTCGAATACTTCAAGCCCTGACCGCTATAGACCGCTCTCTGCGATAACTTCGGTGCGTGAGGCTAGAAGTAACGCAGCTCGCTCACCCGGTTGCTCCCGGCCGCCTCCTCGGCTCTAACGTCAGAGCTCTGTCTGGCCTGCCCGAGGTCTGCGGTGCCACCGCAGGCACCGCCCCCGCGGCCTGGATCCATTCCCGTTCGTCCTCGTGCGCCGCGGTGAGCAAGGCGCGCAGAGACCCCTCGTCGGTGTTCCGGATGCTGACCAGCAGCAGGCGCAGCCGGTTCATCAGGCTGGCGTGTTCGTTGCCCAGCCGGAAACCCTCCTGATCGAACACCAGGATCTGCCGGTCGTGGGAAGCAATCGCTGACTCCATTTCCGCAATGCGGTCCTGCCGCGCCTCCACCGCGCGGTTCAAGATCCGCCACTCGACTGGCTTGCCATCGCCACCTCGGGCCTTGGCCGCTCTCATCCGCCATGGATGCGCGGCCTCCCATTCCTGGACGCGGGTGCGGGCGGCATCGCGCTCATCGCGAACACGATCGAGGCGATAGACCACCTCAAGCTTGGCCGCCACCCGGCGTCCGCGCGCCTCGTCGTGCTGACGGAACCTGGCCAGCCATTCCCGCAGGGAGACGAACACCTTTTCGACCAGCCGAACCAGGCGCAAGACCTTGTTGTAGGCAGCGTGCTCCTTGGGATCCTCCGGCGCCTCGTCCATTTCACGAAAACGCGCGAGTAGCGAGCCCGGAGGCCCTTCGATGAAGTCGGTGAAAGGTGATCTGGTCTCCCCTGTGGTTGCCGCTGATCGCTGAGCCTGCCCTTCTGGCGCTTCCGCTTTCGACACCGTCTTGACCAGCTGCCACTCCAAGGCCTCGCCATCCGTCGTCTGGATAACGCCTGGCAAAGGGCTGGCAGAAGGTTGAGGGTCGGAACCTTTTGTGGCGGCTTCCCGCTGGCGATCTGCAGCGGCCTGGGCGCGTTGCGCTTCGAGCACGATCGCGTGCGCCGCCTTGGCAAGCTCGGACGGCAGAATGATGTCCCCACGCAGCTCCGCGCCCTTGCGCGTGAAGAAGCCTTTCCGCTCCATCGCGGTTACCGCCTGGCCGAGCGTCCGTTGCGGCGGGATCGGCAAGTCTAGCCGCGCGTAGCTCCGATGGTCGTAGTCGGCCGTCAGCCCCCGCTCGGACGTGTAGCGGTTGGCGAGATCGGCCCATTTCGCGTTGAGTTGCTCCAGGAACGCACCGGAGCTGTTCTTGTTCGAGAGCATGGTCAATTTCGAGCCAAGCCCCCACTCGCCTTTCCCCTCCTCGCCTTCAATCTGTTCGAGCTTTCTCGTCGGGAAATACAAGTGGGCGTGGTAGCCCTGCTTTTCCTTCGGCTTTACGTTGCCAAGCGCGTCGACGTCCGCATCTCGGTGAAGCCCCAAGGACACCGCGGTGGTGAGCGCGTCGGCGATGTAGCGCGCCATCGCCTCGGCCATGTCGCCGGCTTGCTCATCAGTCAAGCCAAAAGGGATCGGGATGCGATAGTCGCGCGCGACCTGCGCGTCTTTGCGCTTCTCGGCGGCTTCCGCGCGGTTCCAGAGCTCATCCGGGTCCGTGGCCCACTCAGGCGCACCCGGTGGCGCCACGGTGACGGCACGCACGATTTCCTCGCCGAGCTTGCGCTTGCGGAAGTCGTGCCACGTGCCTGTGCGGCGATCGTAGAGACGCAGGCCAAGACGGTAAGCCACGCCAGCGACGGCCGCGTGGCCGGCACCGCGTGAGTGGGTTTCCAAGTGGGGGCGGGCATGACGAGACACGTTGATCCTCCTTGATCCAGTCACCTTTCGGCGACCACCGGTCATCCTGAGCAAAACTGACAGCGCGGCGGGCCAGCTTCATGCCCGCCCCCACGGAAACATCCAAGCAGAACTCGGGGTTGCGTCAAGCCCAGCAGTCACGAAGGCTGCTGGAAGTATCACCCAGTGAGACGGCTGTCTCGGAACATCCGATGCCAAGCGCGCGTCGGGAATGCCTTAGCATCGGTAAACACCAGCGTGACGTGATCGATGGATCGCGAGGACAGGGACATGGAAGAACAACAAGGAACCGTTGACCAGAAGCCAACGGCCAAACCGTCGCCGGTCGAACCGGTGTTCGGTCTCTTGGAATGGCTCGCGAAAGTGTCGGTGCCACTCGGTGCGATGTTGCTGGCGGTCGCGGCTCTCTACTGGCTCGAGTTCATCAAGCTCTACGCGCTGCCCGTGGACTTTTCTTCCTCGGGCACGCTTTCAGGGCTGCCAGCGCTCGCCGCGGTGATCGCTGCGTTGGTTGGTTTGATGGCCATGTCGGCATTGATGCCCATCATGGCGCTCGTCTATCCCCTTGATTCAGAGGGTCACACGCTAATCCACACGCATCAGATGGCCGCTGCTGGCGATTCTGGAACGAAGTGGAGCGGTAGCCTCGGACAGCGATGGATCATCCTTGCCATCGCTCTGACAGTTCTCTGGCCACTTGTCGTCGGTGCTCTGTCTCTGCTTCCAGGGATAAAGGGGTTTCTGTGGGGCTTCTTCGGCCCGGCCATGGTCGTCTCTTACCTCTTCATCCTGCCCATCTATCGTCGGGCGACGACCAGGGAGTGGCCACCATTTGACGTCACCATGATCTTCATATCAGGGGTGAGCACCCAGCTGATGCTTACCTTCGGGGTGTTCTACGTGGCGGTGAA